>JAZQVG010000074.1:0-1738 GCA_045631625.1 Christensenellaceae bacterium
AACCTTTGCTTGTTTTTTTGTGGGCAAAACACGATACGGGGACGATACGCCCCACGATACGCCCACGATACTGTCATTGTCATTGTATATGTATATATCAATATATATTTAATTCTCATATCAATAATAAATAATAAAAGAAGTTATTTTTATAAATAAAAAAGACGAGAAGTTGTCCCGTCTTTATACTTGCGTATAGCCTTGTTTCTTTAATGCCGTGATATATTCGTCTAAATTAGAGTAGCCAAGCCGTTTAATGTCTTTGCGATCAATATACCCCGCTTTGCCGTCTATAAAAGATTGTGTTTTGACTTCGCCGTGTTGCACTTCCTTAACTATTAAAGCGTCGGCAGCCTGTTTTTTTAATATGATTTTATCGTGCATATTTTCACACCACCTTTAACGGTTATTATACCCTAAAAAATTGTCTTAAAAAAATTCTTAAAAATTTTCTAAAAACTATATAAATTTAGTTGACAACAAAAATTATATAACTATAATTGTTAGTGTAAAAGACGAACAAGTGTTCTTATTTTACTAAAAGGGAGATATAAGATTATGAAATTAAAACAAGTATTTAGAACATTAGAAAATGCAAACAAAATAAATGCAATTTGCGGAAAGGGCGAAGTAAGTATTGTGTTGGAACACGACGGGCAAAACTTTTATAGGTTTACAACTTATAAAAAATTTAAAGCATTTGTAGGCGATACATACATACCCGAAGTTGCAAAACGCTTGCTAGGTTTGGAACTTGATTTTGAGTTTAGCGTATATGTTGCATTTAAGACACGATTTGCAAAATACGCATTATATTTTGAAGCAAACGATTAAAATTTATCAAATAAAGGCTAAAAGGAGAGATTATGAGAGATTGTAAATTTGAGTATGGTTGTTATGAGTATGAAGAAAGCGACACCGTTTGGGACTTAATAAACAATAAACCGATTATAGAACTAGACGAAGCATTAGACGACGGGCTTTATAAAGATTTTGACGAATATAGAGCCAAGACAAGCCATTTAGAGTATGTGAAAGAGCAAGGCGGCTATGTTACATACAGATATGACGAAGCAAACGACATAATTATTAGAGAAAATGAATAAAAGAGCAAAATGTTTGACAAATTAAAAATTGTGTGTAAATTTAGTTGACTTCAAAAATTATATCAATATAATAATAGTAGACAAGGCATTAAATAATAATGCTAACTTATAAACAAAATGCTACGCAGAGTAGCGAAATTAACAAAAGGGGGAGCGTATGCGACACAAACTAAAAGAATTAAGGCTTAAAAACGGACACACGCAAAGACAAGTTGCAAGATTGACGGGTACTACAAAAGAGTATTACGGGTTGATCGAAAACGGCAAGCGTGTTGGCGTGCTGCCTTATTGGTTGCGTTTGCAAAAGGTTTACAAACTAAACGACAAGGAAGTTTGGGACATTGCGAAAGAAGGTGTTGTTGTTGAAAACAAAACTTCGATATGCGACTAGCGAAATTGATTTTGTGCCACTTATAAACTTAATGGCACGGCAAATTAAAACTAAAAAAGGGGGACAATGCAACAATGAGCGAATACGAAATGAGAGTATTGATTGACGAGTTAGGCAAGTTGATTGTTAGTAAGAATTGCACCATTAGCAACAAAGACTATGAGATCGAACAACTTAAAAAACGAGTTGAGCATTTAGAACACTTGCTAACACCAAAAGCAGAAAAAGTAGAAGATTAAAA
>JAZQVG010000075.1:0-1576 GCA_045631625.1 Christensenellaceae bacterium
AAAGACGGTGGTATAGGTTTTGATTATAGATTGTCTATGGGTGTGCCTGATATGTGGATAAAACTTATCAAAGACACCTTGGACGAAGATTGGAATATGGATTATATTTTCTATGAACTTACAACCCGTAGACCAAAAGAAAAAAATATAGGCTATGCGGAATCGCATGACCAAGCGTTAGTAGGCGATAAAACAATAATTTTTAGGTTATGTGATGCCGAAATGTATACTAAAATGAGTAAAAATACGCCTAGTATAATTATCGATAGGGGTATTGCGCTGCACAAAATGATAAGGCTTATTACCAGCACGTTGTCGGGCGAAGGGTATTTAAACTTTATGGGAAATGAGTTTGGACACCCAGAGTGGATAGATTTTCCAAGAGAAGGCAATGGGTGGAGCCATCATTACTGTCGTAGACAATGGAGTTTAGTAGATAATAAAGACTTGAAGTATGAATATTTATTAAACTTTGACGTAGAGATGATAGAATACCTTAAAAATGAAAAGATTTTAGGTAAAGATTTAAGTTTAAGATATATACACAACGATAATAAAGTGATAATATATCAAAAGGGCGAAAGTATATTTGCATTTAACTTTAGCCCTAAAAATTCTTACCTTAACTTGTTTGTAGAAACTTGCAAAGAAGGAAAGTTTAAGGTTATTTTGTCAACAGATGACGGCAAATTTGGTGGGCTTAATAGGGTTGACACAAATTATATTTACACGGCAAAAAAACAACCAAACGGTAAAATTGGTTTTGATTGCTACTTGCCACTTAGAACGGCAATCTGCCTTAAGGAAGTTAAATAAAAAGGAAGAGTTATGAGAGATTATAAATTAGAAACGGAAAAAAGGGTGCAGTTTATAAAGGACACTTTAAAAAAAGCAAACGCAAACGGCATAGTTTTTGGTAACAGTGGTGGCAAAGACTGTGCTTTAGTTGGTATTCTGTGCAAAATGGCTTGTGAAAATACGGTGGGTATAATTATGCCTTGTTCATCAAAGCGTAATTTTACTTTAGATTTTCAAGACGGCAAAGAAGTTGCAGATAAATTTAATATTAAAACGGAAGTAATAGATATTACGCCTGTAAAACAAGCGATGAAAGAACAAGTAGAAAAGGTAGAAAAGTTAGAAGGTTTGGCAGACGCTAATATAAACCCAAGGCTTCGTATGACGGCACTTTACGCCGTAGGTGCGGCAAGAAATATGCTTGTTGCAGGCACGGGAAACAGAAGTGAAAGGTACGTGGGCTATTTTACTAAATGGGGCGACGGTGCGTTTGACTTAAACCCTATTGCAGACTTAACGGTTAGGGAAGTTTATGAGTTTTTAAGGTATTTAGACTGCTCAAAATGTATATTAGAAAAAGCACCAAGTGCAGCCTTATTTGAAGGGCAGACGGACGAACAAGAAATGGGCTTTAAATATGAAGAATTAGACGCGTATTTGCTTGATGGTATCGTACCTGAAAAAGCAATAGATAAAATTGAGCGTATGCATAGAGTAAGCGAACATAAACGTGCCCACTTTAACGTGTATGAGGAAGAAAAATAAAAAGAAAAAAAGA
>JAZQVG010000076.1:0-7039 GCA_045631625.1 Christensenellaceae bacterium
TTTATTCTTTCAGGCAAGTTAATCAAATTATACTCGCCATCGTTTGCTTTTTTATACGATTCAAGTGATGGCGTAGCACTACCAATTACAATTTTAGCGTTATTATATTTTGCTCGTTCTTTTGCAACTTCTATAGTAGTATATCTTGGTGCAGATTCACTTTGATAACTTGAATCGTGTTCTTCATCAATAATAACAATGCCTAAATTTTCTAAGGGTGCAAACACTGCACTTCTTGCGCCAATTGCAATTTTTGCTTCCCCCGTACGTAATCTCCACCACTCGTCAAACTTTTCGCCAGCCGATAGCCCACTATGTAGAATTGCCGCGTTGTCGCCAAACCTTGCACGTAATTGTCTAAGCATTTGTGGGGTAAGGGATATTTCAGGGACAAGCATTATTGCAGACTTGCCTTTTTTTATCTCTTGGTCAATAAGTTCTAAATATATTTCCGTTTTACCACTACCCGTCACGCCAAAAATCAAACTTACGGTCTTATCAGTTTGATTGATTGAATTTATAGCGTTTAACTGCGCAGGAGTTAGCGTTATATCTTTTCTTTGAGTAGCACACTCTTTATAAGGTGAACGGTAAATTTTTTCTTTTTCGACGTGGCAAATACCTTTACCTAAAACACCAGAAACGGCAGAAGTGCCAAATTCGTTAACTGCAAAAGTATATTCAACACGTGGATTATCAAGCAAGAAATAGAGAAAATCTCTTTGCTTTATGGCAGTTTTTCTTAAATCGTTTGCTATATCATCAATTTTATCTAATTGGTCGCAGACGATAATTTTTTTAAATTGTTCCCTAACCTTACCCTTTCTCATTTCAGATGGAAGAAAAAGTCTTAGTGATAGGGCTTTTGATACGTAGTAATTGTCACAGATAAACTTGCTAAGTTTAAGCGTTTCGTCCGTTAATGCCGGCGTTTCTTCTAAAATACTTATAATTTCTTTAACCTTTTTAGGGTCAAACTGACATGTATCTTTTAAACGCATAACAACCCCTTCGATAACGTACTTACCAAAAGGGACTGAAACTCTATGCCCCGGCAAAACGTTTAAGTTGCCGGTAGAATATTCAAATACTTTGTCAACTTCACTATGCGCAATGTCAACTATAACGTCAGCATACATACTACTTAAAAACCAAAATTGTCCACCCCAAAATAAGATGAACAATTTTCTAACTTATTAATCGTTTACGCCAACAAGTTTACCATCGTAAATTTCTTGCGCTGCTACTGATAATGGTTTTTCATTATCAGGAAGTTCTGTATAACCTTGGTTTTGCGCTTGCTCAATAAGTTGTCTTGCCCTCTTACTAGCAACTATGCATAACGCATACTTAGAACCTATCTTGTTTGATAATTCATCAATTGGTGGTTTATGTATCATATTATCTCCTTTTTAAGTGATAGTTTAATTTTTATTTTTTTCTTTTTCAATTATTTCTTCAATCTTTTTAACAGTTAAATCAAGGTCATCGTTAACCACTGAATAATCGTATAAATCTTTTTTACTCAATTCGTAATCTAACCTTTCTAAACGCAAATCAATTTGCTTGTCCGTTTCAGTATTACGTTTTTTAAGCCTTTGTTTAAGTTCTTCAATAGAAGGTGGCAATATCATAATAAGCACGGCGTCTGGGTAAGCCTTTTTAACGTTTAGCCCCCCGTTTACGTCTACGTCCAATACGATGCTTTTATTTTTAAGATTTTCAACAACGTAATTTTTAGGCGTGCCGTAATAATTATCAAAATGTTCACTATACTCTAAAAAACCATCGTTTTTGATTTTATCCAAAAACTGCTCTTTAGTGATAAAAAAGTATTCTCTGCCGTCTTTTTCGCCCTTTCTTGCCTTTCTTGTCGTACAAGAAATGCTAAATGAAAACTGGTCGTTTTTCTCTATAAGTCTACTTGCGATAGTCCCCTTGCCAACGCCAGACGGACCAGACACTACTACTAAAACGTTTCTCATATTACTCTAAATTCTGTACCTGCTCTCTAACCTTTTCAATCTCATTTTTCAATGAAAGTGCGTAATTTGTAACGTCAATGTCGTTTGACTTTGAACATATCGTATTTGTTTCTCTATTAAACTCTTGCATCAAAAAGTCCAGTTTCTTACCAGCGCCTTCAGTAGAAATTATACTGCCAAATTGGTTAATATGTGAATTTAATCTTGCAAGTTCTTCATCAATATTCACCCTATCCGTATAAAAAGCAACTTCGTTAAGTAGCCTTGCTTCGTCATACTTAACGTCTTTAAGCGCGTCGGTAATTCTATTTTTAAGTTTTTCTTTATATTCAAGCGCAACAAAAGGCGCCCTAACCAAAATCTTTTCACGTAAAGACGAAATAGTTTGCATCCTTGCCATCATATCGGCAACTAACTTTTCCCCTTCAATCTTTCTCATTTGGTTTAAGTTTTCACATGCAATTTTTACCGTATCTAATAAAACGTCTTCAAACTCAGAATAATCTTTTAAGATATTGTCAACCATTACTTCAGGCATACGCATAATCATACTAACAGTGCAATCGTTTTCAATACCAAGTTTATCGGCAATTTCTTTGCCAACGTTATAATATGCCGTGGCTTTTTCTAAGTTAACTTCTAAATTGGCTTCACTTTCTCTTGTATCGCTAAAGTTGATAAACAAATCAACCCTACCCCTTTTAACAAAAGATTGCACAACCTTTCTAACCCCGTCTTCAAAAGCAATAAAAGCCCTTGGCATTTTACAGTTAAAATCAAGATTTTTGTTATTTACAGTTTTTATTTCAACAGTAAGGGTTATACCGTCTTTTGAGTAATCACCCCTGCCGTAACCTGTCATACTAAACATTTTTCACCACTATAATATAATTATTTTATATATAATATCATACTATTTCTTATTTATCAAGTTTTTATCAAAAAATTAAACTCATCTTCCGAAATAATTTTTATATTTAAAGCCTTGGCTTTATCTAATTTACTGCCAGCCTTGTCACCAGCCAAAACCATAGTAGTATTTTTAGACACAGAAGATACCACTTCTCCACCTAAATTTTCTATAATTTTGCTTGCTTCATCTCTTGAATAATTTTGTAAACTACCCGTCAATACTATCTTTTGTCCAGAAAATACGCCACTTTTATCTTCTTCGCTTGCCAATATGTTAACGCCAAGTGAAATTAGCCTTTTTATTTCTAAAACATTTTTTTCATCGTGTAAATACTCAAATACGCAATCAGCAATTATTTCTCCAACATCTTCAATATTTAGCAAGTCTTCTTTGTTAAAATTAAACATATTGTCAACGTTTTTAAAGAATTTTGCTAAATCTTTAGCCGTTTTTTTACCAACGTTGTTAATGCCAAGCGCATAAATAAAGTTTGCAAAATCAACTTTTTTCGATTTTTCGATAGCAGTTAATAAATTATCTGTTTTTGCATCCTTAAATCCTTCAAGTTCCCTAACTTTTTCTCTATCAAGCGTATATAAATCGCTAAAATTTTGCACCCCAAACTGCTCGTATAAAAGGGTTGCCGTCATCTCACTAAACCCTTCAATATTCATACCGTTTTTGCAAGCATAATTAGTAAGTTTCGCAACAACCCTTGGCTTACAACTTTCATTAGGGCAAAATAAGTTTGCACCGTTTTCAACTATTAAACTGCTACAGTAAGGACAAAAAGTTGGCTTTTCAATATCAGTACAACTTTCGTCAATTTCCGTCGTGCCCAAAATTTCAGGTATAACGTCGTTACTTCTTCTAATTAAAACCCTTGCACCCTTTTTAACTTTTTTCCTTAAAATATCGCCGTAATTATTTAGGGTGGCTTTCTTTACTGTAACCCCTGCCAAATCAACCGGTTCTAAAATGCCAAGTGGGGTGAGTTTACCTGTCCTGCCAACTTGCCAAATTACGTCGTTTAATTTAGTAGTAATTTCTTCTGCTTCAAACTTAAAAGCGATTGCCCAACGTGGAAATTTATCAGTAAAACCAAGATTTTCTCTTAAAGAAAAATCATTTATTTTCACAACTGCGCCATCAGTCAAAATATCTAGGTTTTTCCTAGTGTTTTCAACTTCTTTTATAGCAGACATAACCTCGGCAATACCCTTACAAACTTTATTAAATGGGTGGACTTTAAAGCCTTCTTTTTTCAAAAATTCTACACTCTCAATTTGCGAATTAAGTTTACCTTCCGACATATAGTTTACGTTGTAAAACATAATTTCTACACGGCGCTTTTCCGTAACTTTTGGGTCTAAATTTCTAATTGCACCAGCAACAGCGTTTCTTGCATTTTTTAACGGTTCGCTTGCAGTCTTATTATATTCTTCTAATACGGAAAGTCGCATTATCGCTTCGCCTTGCACTTCTATCGTGCCTTTGTATTTTATAGATAATGGAAAACTTTTTATAGTTAAAACTTGGCTTGTCACGTCTTCGCCAACAACACCGTTACCCCTAGTAGTTGCCCTTACAAACTTTCCGTCTTCGTATGTTAAACAAATTGTCAATCCATCAAATTTATATTCTACGGTATACTCTAACTGTTCTTTACTCTTATTTATACGTTTGTCGAAAGCATAAATTTCTTCTTCGCTAGTGGCCTTATCTAAACTATAAAGCCTTTCTATATGATTATGCTTTTTAAAAGCACTAATAGGCTCACCACCTACTCTTTTAGACGGTGAATCAAAAAGCACAACACCCGTTTCTTTTTCTAATTTTAAAAGTTCGTCATAAAGCCTATCGTATTCTATATCAGAAACGGTTGGATTGTCTAAAACGTAATACTCATAAGCATATTTATTCAAAATATCTACAAGTTCTCTCATTCTATTCATAATTAACCTATAATTTCAAGTGGCGCATACTTAACGGCAAGCGACTTAATGCCAACCCCCATAAAAGCCACGTCAACCACCATACCTTCTCCTTGTCCTTTAACGGCAATAACCGTGCCTTCGCCAAATCTTTGATGTTTAACCTTGATACCCATTTTAAAACCTGAATAATTAGCGTTTGCAATTTCCTTAGGTTTATTTGCATCTAACATCTTCTTTGCATAATTAGAAGAATATCCAAACGAATTTGTAGTTTCTTCAAAATCAAAGGCGTTGTTAGAAAAAGAATAGTTGTCAAATTTTTCTAACCTTGGCTTTTGAACTTGATTACTTTGTGGTTTTAAAATAACGTTTGCTTCTTGCAAAAATTTTGAAGGACGCATATATTCCCTTCTGCCATACATATACCTTGACTCTGCACGTGTTAAATATAGCCTTTCTTTTGCACGTGTTATTGCAACGTATAAAAGACGTCTTTCTTCTTCAATTTCCGCTTCGTCGCCAATACTACGCTGTATTGGTAATATATTTTGGTCTAAACCTGCAACAAACACACAAGAAAATTCCAACCCCTTAACGGCGTGTATAGTAGCAATAGAAACGGTGTCGTCAGAGTTAATATCGTCTGTATCAGAACTTAAAGTTATTGAATTTAAATATTCGCTAAGCCCCGTATTTGGATTATCTTTTGCAAACTCTTCAGCAGAGTTTTTAAGTTCGTTTATGTTGTATATCCTTGATACGTTTTCTTCCGTATCTTCTGCATATTGGTCTAAGAAAGAAGTATCTTTTAATATTTTATCTAATATTTCTATAACTTGCCTATTTTGACTAAAAGAAATGAACTCGTTTAACAAATTTTTAAAGTTTATAAGTTTAGTTTTAGCAGCGTTGCCAATAGAAGAAAACTCAAGTTTATCAATGCTTTCAAAAACAGACATACCGTTTGAAACGGCAAATTCTCTTAAATCTGCTAAGGTTTTATCGCCAATACCACGTTTTGGGGTGGCTACGCACCTTAAAAACGCTTCATCATCTCTTTGATTATTGATAACCTTTAAATACGCTAAAACGTCTTTAATTTCTTTTCTTTCAAAAAACCTAAACCCACCAAAAACTTTATATGGTATACCATATTTATTAAATTCTTGTTCAAATGCACGAGATAAAGAGTTTACACGCATTAAAACTGCAAAATCTTTAAAACCAAGGTTGCTTCTTGCCATTATATTTTTAATTTGAATAGCAACCATTGAAGCCTCTTCATTTTCATTGGTAGAAACGATACTTTCTACCTTTGTACCTTCTTCATTTTCAGTATACAATTCTTTTTCACGGCGTAAAGTGTTGTTTTTTATGATGCAGTTTGCAAGTTGTAAAATCTTTTTAGTAGAACGGTAATTTCTTTCAAGTTTATATATTTTAGCACCCTTGTAAATTTCGTCAAATGATAAAATATTTTCCATTTTAGCACCACGCCAACTATAAATACTTTGGTCATCATCACCAACGACGAAAATATTGCCGTGTATTGACGAAAGCCTTTGCGCTAAAGCAAACTGAACTTTATTTGTATCTTGAAATTCGTCTATATGTACATATCTAAACTTATAAGCATAGTAATCTGCAACGTTAGGATTATCTCTAAATAAAACGTACGTTTTGAACAATAAGTCGTCAAAATCTAGTGAATTTGAACGTTCCAAATGAGATTGATACAATTTATAAATATTGTATAAATCTTGTATACCCTTTACCTTATTTCCTAATTCAACAATAACTTCGTCAGGTGTCAAACAATCGTTTTTTGCATTTGAAATAAAGTTTTTTGCCTGCTTAAATAAAGCGTCTTGCTCTAAACAAAGTTCGTCAAAAACACGCTTTAATAATTTATCCTTATCAACTTCATCGTAAATGGTAAAGTTTTTATCAAAACCAATTTTATCAATATCACGCCTTAAAATTTTAACACACATACTGTGTATTGTTGAAACCCACATTTCAGAAACGTCGCCCACGCTATTTTCTAAACGTTCTTTCATTTCCTTTGCGGCCTTATTGGTAAAAGTGATTGCCATTATTTCTGACGGATGAACTTTCTTTTCTTTAACAAGGTAAGCAATACGGCTAGTCAAAACCCTAGTTTTGCCACTACCTGCACCCGCTATAACTAAAACGGCACCTTC
>JAZQVG010000077.1:0-3998 GCA_045631625.1 Christensenellaceae bacterium
GCCGTCTTTTATCATATTGTATTTAGTTATTGCACGCCTAAATGGCGAAAGCATTTGTTGTGTCGTCATAAAAACCTATAAATAATTTCATTTTATATTGATTTTTTGTATATAATACATTATACTAATAAATAGTAAAAATTTAAAGTGATTTTTAATATATGATTGATTTTATTGTAAATTTAATTAAAAACAACCTATTGGCAACCTTAATTATGTCACTTTTCCCTATGATAGAGTTAAAGGGTGGCATAGTTTTTGCTAGGGGGGTTGGCTATAACTTTTTTGAAGCGTTGGGGTTATCCTATATCGGCTCTACCATCGCTTTTTTTCCTATATTCTTTTTGCTAATTCCAATACTCAAATTATTAAAGAGAATTAAGTTTGTAGATAAGTTTGCGTTAAGTATAGAAAAGTATATAAAAGACAAAGCGAAAAGTTCTCTAAAAGATAGAAATAAAAATTGGACGGAAGACTTTATTAAATCTATAAGCGTATTCATTTTCGTCGCAATTCCACTTCCTATGACGGGGGTGTGGATGGGCACTGCTATCGCTGTGTTTTTAGGCATGAAATTTAAGGACGCAATTTTGCCTATCACTATTGGTAATTTAGTTGCAGGCGTTATTATTTCTCTTTTAGCGGAAGGGTGCATTTCAATATTTAATAATATTAGAGTTTTAGATTACGTGCTTTACGGCTTATTTATTTTAGCAATAATATTGCTTTTTATTACCATTATTAAAATTTATAATAAAGGCAAAGAAAAAAGGTAGAAAATGGGGATATTTAGTTGGCTTTTTAACTTAAAACCTAAAAAAGTTAAGTTGGGGTTAGCGTTAGGCTCTGGTGGGGCAAAGGGTTTTGCCCATTTAGGTGCACTTAAAGCGTTTGAAGAAAACGGCTTAAATTTTGATTATGTTGCAGGCACTTCAATAGGCAGTATAGTTGGCGCTTTTTATGCAGACGGCTATACTTCTACCGATATTTTAGAAATGCTTAAAAAAATACAATTTAAAGATATAAATAATTCTTTACCATTAGGTATGGACGGTGCTGGGATTACGTCCCTCATAGAAAAATCGTTAAAAACCACTGAAATTGAACAACTTTTAAAACCTTTCCGTGCAGTTGCCACAAGGCTTGATAACGATAGTGAAGTGGTGTTTGATAAGGGCAATATCGCAAAATGCTTGTGTGCTTCAAGCAGTTATCCGCCGTTTTTTAGGCCTGTTGAAATTGACGGGGTTTTGTACGTGGACGGGGCTTTTACAAATTCCGTTCCTGCAGACGTTGTAAAAAAGATGGGTGCCGATATCGTTATTGGTATAGATTTAAGAGATAGAGAAAGTAAACCATCACTTTTAAAACGCATTTTTCCAAACGCCGTATATAGTGGTAAGGAAAGTGAGCCATGGAAGAAAGGGTATGAATTTAGCGATATTATGCTTCACCCAGACCTTACAGGATATACTTCCACTTCTTTTTTTGCAGGGCTTACTATGTACGATATTGGGTATGAAACGGCAATGGAAAATATGGGTAAAATTAAAGATATAATTTCAAAGTTTTCTAAAAAAATAAGAAGATAAATTGAGTTTAATTACAAATGATAAAGTTTATTAAAGTTTTGGGGCTTAGGATGTTATATTCTATTACGATATTTATAAGTTTTATGGGTTATGGTTGCACTTGCAATTCTGCCCTTTCTTTATATTCTGCTAATAGTAAGCAAGCGTCTTTTTCAGTTCATTACATAGACGTTAATCACGGTGACTGTGTTTTAATTTGTTTTCCAGACGGTTTGAACGTTATGATAGACGGTGGAAAGAAAAGTACCAGAACTTTTACCAAAATTAACGATTATTTTAAAGAGTACGAAGTTGATAAAATTGATTATTATATAATAACTCAACCGGAAACGGAACATATTGGAAATATGCTTAACGTTTTAGAAAAATTGGAAATAGGCATGGTATATGCACCTTTAATTTTCAATTTAGATTATTTTGCAAGTTATAAAAAAGTGGTAGATAAATTGACTGACAAGTCTATACCTATCGTGACAAGCGAAATGGGACAAGTAATTAGTGGCGAAAATTATAAATTATACTTTCTATCTCCGTTATCTACTGAGATAAAGGAAAGTAGTTATAACAAATTAAACGATAGTAAAGAAAAAACGGAAGAACTGATAAACGGTATTTCGCCTATTTTATATTTAGAATATAACGGTGTGACTTTTTCCTTTTCGGGCGATGCCAACAGTCAAGAAGAAAAACGTGTTGCTGAATATATTAAAACAGGCTTTTACAAAACTTTTTTTGGCAGTCAATTTGATATAGGTGAAATTGATTACTATATGGCGTCTAACCACGGCGATAAAAATAACAACGCTATTGAATTATTAAAAATTTTACGCCCTAAAAATAGTATAATTTCAGTAGGTGGCGAAAATTTAAATGGTTTACCAAGCACTGAAACCATTAAAAGAATAAACAGCGTAAAGATGGAAGCAAATATTTATAGGACGGATACTTGTGGCACTATTTCAGTATTCGTTGACGAATTGGGCAATCAAAGTATAGCATTAGAAGGGACAAGATAAAATGATAAATTTACAAGAGTTAAAAAAAGAGTTTAGTAATTGTAGTTGTGGTTTAAAGCACGACTTAGATATTTTAGATATACAAATCGGTAGTGGAATTGTTAAAGATACGGGTAAAATTTTACTTAAAAACGGATTTAAGAAAAACTTGCTTTTTGTTGCCGATAAAAACACGCTAAACGCTTCAAACGGTATATTAGAAAGTTTAAAAGACTTTAATTTAACTAAAAAAATATATGATAATCTATTAAGTGCAACTGTAAAAGAAAGTAGAGAAATTGAAAAACTTATATTAAAAGTAGACGGTGTTATTTCAGTTGGCACGGGCTCTATAAACGATATTTGCCGTATGGCAAGTGCTTGGGCAAACAAGCCACTTTGTATTTTTGCAACTGCACCGTCAATGGATGGTTTTGCTTCTTACAATGCACCGTTAACGGATGGAAACTTTAAAATTACCTACAGTGCAAAATCTCCAGAAGTTATAATTGCAGATACTAATATTTTAGCAAAAGCACCAAGCATATTAAAGGGCGCTGGCTTTGGCGATATGATGGGTAAGTACGTTGGGCTTATAGATTGGCAAGTTTCAAATTTAATTACGGGCGAATATTACTGCGAAAAGGTGGCAAATTTAACAAGGCTTGCAACTGACAGAATATTAAGCCTCGCCGATAGAATTACTGCTACGGATGAAGAAAGTGCAGGTGCTGTTTTAGAAGCGTTGCTACTTACGGGCATTGGTATGAGTTTTACAAAGACTTCACGCCCGGCGAGTGGTACGGAACATATTTTATCGCATTTTTGGGAGTGTAAAAAACTTGTTGACGGAAAGCAAAGTGATTTCCACGGTAGAAAGGTGGCAGTTGCAACCTTGCTTATTTTAGAGCAATACGAAAAATTGGCAAAGTTAAAAAAGGTAAAAGCCAAAAAGGAAGTAGTTGATTGGGAAAAAGTTTTTAGTGCATACGGAGAGTTGAAGGAAGAAGTTATACGCTTAAACACGCCAGATACTATAACTGATGGCATAAGCCCAAAAACTATTGAAGATAATTGGGTAAAAATAGTTGAAATTATAAATAGTGTACCTGCCGTAGAACAAATTAAAAAGGCTATGATAAAGGCAAATTGCCCTACTACGATTGAAGAAATTGGGGTTAGCAAACAACTTTTTGAGTTGGGTATGATTTATCATCCGTTTATGCGTAGACGCTTATCCCTTAGAAGACTTATGAATATGATTGAACAATAAAAAAGGTCGGTAAGAACCGACCTTTTTTACTTTAAGCCGTTTTCAATACAGTTATTGAAGCTGAATTGATAGTGGCTGTATCTTCTGAGGTGTTGTAGATAGAAAGTGTTGCTGGACCGGTAGTGGTAACTAAAATAG
>JAZQVG010000078.1:0-7163 GCA_045631625.1 Christensenellaceae bacterium
CATATTTACCCTTTTTTCAAGCGAATTTTATTTATTATATTAACTTTATTTTTATCATTTATTTGACTTTGATTTTTCATTGTGTTAATATTATTTTTGTAAAGGAGAAATACTCTTATGAAAAGAATTTTAACCATACAAGATATTTCGTGCGTAGGTAAATGCTCATTAACGGTTGCCTTGCCAATAATATCGGCTTGTGGTATAGAAACGGCAGTATTACCTACTGCAGTACTTTCTACACATACGGCTTTTTCAGGCTTTACTTTTAGAGATTTGACGGAAGACGTATTGCCTATTGCAAAACATTGGAAAGAACAAAAAATAGATTTTGACGCCATTTACACAGGTTATTTAGGCTCAAAAGAACAAATAGAACTTTGTAAAAAAATAATTGCAGATTTTAAAAAAGAAAATAATTTTGTTATAATTGACCCAGTTATGGCCGACAATGGCGAATTATATAAGGGGTTTACACAAGAATTTGCATTTGATATGGCTTCCCTTTGCAGTTTAGCAGATATCGTTGTACCTAACATTACGGAAGCGTCTTTTATGCTAAATATACCTTACGTTGAAAAAGATTATTCGGAAGACTATATAAAAGATATTTTAGTACGCCTTACTAATTTAGGTAGTAAAATTGCTATTTTAACGGGTGTTTCCTTTGAAAAAGGTAAACTTGGTATTTATGGTTACAATAGCGTTAAAAAAGAATTTTTCTCTTACTACTCTAAACACGTACCCGCTAAATTCCACGGTACGGGCGATATCTTTGCAAGCACGCTTTGTGGTGCTTTGGCAAAAGGTAAAACACTAGAGCAGGCTTCTAAAATAACAGTTGATTATACCGTTAAATGTATAGAAGCAACGCTTAAAAATGAAAACCATAATTGGTACGGCGTTGATTTTGAAAGTTGCATACCATACCTTGTTAAAAAAATAAAATAATACAACATAAAAAAGCCCCAAATTTTGGGGCTTTTTATTTGTTAAAATTTATTTTGTAATAGTAATTTTTTGTTCTGGGGTTTGGCAATCTGGACTAACTCCTTTATTACAAACTAATTTACAAGTAAACATTTGTGCAAACAATGAAAAGGCAAAAACAGTCAATTCTTCAGGTAAACTTACGTTGATAAAGGCATCATTACAACGCTTAAACCTATCTCTAATTAAACTATCGTTTGTCACCAAAAGTACAGGGGCGTTAAAACCAAGCATTTTTTCAATCATTTTAATTTGGTCTGCACGAATTATACTTCTCATTTCTTCGTCAGCATAATATTGCGCACAAAGTAAAATTACAGGTGTGTCTTTATTAACCATTGATAAAGGCCCATGGTAGAATTCACTACCTGGATAGCCTTTAACGTTTAATTGGCTTGTAGTTTGGATGGCGTGTGCCATTTCAAGTGCAACCGCATAACTTAACCCCCTTGAAACTATAAAGCCACTTTCCATATCCTTAAATTTATCAGCATACTTAGTAGTTAAACTATCAATCTGATCTAAACAATGTCTTAATTCGCCTTTAATATTCTTTAATAAGAATAGTTCGTTTTTCATACCAGCAAGTTCAAAAGCAAGCCAAGATAATATGTAAAGTTGTGAATTAAAACTTTTAGTTGCCATTGCACTAATTTCTTCACCAGCATTACAATTTAAAACAAACTTTGCTTCACTACCAACAGGACTATTAGGATTATTTGTAACCGCAACGGTAACAGCACCCTGCTCATTACCCTTTTTCAACACTTCTAAAACGTCTTCTGCTTGCCCACTAAAACTACAACCCAAAATAATACTATTAGAATAGTCTATCTTCCCACGATAAAGCGTGATAACACTAGGTGCTGAAAACCCAACTGTATACTTAGAATTAATTTCTAATACGTACTTAAAAAAAGTAACGGCATTATTACTTGCACCACGTGCTGCAACGATAAAGTTTGTAGCACTTCCATTTTTAATAATTTTAAGCAGTTCTGCCATTGTTTTTTCGTTAACAGAACGAATATTACCTAAAATTTCTGGCGTTTCATTTATTTCTTTCCAAGTTTCTGTAGTTAAGTAATCCATATTTAACCCCTTTTTTTAAATTTTAACACCGCATCCCCCCTTTGTCAATAGTCATTTTTTTAATAAAACACAATAAAAAAGCCCATTTTTACAAATGGACTTTTTTACAAATTATTTTGGAGCAGGTGATGGGAATCGAACCCACCTCTCAAGCTTGGGAAGCTCGCATTCTACCGATGAACTACACCTGCAATTTACAGATATTATTTTACCACACCTTTATAAAAAATAAAAGCATTTTTAATTAAATTATTGCAAAAGGTTTATTTCAATGTTATAATAATCTACAAGATAAGCAACAAATTTACTTTATCTTAATTAAACTTAAAATTAAGGAGAAAAATTATGGCTCTTTTTTTGAAAATTTTAGAGTGGGTTGACAATTCTAAAGACACTATCGTTTATAAATTACCATTAGATAAAAGCGGTAGAGAAATCAACCAAAAAAGTAAACTTATAGTTAGAGAAAGCCAACAAGCAATATTTGTGCATAAAGGTCAAATTTGCGACGTATTCCCTGCAGGCACTTACGACCTTAACACAAACATCTTCCCTATTCTTTCTAAACTTGCAGGCTGGAAATACGGCTTCCAAACGCCAATTACATTTGACGTTTACTTTATAAATACAAAACAGTTTACAGGGTGCAAATGGGGCACTTCTAACCCAATTATTAAGCGTGATGAAGAATTTGGCATGGTTAGGGTTAAAGGTTACGGTTCTTATTCATTTAAGGTTGATGATGCAAGTATTTTCTTAAAAGAATTATTTGGCACAAACTCATCTTTTGAAACTTATGATATTATAGATTGGTTAAAAACGATGTTAGTTTCTGCAATGACGGATGCTATTGGTGAAGCCAAAGTTTCAGTGCTTGACCTTGCTGGAAACACTACTGAACTTAATTCAATTATAACTGCAAATATTCAAAACAAATTCAAAGAAATAGGTCTTAAACTTGTTAATTTATTTATTGAAAATATGTCAGTGCCTGAAGAAATAGAAAAAGCCATTGATGAACGCACGAAACTTGGAATTTTAGGCGACAAAACTGATACCATGATGAAGATTGCCGCAGCAGAAGCACTAAAGGACGCTGCAAAAAACCCAGGCGTTGGTGGCTCTTTCGTAGGGGCTGGTATGGGCATCGGCGCAGGTGCTGGACTTGGCAGTATTTTTGCAGACGCAATGAAACCTGCCACTAAACCACAAACAGAAGAAAAAGCAAAACAAACTAAAACTTGTCCATCTTGCAAGGCAGAAGTTTCAAATAAAGCAAAATTCTGTCCAGAGTGTGGCGAAAAATTAAATGTTAAAAAATTTTGCGATGAATGTGGCGCCGAAATATCAGCAACGGCAAAGTTTTGTCCGGAGTGTGGCAAAAAAATTTAACAATTAAAATTCATATTAAAAATCGTCGAAAACTTCGACGATTTTGCTTTTTTAAATACTTTTTTCTAACTTTTTGCTAATTATTATATTTTCAAAAACTTGTTTAGCGTAAGGCGCAGCAACTGTTGAGCCGTAATATTGACCAACTGGTTCGTCTACGATAACTAATGCAACGTATTTAGGATTATCTGCAGGAAAACCACCAATAAAGGAAGAAACGTACTTTCCTTGTGCAATTATTCCGTTTTCATATTTTTGTGCCGTCCCTGTTTTACCAAACACTCTATAACCTTCTATATACGCCTGTTTTCCTGAGCCATCTTGAACTACTTTTTCTAAAAGTTCTGCCATTGTTTTAGACGTTTTTTCACTTATAACCTTATTTTTTAAGGTTGGCTCTATTTTCTCAGCAACAATTTCGTTGTTATCATAAATTTCTTCAACTAAGTACGGCGTAAAATAATTTCCACCGTTTACGGCAGCACTAACAGCACTAACTAATTGTATAGCAGTAACTGCAATCGTTTGCCCAAACGCAATTCTTGCTAAATCCACGTTCATAACGGCACTTTCGGGCAATAACATACCTTGCGCTTCACCACCATAGTCAACACCCGTCACACTACCAAAATTAAACTTATTTATATATTCATACATTGTTTTCGTGCCAAGCGACATTGCCATATCAACGAATATTGGATTGCAACTATTATTAAGAGCCCCTTCAATATTTAGCATAGAGTGTTTGCCATTTTTATGCGTATTCCAACACTTTACCTTTTGCCCGTCGATATACCTATATCTTGACGAATTAAATATATGATTTAGAGAATATGCCTTGTTATTTCCTTTATAATATTCCTCAATATTGGCACAAGTGGTAATTATCTTAAAAGTCGAACCAGGCTCATACATATCGCAAAACAAACTGTTTCTTGACAGTGCGTTTAGACTTGTTAAATCGTCCCTTGGTGGATTATTTAGGTCAAACGAAGGTTTTATTGCCAAAGCCCTAATTGCCCCCGTTTGCGCATCAATAACAATCATTTTGACTGATTTTGGCTGGTGAATTTCCATTGCTTCGCTAAGTGCTTCTTCACAAAATTGTTGAATTTCATAATCAATCGTTAGTTTCAAGTTTAAGCCGTCCGTAGCAGGCACGTAACTAGCCTTGCCACCGTTAATTTCTACACCAACTATATCAGTTTCATATAAAATTTCGCCGTTAATACCCGATAAGTATTTGTTATAGTACAATTCTAAACCAGATTGACCTTTACCATCATTTGAAGTAAAGCCTAAAACGGAAGTTAAAAATTCTCCAAAAGGATAATATCTAGAATTATCCCGTGAATAATACACACCAGAAAAGCCATACTCTAACAAAATATCAATTTTTTCTTTTTCAACTTGTTTTTTTATCGTAACTTCACTTGAAATTGTATTTGTAAGCCTATTAAAAACGTAATCATAATCACACTCTAATACTTCAGAAAGTTTTTGAGATAAATATTCTATGTTGTCAACGGCTTTTTTCCTAACGAAAACAGTAAAAGTATCGTCATTAGAAGCCAAAATCACACCGTTTGTGTCCGTAATAAGCCCCCTTGATGCAATTATTGGTATTTCTCTTGTCCATTGGTCTATTGCTTTTGTTTGCAGTTCATCACCCCAAATTATTTGAATATAAAAAAGCCTGCCTAAACAAAAGCAAAATAAAAAGGTTATCGCAACTATTATTGCAAATAACCTCTTTCGTAATGTCGATATTGAATATTGTGTTTTAATAAATCTAACCTCAAATACTTTTTTTATATTGTATTCAAAAATTAGCCTTTTAATTACCTTTAATCATACCTAATTCGTTTTTAGCAACGTCAATAATGTAATCATTTGAAGAAACTTTATCAATTTTACTCATTAAAGAGTTGTATTCTACTTGTTTAGCAGAAAGATTAGCAGCCTTTGTACTGTTTAATTTAGCAAAACTTGCAATCAAACTTGCATTTAGCATAATTAAAGTCAACATAACTGTTGCAGTAAAAGCAACTAACGCTATAATAAGTTTTTGTTTTTTAGTAAAAGTAGTTTTTACAACCTTACTTTCAGTATGGTTTCTAATTTCATCATAAATTTCGTCAAGATTTTCACTTACGAATTGTAAAGTCGTCTTTGAAGGCTCAATGTCTACGTCACTTTCTTCAGTAACGTATTCTGTTGCTTGAGATACAGGTTGTTCTACAACTTCTTCAACCCTATCATAACCCATTATTTTATCTAGATTTCTACGCATTCTTTCTCTTGCTTCCGCTAAGTCTTTAGTTTCCGCATTAGAAGTAGTCGTATATTCAACGTACGACTTTGGTGTGCTTCTTTCCAACAAATCCACAGCATTACCCCTTTCAAGAGTATCTAAAACTTCTGATGAACGTCTTGTAGTAACCATAAACTTTTCTCCTATTTATAATAAAATAAATTAGATTTTTTCAATTATGCGCAATTTGGCGCTTTTTGCTCTCGCATTAAACTCCAATTCCTGCTCTGAAGCAACAATTGGGTGCTTTGTGATTATTTCTATTTCCTTCTTCTTCCCACAGATGCATACAGGAAGAGACTTATCGCAAGTGCAATCACGTTCCAACTCCTTAAACACTTTTTTAACTATCCTATCTTCTAAAGAGTGAAATGAAATTACTGCCATCCTACCGCCCTTTTTAAGCCCATGCACCATATCGGTAATCGCTTCGTATAAACCGTCAAGTTCGCCATTTACCTCAATTCTTAGTGCTTGGAAAGTCCTTTTTGACGGATGCCCGTCTTTTTTGAACTTTACAGGTATGCTTTTATCTATAATTTCATTTAACTGTTTTACCGTACGAATTGGGTTAACCCTTCTCTCCGATAAAATATTTTTTACAATTGAATTGGCAAATTTTTCTTCACCATATTCAAACAAAATAGTTTTTAAATCGTTTTCGGAATATTCATTTACAATTTTTTCAGCCGTAAGTGGATTAGACTTGTCCATTCTCATATCAAGCAACTCGTCTGTCGCCATGTACGAAAATCCTCTACTCCTATCATCAAGTTGAAAACTTGACACCCCTAAGTCTAATAAAATTCCATCAAATCCTTCTATCTGCAAATCTTCTTTAATAGATGCGAAGTTTTTGAAGTTGTCCTTTATAATGGTAAATCTTCCGTCAAATTCGCTCAACCTTTCCTTTGCCCTATTGATAGCATAATCGTCAAGGTCTGTAGCGTAAAGTTTACCGTTTGGCATGCTTTTCTTTAATATTTCGTAAGAATGTCCTGCCCCGCCTAGCGTACCGTCAAAATATGTGCCGTTAGGCTTTATGTTTAATCCTTCTATACTTTTTTCAAGTAGAACGGAAACGTGTACTAAGTCGCTCATTTATTGTTTAATACGTCAAGTGCAGAAGCGATATCGTTAAGGTCAACGTCGTTAAAGTAATCGTTCCAAACTTCTTCACTCCAAATTTCTATGTTAGTAGGTCCGTGTGCAACTACAATCTTTTTAGTGATTTTCGCAATTTCTAATAGGTTGTCCGGAAGTCTTAATCTCCCTTGGTTATCTTCTACCACTTTCCAAGAATTGTAAGTGATAAGACGCGCACCCTTTAATTGCCTTTCGTTAAACGAATTCAACTTTGATAATTTATCTTGCA
>JAZQVG010000079.1:0-3611 GCA_045631625.1 Christensenellaceae bacterium
AACAACAAGTTTATCACGGGGAATCGTTAAATTTATATTTTTAAGGTTGTTTTCCCTTGCACCTTTAACAACTAAAAAATCTTTCATCTATTTTTTTACCAATTTTAATTTAAGTTTTGCTATCGTATCTCTAATTTCTATACACTTTTCAAAATCAAGGTTTTGAGAAGCAATTTTCATAAGCGCCTTTAAGTTTTCTATTTCTAACGGTATATCTTCCTTTTTAATATCTTTAGTCCTATCAACCTTTTTAGTAATCTCTAAAGCGTTTATTATTTTTTTAGTTATGGTTTTTGGCACAATATTGTGCTCTTTATTATAATCGTCTTGAATTTTTCTTCTTCTTTCAGTTTCAGCTATAGCCCTACTCATACTACCCGTCATATTATCGGCGTACATTATAACTTTGCCGTCAGCGTTTCTTGCCGCCCTACCGATAGTTTGAATAAGCGAAGTTTCACTTCTTAAAAAACCTTCCTTATCAGCATCCATTATGGCAACTAACTTTACCTCTGGCAAGTCCAACCCTTCACGAAGCAAGTTTATACCACAAAGCACGTCAAACTCACCTGTGCGAAGTGCAGAAATAATTTCAATCCTTTCCATAGTGTCAACGTCGCTGTGCATATACCTTACCTTTATACCTTGTTCTTTAAGGTATTCCGTTAGGCTTTCTGCCATTTTTTTAGTCAAAGTGGTAATTAAAACACGGCTTTTATCTGCAACCACTTTGTTTATCTCTATAAGTAAATCGTCAATCTGGTTTTTTGTCGGCCTTACTTCTACCAATGGGTCAAGTAAACCCGTTGGACGAATTAACTGTTCTACCACTTGCCCCGCTTGGTCAAGTTCGTATTTAGCAGGAGTAGCCGATACGCAAATTATTTGCCCAATCCTATCGTCAAACTCACTAAAAGTAAGTGGTCTGTTATCGTAAGCAGAACGAAGCCTAAACCCATAGTCTACAAGACTGTTTTTCCTTGACCTATCGCCGTTATACATAGCACCAATTTGTGGTATAGTCATATGCGATTCGTCAATAAAAACTATAAAATTTTTAGGGAAATAATCTAACAAAGTAAAAGGTGGCTCTCCAATCTCTCTACCGTCAAAATAACGGCTATAATTTTCAATGCCTTTACAAAACCCAATTTCCTTTATCATTTCGATATCGTAATTGGTACGTTGCTCTAACCTTTGTGCTTCTATAAGTTTACCGTTTTCACGGAAAAACTTAACTTCGTCATCTTTGTCTTTTTCAATAATGCAAAGTGCACGGCTTAACTTTTCTTGGGCAACGGCGTAGTGTGTTGCAGGAAAAATTACGGCGTGCTTAAGTTCTGATACGACTTTACCTGTGATAAACTCTGCTTCACAAACCCTATCGATAGTGTCGCCAAAAAATTCTACTCTAATAAAAAATTCTGCATTAGACGATGGGAAAATATCTACGATATCCCCGTTAACCCTAAATGACGAACGTGAAAAATCAACGTCCTTTCTCGTATACTGTATTGCAACTAACCTTCGTATAAGTTCATCTCTATCAATATTGTCGTTTGGACGGATTGAAACTGCAAGTCTATAATAATCTTCAGGTGCACCAAGCCCGTAAATGCAAGAAACGGAAGCAACAACGATAGTATCACTTCGTTCTGCCAAAGAACAAGTTGCAGAGTGGCGTAGTTTATCTATTTCGTCGTTTATGGATAAATCTTTTTCTATGTAAGTATCGGTAGACGGAATATACGCTTCCGGTTGGTAATAATCGTAGTAAGAAACGAAAAATTCTACCCTGTTTTCAGGGAAAAACTCTTTAAACTCATTGCAAAGTTGGGCGGCAAGCGTCTTGTTGTGTGCAATAACTAACGCTGGGCGATTTACGTTGTTTATAACGTTTGCCATCGTGAAAGTTTTACCACTCCCCGTAACGCCCAAAAGGACTTGCGTACGCAAGCCGTCGTAAATACCTTCCGTAAGTTTTTTTATCGCTTGCGGTTGGTCGCCCGTAGGCTGATATTCACTTTTAAGTAAAAACTTTCTCTTTTCCATTTTCTCTTTATTGTCTAAAAAATTTTTTTCAATATTAAACCAATCAAAAAACTTAAAACTGCCAAGCAAACGGTGACGCCCACCTTAAAAATAAGCGTGCGTTTTAACACCTTCACACTTCTATTATATCCCTTGCCCTTTTCTGCCAAAACGATACAGTAAATTCTCTCGCCATGTCTGTCACTATAAACCAAGTCAAAATAACCGTCCATTTTTAACGCTTCCATAATTTTATCTAACTGCGAAATACTTAGGTTTTCTACGTCTACAATTTTTATTAAATCGCTTGGGCTTATCAATAGCGAATTTTTGTCTTGTAATTGGTTTAAGATACAGTTAAGCACTTTTCTCTCTTTATTAGAAAGCATTAAACACACCCCTTAATAAAAAGTATAAAGCAAACGAAACGCTTATCGCTGTAAACACACCCACAAACGAGCCCCAAAAAGCAGATAAATAGTATCTGTTTTTGATTTTTTGGTTATCCTTTTTTTCTCTATCAAAATTTTCAAAAACAAGCCTACCACTTGGCAAAATACTTAAGCAAATTTCAGCATCGTCTTGATATTTTACGCTAATATAACCGTTAGCCAAAAGGGTGTTTATACTTTCGTTAAACTTTTCAACATCAAAAGCATATTCTTTTGGTATAAGTGAGATTAGTTCAACTATATCAAAAACCTTATAGCCAAAATTTGCGTTTTTATAAACTGTCTTTAGTAAAGCAAACGCTTGTTTATCAATCATAATGCACCTACTTTACTAAATATTGTGGCTTTTTTATAGTAAATCTATACAATTTTACCTTTATTTTAAGTATACCACAATAATATAAATAAAGCATTAGTTTTTCACAAATTTATTCTTATTTTACATATTATATTATAACAACACTTAGGAGGAATATTATGTGCTGTCTTTTCGGCTCAAATAATTGCAACCAAAATTGTGGTTGCAATAGATGCAATAGAATAATCGTGCGTGGTCCACAAGGCCCAGTTGGTCCTGCCGGCCCACGTGGTCCTATCGGTCCGCAAGGTCCTATCGGCCCAGCGGGTGCTACGGGTGCAACTGGTCCGCAAGGTCCTATCGGCCCAACGGGTGCTACGGGCGCAATTGGTCCACAAGGTCCCGTAGGTCCAACAGGTGCTACGGGTGCAACTGGTCCACAAGGTATACCTGGTACAAACGATATAATTTACGCTGGCTCAAACACCACACAAACGGTGGCTTCTAATAGCATAATACCAATTGTTCAACTTGGTGCAACGCCTGGTAGCACTTCAACGGTAAGCACAGATGGTGTAAACCTTGCCTCAGCCGGCACTTACCTTGTATCTTACGGCTCAAACGGAAGCGTTGTCGGCAACTTAGTATTTAGTTTATACCAAGACGGTGTAGCCTTGGCTGGCGAAAGTATAACCTTAACGAGTGGTGGCGCTTTAGTTGCCGTCTTTACTATTATTTTAGTTACAACTACCGGTCCAGCCACACTTTCTATCTACAACACCTCAGACGCTCCAGCCACTATGAATTCAGCTTCAATAACTGTATTGAAA
>JAZQVG010000080.1:0-1534 GCA_045631625.1 Christensenellaceae bacterium
AAATTCGCTATTGATTGACATAAAGTTAAGCACTTGACCTTCAAGTTTTTCAAAGCGATAAACATTATCTCTATGATGGTAAACAGGAACGTCAACGCTTTCTAAAGTTGTTTTACCTTTAGTTTGACCGATAACTTGACTTTGTAATACGTTTACTTCAAAAGTTTCAGTATCGCCAAATGGGTAAGGAACGCTTGTCGTTAAGCCAACAAGTGAATATTTGCCGTTATTTTCAGGTAAAGAAACGAGCCAAGCCGATTTATAGCCTGAAGTTGCTCTATCTTCGTTGTATTGCCAAAAAGCATTATTGCTAATAGCCATATTTTAAATCTCCTTAATAAAATTTTCTTCTATATTCGTCATAATTTGCCGAATATGTGATAATTATATGATAGGTTGTGCCTTCATTTTCAACGTCAAAGAAATTATAACTAACTCTTTGCAAGCCTACTTTACTCATAAACTTATCAAGGTTTTGAGCAATTTGCTCGGCAATTTCCAACCTATTGTATTTTGTACCTTTATCTTGTGCGTAAATATCTAAACGATAGCCTTTGCTTGACCTTTTGCCGTAGCAATTATTGTCTACGCCTATATCTCTAATTGTGGAAAAAATCGTATAAGGATATTTTTTGTTTAATGGGGCAAGATTAAGCACAGTATTTCCAAAGTTTTTATCTAACTTTGAATTATACTCAACCAAAGCCGTATATAAATCGTTATTTATTTGAATATCCATTTTATCTCCAATATCTCTTTTTAGTTTCTTCCCAAAGTCTTGGCAATTCCGCCTTTAAATCAATTAAAGCATTGTAAGCATACATAGCACCTTGAGTACCTAAAGTTAAAACTAATAAAACACCATCGTCAACATACTTTGTATATTGCGTGTCTTGTAATGGTATGTCAATTTCTTCGTCATAAGTTTTGAAAACCCAAGACCTATCATTTTCATTTTTATAAGGACTATCAAGGTTGTAATTATAATCGGCTACTTTTGCGTTAGGGTGTGAGTTTTCACCCGCAATACCAACACCAAATTCTACATAAACCGATTTTTTGTGTTTGTTTAATATTACTACTTTATTGTTGCCTTTTTCATTGACTACCCAACTGCTATTTATTTGATATTTTAGTTGTTCGCCAATTTCAGTATTCAAAACATTTAGTTTTGCTTTGCTTATAAAAAATTCAGTACACTTTTTTAAGAAATCTTTAATTATAGTTGTTTTTAATTGATTTTTAACTTCTTCAAGTTCTTTAATTGCATTAGAAATAGAGTTTTTGTCTAAATCAATTTTTATAGTTTTCATTTTACTTGCCGTTGATTTCTTTCAAGCCTAATTACAGTTAAAAAGTTTACGCACGAAACGCTTTTAACTTCAGCAGTAGCACTTGAGCCAACACCATACTCATTTTCAATTTCGGCAATAGGCTTTTCGCCGTCTAACCACATTAAATCGCCAACCTTAATTGAAAAATCATATCTATTGTTAGCATTAGCAATCCAAGCATTATATATGTTTTCGCCACT
>JAZQVG010000081.1:0-11958 GCA_045631625.1 Christensenellaceae bacterium
TGAAAAATAGTCGGTTTTTCTTTTAGTTTAATGGTAAAAAATGCTAATTGCGTATGGACAAAATTAAAAATATATGTTAAAATAATTTTTAGATAAAATAAGGAGCAAATTTATGGCTGAAGCAAAGTACAAAAGGGTTATAATAAAATTATCAGGCGAAGCGCTTGCAGGTGATAAAGGTAATGGTATAGACCAAGCGACGTTAGACGTGGTTACTAACCAAATTATTGCAGTGCAAAAATTGGGTGTAGAAATTGGTATAATAGTCGGTGGTGGCAACTTCTGGCGTGGTAGACAAGGTACTGAAATGGATAGGTCGCAAGCAGACCATATGGGTATGTTGGCAACTGTTATGAACGCTTTGGCACTTCAAGATGCTTTAGAAAGAAAGGGTGTGCCAACAAGGGTACAAACTGCATTGTCTATAATAAGGGTGGCAGAACCATATATTTTAAGAAAAGCAAACTCGCACCTTTCAAAAGGTAGGGTAGTTATCTTTGCTTGTGGTACGGGCAACCCATACTTCACAACTGATACTGCTGCAGCACTTCGTGCGGCTGAAATTGGTGCAGAAGTTATACTTCTTGCTAAAAACGTTGACGGTATTTATGATAGTGACCCTAAACTAAATCCAAACGCTAAAAAGTTAGAACAGGTGTCATATTTAGAATATATCGAAAAAGGCTTAAAGGCAATGGACACAACGGCAATTACCATGTGTATGGAAAACAATATTCCTGTACTTGCTTTCGGCTTGTTTGAAAAAGATTCTTTAACCCGTGCAGTAACGGGCGAAAAAATTGGTACGCTTATAAAATAGTTAAAAAGGGAGATAAATAAAATGGCTATAGAAAATGAACAATTTGAAATGATTATGATGGAACAAATGGAAAGGGCAGAAAAGACTATTTCCGTTTTAAATAGTGAATATATTACTATTAGGGCAGGCCGTGCAAACCCACATATTTTAGATAAAATTTTGGTTGATTATTATGGTACTCCAACCCCAATTAACCAAGTAGGTAATATTTCTGTTACTGAAGGTAGATGTTTGGTTATCGCGCCTTGGGATGCAAGTATGTTAAAGGTTATTGAAAAACAACTTTTAGTTGAAAATATCGGCATTACCCCTTCAAACGATGGTAAGGTTATTAGATTGGTTTTCCCAGCCCTTACGGAAGAAAGAAGAAAGGAACTTGTTAAACAAGTTAAAAAGATGGCAGAAGATAGCAAGGTTGCTATTAGAAATATACGTAGAGACGGTATGGACGCTATCAAAAAAATGAAAAATGATAAAGCCATTTCTGAAGATGAGTTTGCAGTTTGCGAAAAAGATATAGATAAATATATTCAAGAAGCAATTGAAAAAGTAGAAAAACTTTGTGCTGATAAAGAAAAGGATATTTTAAGCGTTTAATGTCTGAATTAGAGCAAAAATTCCCTAAACATATAGGGATTATTATGGATGGAAACGGCAGATGGGCGAAAATGCGGGGTAAAAACCGTTCTTTCGGGCATAAAGTCGGTTCTGACAACGTAGATAGAATAGTTAAGCACGCATTTAATAAAGGGATAAAAGTTTTGTCCCTTTATGCTTTCTCTTGTGAAAATTGGCAACGCCCAAAAGAAGAAGTTGATGAACTTATGCGTTTACTTGAAACTTATTTAAAAAGGTATATCAAAGAAGTGCAAAAAAATAAGATAAGGCTTTCTGTGATGGGTGATTTAACCGTACTATCAGATAGTTTGCAAAAGGCCATAAATGATGCTTTGGAAAGTACTAAAGATTATAGCGAT
The DNA here is from genome assembly GCA_045631625.1 of Christensenellaceae bacterium. Lineage (GTDB taxonomy): Bacteria > Bacillota > Clostridia > Christensenellales > Borkfalkiaceae > UBA1259. The sequence continues at coordinate 1,798 of JAZQVG010000081.1, forward strand.
TTTGTGCTTAATATCGGCATAAACTACGGTGGTAGACAAGAGATTGTAACGGCAGTTAATAAACTTATTGCCGATAAAAAAGAAATTACGGTAGAAAATATTTCATCTAAATTATACACAGCCCCTTTTGGTGAGCCGGACGTGATTGTTAGGACGGGTGGGGAGTATAGGTTATCAAACTTTATGTTGTATCAAGGTGCTTATAGTGAACTTTATTTTACAAACGTTTTGTGGCCTGATTTTGATGAAGATGAATTTGATAAGGTTTTAGTAGAATTTGCTAAGCGTGACCGTCGCTATGGTAAAGTTTAAGGTTAAAATATGTTAAAAAGGACGATTTCCGGCGCATTTTACGTGGCACTTATAGTTGCATTTTTTCTGCTTAGAAATATACACGTAGCGTTTTTTCAAATTTTTTTGGGGCTTTTCTGTTTTGTAGGCACTTTTGAAGTGGCTAGGGCTGAAAAGCACCTTTTATTAAAAGGGATATATACGCTATCTTTAATTTCAAGTTTTTTATCTTTGCCTTTATATTGTTTTCTAAAATATATTTTAGATTCAAGTTATGCGCTATTGATTGTTTGGAACTTGCAAATTTTAATTGCACTTTTTGTAATAATATATTTATGTGTAAAAAAAGTTGAACAAAAAGAAAAATTGTTTGCAAATCTTTTAACGGTGTTATATCCAACACTTTCTATTTTGTTTATGTCAATGCTAAACGATTTATCGGGCGATAGAGGTTTTTTGGGTTTATTATTACTATTTGTAATATCGCCTTGTTCTGATACTATGGCGTATTTGGTAGGTATGACTTATAGCAAGATTAGAAAGGGTAATGCTAAAAAATTATGCCCAAAATTAAGCCCTAAAAAGACGGTGGCAGGAAGCATTGGTGGGCTTATTGGTGGTATGCTTTCCGGACTTATAGTCTACTTTATTTTTATAGAAAAAGTAGCGACACTTGGTTGGAATTTACCACTTTTATGGTTTATAGTTATAGGTTTTGTAGGTAGTATATTAACACAAATTGGCGACCTTTTTGAAAGTTTAGTAAAAAGAAAAGTCGGCATTAAAGATATGGGCAATATTATGCCAGGTCACGGTGGGGTAATGGACAGAATAGACGGTATGTTGTTCTTGGTATTCTTACCAGCACTTGTGTTTGCAATTTTTTAAGGTAAATTATGAAAAAAATAGCGTTAATTGGTAGTACGGGTTCTATTGGCAAGCAAGTTATAAACGTGGTAAATAGAAACCCAGACAAGTTTGAAATTGTTTCAATGGCAGGTGGGTTAAATACTGCCACTTTTAACGCACAATTAAAAGAAATAAACCCAAAAATTGCAACGTGCATAAATGAAAAAGACGTAGACGTAAAACAATACAAAAACACCCAATTCTTTTTTGGTGAAAACGCCTTTACTAATGCAATAATTGACGAAGCGGATATTATAATTGTTGCACTTGTTGGGTATAAAGGTATTATTGCCGTTCTTGATGCAATAAAAAAGGGCAAAGACATCGCTTTAGCAAATAAAGAAAGTTTGGTTGTCGGTGGCGAAATTATCACTAAACTTGCCAAAGAAAAAGGGGTAAATATATACCCAATTGATAGTGAACACTCTGCAATCTGGCAAGCATTAGATTTTGATTTTGATAAGCCTTTTAACAAAATAATTTTAACTTGTAGTGGTGGCGCTTTTAGAGATTATAGTGTAGAACAGTTGAAAAGTGTAAAAGCAAAAGATGCACTTGCACACCCAAATTGGCTTATGGGTAATAAAATTACAATAGATTGCGCTACGCTTGTAAATAAGGCGTTTGAAGTTATAGAAGCAAAATGGCTTTATAAAACAACCTTTGACAAAATAGATGTTATAATTCATAGAGAAAGTATCATACACTCTATGGTAGAGTATATTGATGGCTCGGTAATTGCACAAATGGGCTATCCAACAATGGAATTGCCAATTCAAATAGCAATGGGTTATCCTGAAAGGTTTAAATCAAATTTGGAAAGTTTAGATTTTTCAAAGGTGGCTAAACTTTCGTTTGAAAAGGTAGATTATAATAAATTCCCATGTTTTAACAAGGTAATTGAAGGTGCAAAAAAGGGTGGTTGCTATCCTGCGATTGTAAACGGTGCAAACGACGTTGCCGTGAGTTTATTTTTACAAGATAAAATTTCTTATAACGATATTTACCGTGCACTTGATAATGCGCTTAATAGTTGTTTTGTTAAGTTTGACGGTACTTTTGAATGTTTACAGCAAGCAAATGATTTAGCCGTAAACTCAGTAAAAAAATTATTTGGAGAAGTATGAACTATTTATTGATGGCTTCATTTCCAGAAGTTGCAAGTTATATTTTATATATTGCTTTGGCAATACTTGTGTTGCTCGTTATGATTACAGTGCACGAATTAGGGCACTATATAACGGGCAAAATTTTTAAATTTGGCATTGAAGAATTTGCAATAGGTTTCGGGCCAAAATTATATTCTAAAAAGAAAAAAGACGGTGAAATTTTTTCAATTAGGGCATTGCCACTTGGTGGCTTTTGTGCTTTTAAAGGGGAAGATAAAGATGATGACGACCCGTCTGCTTTTAACAACAAAAAACCTTGGCAAAGGCTAATCGTTTTGGTGTCTGGCGCTTTGATGAACTATTTATTTGCCCTTTTAATTATTATGGTTATGTTTGGAGTTTACGGACACCCTGCCGTAATGACTTATCAAACTAACGGCAATCAATCTGTTTACGGTGAAGACTATTCCTTTCAAGATAGAGATATAATACTTACTGCAAATGGTAAAAACGTGTATATGATTACTGATTTGATGACTGCTATTGAAGATAAAAAAGCAGGCGACGAAGTCTCTTTTACTATTTATAGAAAAGATGAAATTAAAGACGTTAAAATTAAACTTCAAAAGGATACTGACTTTAAAAATATAGAAGAAATAAGTACGTTATTAGATGCTATCGGTGTAAAATATGACGTAGGCGAAAGTGGTGAAATTTTGGCTTCGGGGTTAAGGACAACAGGTATTAGAAGGGGCTTTTTTGCAACTTTTACAAGAAGTTTAGAATATTCGTTTAAACTTGCAGGCACTATTTTGACAGTGTTTAGACAACTTATTACGGGTAATTTAGGTATAGGTTCGGTAGGCGGAACCGTCACCACTATATCCGTTACGGCTGATGCTATTAAAACGGGTGGATTGTGGGCGTTATTAAATATCGCAAGTTTTATAGGTGTGAATTTAGCAATATTTAACCTTTTACCAATACCTGCATTAGACGGCTCAAGGGCACTTTTTACTGCTATTGAGTGGGTTAGAAGAAAACCTATAAACAGAAAAGTTGAAGGTATTATTCATACGGTAGGTTTGGTGCTACTGTTGATGTTTGCATTGTTCGTAGACTTGCAACGCTGTTTTTAGGACGAAAAAGACTTTAAATACGAAATATAAATAAAAATAATATAAATTATTAAAATAAACTATGTAAAAAAACTTTATTTTTTTAATAATTTGTGTTATTCTACTAAAGGAAAAAAAGTAAATGGAGGTAAGCATTATGGCAATTAAAAACGCATATTTGCTTGATTTGCTCGAAAGAACTAAAAAAAGAAACGCAAATGAGCCTGAATTTATACAGGCTGTTACGGAGGTATTTACTTCTTTAGAGCCGGTTATTGAAAAAAGACAAGACTTAGTAGACGCAGGCGTACTTGAAAGAATAGTAGAGCCTGAAAGACAAATTTTATTTAGAGTTCCTTGGGTTGACGATAATGGTAAAACTCAAGTAAACAGAGGCTATAGAGTACAATTCAACTCTGCTATCGGTCCATATAAGGGTGGTATTAGATTACACCCGTCAGTAAACCTTGGTATTATTAAATTTTTAGGTTTTGAACAAGTTTTCAAAAACAGTTTAACAACTTTACCAATGGGTGGTGGTAAAGGTGGTTCTGACTTTGACCCTAAGGGTAAAAGCGATGGCGAAATTATGAGATTTTGCCAAAGTTTTATGACGGAACTTGTAAAATATATCGGTGCTGATTGTGACGTGCCTGCTGGCGATATCGGTACGGGTGCAAGAGAAATTGGCTATATGTTCGGTCAATATAAGAGAATTAGAGATGAATGGGTAGGCGTGCTTACAGGTAAGGGGTTGTCTTACGGTGGCTCATTAGCAAGAAAGGAAGCAACAGGCTACGGTCTTTGCTACTTTACAAACGAAATGTTAAAGGCAAACGGTACAAGTTTTGAAGGTAAAACGGTATTAGTATCAGGCTCAGGCAACGTTGCAATTTATGCTTGTGAAAAGGCTATGACTTATGGTGCAAAAGTTGTTGCAATGAGTGATAGTAACGGTTATATTTATGATAAAAACGGTATCGATTTAAAACTTATTAAACAAATTAAAGAAGTTGAAAGAAAGAGAATTAAAGAATACGTTGAATATCATAAAGATGCAGAATATCACGAAGGTTGCAAAGGTATTTGGACTATACCTTGTGATATTGCACTTCCTTGTGCAACACAAAACGAAATTGACGGCGAAAGTGCTTTAGCATTAGTTAAAAATGGTTGTAAGGTTGTATCTGAAGGTGCAAATATGCCATCTACACCAGAAGCAATCGATACGTATTTAGCAAACGGCTTATTATATGGTCCAGCAAAAGCAGCAAACGCTGGTGGCGTTGCTACAAGTGGTTTGGAAATGAGCCAAAACAGTTTAAGACTTTCTTGGTCGTTTGAAGAAGTTGACGAAAAGTTACATAACATTATGATAAGCATATTCAAGGCTTGTGATGAAGCAAGTAAAGAATACGGTATGGAAGGTAACTATATGGCAGGTGCAAACATTTCAGGCTTCTTAAAAGTTGCTGAAGCAATGAAAGCACAAGGTTGCGTATAAAATAAAAAACAAAAATAAAATCGGGTATCAAACGATGCCCGATTTTTTAATGTAATTTTTTATAAAATTAAAGTTTAATCAACATACGGTCAACGGCAATTTCGCTAGGTACTTTGCACGCTTTTAACTGTTCGTAAGCACCAGGTCTATCGTTTATAATCTTTCTGCCGTGGTGGGTAAGTACAAGTTTGTCTATATTATGTTTATTCACAAATTCGCAAATATCTGGAATTTGATGATGCCCTGTTTCCATTAGGAATAAATCACAATGGTCGCCAATAGCATCTGCACAATCCCAAACGGTAGCAACGTCACCAGAAAATACTATGCGTTTTCCTTCCGTTTCAATACGGAAAGTGTAAGCATTTGGCAAACCGTCCTTAGCAAAAGGTATGTGGTTGCTAACGAAAGTAGTAACTGTTATATCTTCGTTTTTATAAATTTCACCAAGCCCTTCACGATAAACCGTTACGTTAAACGCTTCGTCTGCGTATTTTGCAGGGTTGTCACAACAAAGTAGCCCCATAGCAGAGTCTACAACTTTAACGTCAGGCGAATAGATATCTACGTTTCCGGTAATGTGTTTTGCGTCAGATATTCTCGTTAATTTTCTTGGCACCCAAATTAAATTTGCAAGCCCACCAATATGGTCGATATGTGGGTGAGAAATAAAAATTGCTTTCATATTAAGTAGGTTAGCGCCCATTAAATGTGCCTCTCTACCACACCCTTCGCCAGCGTCAAAAACGTAAATATTATCGTTTACCCTTACTGCTAAGGAAGTGTGGTGCATATTTTCCATTGGTTCAGTACCAGAAAGGCAACCAAATATTAAAACTTCACTCATAATTTTGCTCCTTAAGATTAACTTAGAAATTATATTAACACTAAATAAAATTAAAGTCAATATACTGAAAAGAAATAAAGTTTAAATTTTCTTTTTTTATTAATAAAAATATTAATAAAGTATTGATTTTCAACTTTGTGTGTGGTATAATTACTGAGATTAAAATATACGAGTTTATTAGAGAGAATATCGCACAAATAAACAAGGTAGGAGAAAAATTTATGAGCAATTTTTTAAAGGAATATAAAGAGGTTGCAGAGAGATTTTGCATTAGTGGGGATATTTTAGATATTCAACCGTATGGAGAAGGGCATATTAACGTTACGCTTCTTGTTACGACCACAGAAAAAAGATATTTATTGCAAAAAATGAATAAAAAGGTTTTCCCTGACCCTGTAAATCTTATGAATAACATTTGTGGTGTTACCGAGCATCTTAAGGCTCGTGGTATAGAAACGCTTGACGTTATTCCTACGAAAGAAGGACAATCTTTTATATACGGCGATGATAGTTACCGTATGTATAAGTTTATTGAGAATACTGTTACATATCAAGTTGCTAGTGATAAAAATGCATTTCGTAATTCTGGTAAGGCGTTTGGTGAATTTCAAAATTACCTTGCAGAATTTGATGCAAATAAACTTGTTGAGACAATTAAGAGATTCCACGACACGCCAAAGCGTTTTGCAGACTTTAAAAATGCTTTAGCCGAAGATAAATTAGGGCGTGCAAAGACTTGTCAAGAAGAAATTAATTTTATCCTTTCTCATGAAGATACGTACGGATTGGTAATGGAAGGGTTAAAAGACGGCTCTATTCCTCTTAGAGTTACCCATAACGATACTAAATTAAATAATATTTTACTTGACGCAGATTCTGGCGAATCTCGTGCTGTTATTGATTTAGATACGGTTATGCCTGGTTCAATGCTTTTTGACTTTGGTGATTCTATCCGTTTCGGTGCATCTACTGCAGTTGAAGACGAAAAAGATTTAAATAAAGTTCATTTTGATATAGAATTGTTTAAGGCTTATGCAGAAGGTTATTGTTCTGCAGTAAAAGATACTATAACTGATAGAGAAGCAGAACTTTTACCGTATAGTGCTTACTTAATGACAATAGAATGTGGCATGCGTTTCTTAGCAGACTATCTTGCGGGCGATACGTATTTTGCTATTAAATATCCAGACCATAATTTGGTTAGGGCAAGAACTCAAATTAGGCTTGCTTCTGAACACGAAGCACAATTTGATGAAATGAGAAAAATTGTATTTGATATTTTAGGGAAATAATAAATAACTTTATACGGAGGAACGAAAATGAATACACCTAAACTAGACAAAAATTTTTACCCAATGATTAAGGCTTTGGAAGACTTTGAAAAAAGAGTTAACTCCGAAAAACCCGAAAATACTACTACCATTACACTTGTTGTAGAAAGAAATGGTGGCTATAATTACGTATATACTTATAAAGCGTTAAAAGATGGCGTTGACGATAAAATCAATTACAGAATTGCAGAAAGATTAGTTAAATCTATTCTTTGGGTATGTGGTGGTTATAAAATTGACGTTTGTGGCAGTGACTATATTTATAACGGTCTTAAGGAAGCATATTCAAAAACAGGCGCAAGGGCTTTTGATGAAGATTTTATGAGTGGTGTGTATGAAAAACCGTTCCAAGTAAATAAAATTGAAGAAAAAGATATTCCTGAGCAAAAGAACGCTTCAGTTAAGGTTGGTGGCTTCTTAAAGGGCTGCAGAATTGGTTTTGACGCTGGTGGAAGCGATAGAAAAGTTAGTGCTGTTATCGATGGCGAAGTTGTTTATTCTGAAGAAGTAGTTTGGAATCCTAAAATAACTGAAGACCCAACTTATCACTACAACGAAATTATGACTGCTATGAAAACAGCCGCAAGCAAAATGCCAAGGGTTGACGCTATTGGTGTTTCTTCTGCGGGTGTTTACGTTGATAATAAAATAATGGTTGCTTCACTTTTCTTAAAAGTTGATATGCAAAAATACGGCGATTACGTTAAAAATATGTATATCAACATTGCAAAAGAAATAGGCGTACCATTAGAAGTTGCTAACGATGGTGACGTTACTGCGCTTGCAGGTAGTATAGACCTTAACGATAATAAAGTTTTGGGTATTGCTATGGGGACAAGCGAAGCAGTTGGTTATATCAATGCAGAAGGATGTATAAACGGTTGGTTGTCTGAACTAGCGTTTGCACCTGTTGATTTTAACCCTGGTGCTATGCAAGATGAGTGGAGTGGGGATTTTGGCGTAGGCTGTAAATATTTCTCTCAAGACGCAGTAATTAAACTTGCTGAAGCAGGTGGCTTTAAGTTTGAAGAAGGTTTAACACCTGCTCAAAAACTTAAGGTTATTCAAGGCTTAATGGAAAAAGATGATGCTTTAGCAATTCAAATTTTTGAAGATATAGGCGTTTATCTTGCACATACTATTCCTTTCTATTCAAAATTCTACGATATTAAACATGTGCTTTTATTAGGTAGAGTTATGGGTGGCAAAGGCGGAAATCTCGTGTTAGAAACTTGCAAGAAAGTTTTAAGGGAAGATTATCCTGAGTTTGCATCTATTGACGTTTTATTACCTGATGAAAGTAATAGACGTGTAGGACAAAGTATCGCCGCTGCATCTTTACCTGCTGACGTTCAATAAGATTTATAGATTGATGGAGGTTACGTATGAAGGCTTTTAAAAACGCATCAGTATATATTCAAGGCAAAGGTATAGTAAAAACGAATTTGAAATTTGACAAAACTATTATTTCAATAGGAGAGGACGTTTCCGATTGTGAAATAATTGATATTCCAAATGGCGTTGTTGTTTTTCCAGGATTTATTGACGAACATATACACGGCTCTAATAATTCAGACGCAATGGACGGGTATGCAAAAGACTTGTCTAATATTGCAAATTCTATTGCAGGAGAAGGTGTTACGGGCTTTTTGGCAACTACTATGACGGAAAAAAAGGAAAAAATCCTAAACGCTTTAACGGCTATTGGAGACTTTATTGAAAGTCAAGAAAAGTCTGGTGCACAAGTGTTAGGTGTTCACCTTGAAGGTCCGTTTATAAGCAAAACTTATTGTGGTGCACAAGACCCTAAATATATAATTAAACCTAGCATTGATACGTTTAAAGAGTTTAACGATGCTTCAAAGGGCAATATTAGACTTGTTACTTTAGCACCTGAAGAAGACGAAGAAAATTTAATAGGTTATTTAAGTAGCATTGGTGTCACTGCTTCTGCTGGGCATACTGATTCTAAATACGTAGATATTGAAAAGGCCGTTAAAAACGGGTTGAAAAGTATAACCCACACTTACAACGTGCAAAAACCTATCCATCATAGAGAAATTGGCACGGTAGGTAGTGCTTATATGTTTGACGAATTGTATACGGAATGTATTTGTGATTGTATACACATTAGCGTACCTGCAATTAAGTTGCTATTAAAAAATAAACCAAAAGATAAGTTTGTTGTTGTAACTGACGCTATGCGTGCTAAAAACTTACCAAACGGCGAAAGTGAACTTGGTGGGCAAAAGGTTATAGTTAAAGACGGCGAAGCAAGGTTAGAAAATGGTGCACTTGCCGGTAGCGTTTGTAAAATGAACGTTGCTATTAAAAATTTGGTAGAAAAATGTGGCGTGCTCCTTACTGACGCTATAGATTTTGCTACGATTAACCCTGCGTCCAACTTAGGTTTAGATAAACAAATGGGCAGTATTGAAGTGGGCAAAAAAGCAAACTTTGCAGTTATGGACGATAGTTTTGAAATTTTACAAACTATAAGAGACGGCGAAATAATTTTTAAAAAATAATATAATTTTACATAAATTTAGGAGAGTATAAAAATGGAAAAGAAAATCACGGAAAATACTTTAATTTTCGACGCATTAGAAATTAACCCAAAAGCTGGTGAAATTTTGATGGCACACGGTATGCATTGTTTAGGTTGTGCTTTAGCACACGGTGAAACTGTTGGTGAAGCGGCAGACGTTCATGGTGCTGACTTAGCAAAAATGTTGGAAGAATTAAACGATTTCTAAAAAATAAAAATGTCAAATTTTGTGACGGAAGGAAATGACTTTGACGTAAAAACTGTCGAAAGTCAAATGATAAAGTGCGATAGTTGTGGCTCAAACTTGGTTTATAATGCAGATTTAGGTAAACTTTATTGTGAGCATTGTGGAAACGAAAAGGAAATAGTAAGCAACAGCGCTTTAGAATTAGATTTATTAAGTGCATTTGACGTTGAAAGACAATGGGAAAAAGAAAAAACCACAGTCTTTTCTTGCGATAACTGTGGTGCAAAGGTAGTGTTAAGTAAAGACCAAACTACTGC
>JAZQVG010000082.1:0-6541 GCA_045631625.1 Christensenellaceae bacterium
ATGCAGTTGTCAATCTACTATTTCTCAACGACAGTTGAGTTGTTTTCGCCACCACAAATGAACGCCTTTCCTTTGCGATAGCCCTACTATATTAACATTTATCAACTTTTAAGTCAAGTAAATATCAAAGGTTTTTTAAATTTTTTTTACTTTTTTTAATATTATCTTTTTATTTATATTTTCTAACTTTTTTTGATGTTTTTTAATAGTTTTTTTATTATTTTTTACACTCTTGTTGCACTATAATAAAATTTGTGCTAAAATTAAATTACAAAATACTTAACGGAGATTTTTTATGGACTTAAATAGAGAGTGTAGTTTAGCAGTAAACGAACTTATTGAAAAGGCAAAACTTGTTAAAGGCAACGTCTTAGTAGTAGGCTGTTCCACAAGTGAAGTTGTTGGCAGTAAAATTGGCACAAACTCTGACCCTGATACTGCTAAAATTATTTTTGATAGCATATATACTATACTTAAAGAAAAAGGCATTTATCTTGCCGTACAATGTTGTGAACATTTAAACCGTGCAATAGTTACTGAACGCGAAGCATTGCCTAACGCTGAAATAGTAAACGTAGTGCCACAAAAGAAAGCAGGTGGCTCTCTTGCTACCATTGCCTACTCCTCTTTCCCTAATCCAATAGTCGTTGAAGAAATTAAGGCTGACGCAGGCTTAGATATTGGCGACACCTTTATAGGTATGCACGTTAAAAAAGTTGTTGTTCCCGTTAGATTATCAATAAATAAAATTGGTGAAGCACATTTAACTGCTTGCAGAAATAGACCTAAGTTTATCGGTGGCATAAGAGCCATATATAACGAAGATTTATTATAAGAAAAGGAAAAAGCCGTTTCATTAGAAACGGCTTTTTTATATGCAATAAATTAAAGTAATACATTAATTATATAAAGTAATAAATTAAAGTAATAGATAAATTATATAAAGCATAAATAATTAGAATAAATACATGGACATATTTTATTAACCATGTTTTTACACTCTCTTTACAAACAAATATAAGTGCAGTTATCATTCCAGCAATAAAAACTAAATCAACAAATAAAATCCAAAAAGAGCCTTTTTCATACAACTCGGTCAAATCCCAAACTAGAATAGATAAAATATTCCATATAACATAAGATAAAATTGTTATAAAATTAATTCGTTTCTGGCAATAATTTTCATCTTTGCTTTGAACTTGGTTTTTATCATACTTTTTATCAACTAAACAACCGCAATTAACACACACTACTGCTTCATTATTTAATTCTTTCCCACATTTAACGCAAAACATTATCCACTACACCATCATCGCTAAATTTATAATGAACATTATAGACGAAATAACTAACGCTGCTACTGAAAAACCCTTGCCTTTCCCATCTCTTTTATTCGCCCTAGAAAGACCTACACCACCAAAAATCCAACCAAGTAATGGAATAAAGAAAGAACAAACAAATCCGGCAATAGCCATACCATTCTTCTCTTCTTTTTTTACAGCGTTTGCAACAGGCAAACCACAGTTAGTACAAATAACTGCTTCATCACACAATTCGTGCCCACAATTTTTACAATACATATTTTTCTCCTTTTGTATAAATAATAATATTATTATATGGCACATTGTGCCTTTTGTCAAGCAAAAAATGTACATTGTGCTATTATTTAATTATGATAAAAATTGTGGAAATACAAGAAAGATTGCGAGAAGCAATAAAATATGGAAATATATCTCAAAAAGAATTAGCAAAAAGATTAGGCATTAATCCGTCTACTGTCAGTAAATATATGAGATTAGATAAATACCCGTCGTTAGACACATTTGCAAACATTTGCGAAATATTAGACGTTTCAGCTGATGATATTTTAGGTTTAAACAAATAACAAAAACTCCCTGTTTTAGGGAGTTTTTTATTTTGCTATAAAATTATTTCATATAATTTTCAACGTCTGTTTTAACGGCGTTTAGGCTATTCTCGGCACTTTGTTTATCTGCAACGTTTAACGAATAGTAAATTTTTAGTTTTGGCTCTGTACCACTTGGACGGATACAAACGAAACCACCACCTAAAAGTTCATAATAAACAGCGTTTACAGGTGAACAATCAATATCTTCAACTAAGCCTGTATTTGACTTTCTTTGTGGTATAGAATAATCACGCATTGCAACGACGTTAAAACCACCTAAAGTTTTTGGCATAATTGACTTCATATTGTCAACAACAGCATTCATATCAGCCATTGCATTTAAGCCTGAATATTGTATATTTTCAGTATAACAAATATTATAACCGTATTTATCGTAAAGTTCGTTTAATCTATCAAAAATACCGATATTGTTAGCGTTATAGTAACATACCATTTCTGCAAACAACATTGAAGCAACTACAGCGTCCTTGTCTCTACAATGAGTGCCCCTTAAATAGCCACAACTTTCTTCAAAACCGAACAAGAATTTACGCTTACCCGTATCGTCGTATTTTTTAATCTTTTCGCCAATAAACTTAAAGCCAACAGGCACGTCGAAAAGTTGCACGCCATAATCATCTGCAATAAGTTTTGCCATACCGGCAGAAACGAAACTTTTAACAACGAAGCCGTTTGCTGGAAGTTTGCCTTGTTCTTTAAGTCTTCTTAAAACGTAGTCTAATAACAATAAGCCTACTTGGTTGCCTGAAAGCGCAATAAACTCACCTTCGTCATTTCTAACGGCAACACCCAATCTATCACAGTCAGGGTCAGTGCCAAATACTACGTCACAATTTTTAAAGTCTGCAAGTTTAATACCTAAAAGTAACGTTTCCTTAAATTCTGGGTTAGGTACTTTTACAGTAGAAAATTCTGTATCTTTGTTTAATTGTTCAGGTACAAGTATTGGTTTAATACCCATTTTCTTTAAGATTGTAGTCACTGGAATATAGCCACTACCGTGAATTGGTGTATAAACTAATTTAACCGTTTTTGAAACTTTTTTAACTTCTCTCTTAGAAAGACAAAGTTTATAAATAGTATTATAATACGTTTTATCTATATGTTTGCCTACTAAAACAATACGTTTAGCAAGTTTTTCATTATATTTAATATTATCAGATAACGGGTCACCCACCTTATTAATATAATCAACGACTACGTCCGTTGCTTCAGGCGACATTTGTGCACCGTCTTCCCCGTAAACTTTAAAACCGTTATATTCTTTTGGGTTATGGCTAGCCGTAATCATAACGCCTGCCACAGTCTTAAGTTTTCTAACCGCGTAAGAAAGCATTGGAACAGGGTGAACGTCATTAAATAAATAAGTTTTAATACCGTTTGAAACTAACACAACTGCAGTGTTATATGCAAACTCATAAGACATACGCCTTGTATCGTAAGAAATAACAACACCACGCTTTATTGCCTTTTTACCCAATGATTTTATGTAATCAGATAGTCCTTGCGTTGCTTGTCTAACTGTAAAAATATTCATCATATTAGTGCCAAGCCCAATAATACCACGCATACCAGCCGTGCCAAAAGATAACCCCTTGCCAAAACGGTATTCTATTTCATTAGGTTGGTCTTGTATGCTAACAAGTTCTTTAATTTGTTCATCAGAAAGTTTATCGCTTTCCTTCCACTTGTTATAAATTTCTTTATACATATCACAAAAAACCCCATTATACAATGTATATATATTATATCTATTTTTTAATAATATGTCAAAGATTTTTTTATTTATACCAAAAACTAAAAATTTATAATTTAAAACAAAAAAAGACAAGTAAAATACTTGTCTTTTTTCTGTTGTTTTAAAAATCAAAAAATGTTATAATATACAAAAACTTAAATGGTAAGCATATAAAATAAAAGAATAAACTGACTATTAAAATTTAAACTTTTTACATATTAAAAAAGAAAGAAAAAATAGAAAAGGAAACTAAATGGAAGTTTATATTATAGATGAAGACAAAAAGAAATTAGAATATCTAAAATCATATTTTGGCAACGACAATGTGAGTTTTGTAAATGAAAAATTTTCTGATTTTATGGAAAAATCAAACGTTGAATGTGTCGTTTCACCTGGAAATTCTTTTGGGATTATGGACGGGGGATATGACCTTGCTATTACAAAGTGGTTTGGAGAACAATTACAAAACCGAGTAAAAAGTTATATTTTAGACAATTTTTATGGTGAACAGCCGATTGGTACTAGTTTTATTATAAATGCAAACGAAAAAGGTAATAGGCTAATTCATACTCCCACAATGAGAACTCCCCAAATTATTAAAGAGCCTTTAATTGTTTATCAATGTATGCGGTCAACTCTTATGTGTGCATATCAAAACAACGTACAAAGCATTTTAATACCACTGTTTGGTGGGGGATATGGAAATGTACAACCGATAACGATAGCGAAAATGATGAAATTTGCTTACGACCAAATTAACAATCCACCCAAAGTAATAAATTGGGCCTATATTGAAAAAATAGAAAGTCTATAAATTAAAGTTAGCAACTTTCTTTTTAACTTGTCCGTCGCTTAAAGTATAGGTTGCACCATCTTTTAAGGAAAACTTTATAGTTCTTTGATTTTCTTCAAAATCTCCTCTTCCGTTGAACTCTCGTTGATTATCTGAGTTATTTTCTCCGCCATCATTTCTGCTTCGTGATGTCCTTTCTCTTTCCTTAAGTGTCCTATAATCTGGGAAATCTGCATTACTATATTGCCCGACAATTTCTTCTCCATACAAGTCTTCAAGAACATATCTCGTTTGTGCGTTTCTATCTTGTTCATATTCATAAATAAATTTCCTTATTATATCTAAATGAGTTTCATTTTTTGATAACAATCTAACAACTTTATTTATTTTATAATTATCATGTGGACCTTTTGCATAAACAAGCACGTTATTTACTGCAAAAGATTTTCCTTCCATATCATTTACAGCAACTATATATTCACCGTTTGCTGTTTTATGTATATCTTTATTTGTTCCATTTTTTATTTCAAGATACTTCTTCTTAAAATCATAGTTTTCATTTGCTGACAATATTCCATTAACTCTTGCCCAACCAAAATCATTGTATTGCTTTTCTGAATATTGTTTTATATCTGCTTTATCTTTTAATGAAAACCTTATATCGTGATTTTTAGTAGGCGCTCTGTTGTTAACGTCTTTTATTTGGTTAGGCTCAAAAACAATATATAAGTCATCAGCTGGACGATTTTCAGTAATAGATGCATCTACCCTTTTTATAATTACACCATCATAGCCGTTTGTTAGGGCTTTTGTAATTGCCCTTACCATATCTATACCACTATGCATCTTCTTATTCCAGTCTTCTATGTATGGATTTTTAATATCCAGATAAACGCTAAAAACGTCATGTTTATTATTCTTTTCTAACTCTTTAATTTTGTTTATTTCTGAATACTCTTTGGTTTCGGTAATTCTTTTTATTTTTTCATTATCATAAAAATTGGAAGTTTCTGATAAAAATTTTAAAACTTCTGTATCACCGTTTGCAACTTTATACATAAGATTATACATCTTATGGCTTTTCGCTTGAGAAGAATAATCTTCTGCCAATTTTTTTGATGCCGTAAAGAAAAAGCCTAATTTCGCATCTGGTGAGTTAATATTTGTCCCAAGCAAAGATTTGTCAAATGTATAAAATTCTCCATAGGTGCCGTGATATACTTCTCTAAGTCTTCCATATCTATCACGTACTTTACTATCTTTAAAGAACTCTATTTGTTGTTCTGACAATTCCCTACCAAAATTATCTTTGTTTTTATAATTAGAACTTTCGGTTTCTTCATCTAGCGTAGTTGCAATTTCATTTTGAACCAATTGTTTATTATACGGAACATACGATTGGTCTGGATTGAACCATTCAATACCATCAGGATGATTAAAAATTTCTGTCATCCAACTATCGATAGTTTTTATTGGGCTGTAAGCACTATAGTCTATCATACGTATTAAATGCATGAAAAAATTTTCGTGTTTAACACAATCTATTTTAACTATAGGCGTAAAACTATCGTATGTGTTATCTTTAACTATGTAAAGATACTTATCAACGATTGCCCAATCAATTTGCGATGGATGATTTCCATTCCTACGTTTTAACTCTAATTCAAGTTTATGATATTCTTTTTCGTCTTTTAGACGTATCGGCTTTAGGCCAGAAATTTTTTCATTTAATGATTTTTCAGAATCTTTTAGAGAGAAGTTCAATCCTTCTCTTCCGTCATTTCCATTTCCTTTAGAAAATTTTCTTTCGTTATTTGTGGATTGTCCATTATTAGTCGATAACTCTTTTCCAAATTTGAGTCGTCTATAGCCGTTCCAACTGTCGACATATTCATCCCCAAATCTTGAAGATAGTTCATAACTAATATGCCCTTTTCGTATTGCTTCGTCATATTTTCTCCTAATATATTCTTTTCTTAAATCATTATCTGATATTGTTTTAACACTTTTTACACCAAAATCAATTTTACTATCTTCTATTCCAGAATCTACTATAAAAACTTGATTATTCATTTCTATA
>JAZQVG010000083.1:0-23678 GCA_045631625.1 Christensenellaceae bacterium
AACACCAAGTTTTTTTAATGCGAGAGAAATTGCAAGACAAATTGCGCCCTTGCCACGTGAAGAATCAGCAACGACCAAATTGGTGGTAAATGGGTCACAACCCATTTCAACACACTCTACTGATGCATAAAAACTTTTTAAATCAATACAAAAATAAACCCTATTTTTTTCCATACTAAAAATTTGAGCAGTATTAACTACTGCCCTATTTTTTACTTGCTAATAATTTTATTATAAATTGAATCTAAATAATCTAAATCTAAACTTTCAATTTCGCCTAAGTCACAACTTTTTGCTATTTCTGGGTCAATTGGAAGTTTTGCAATTGTATCAATATTATTCTCATTTGCAACGGCACACACCTTACTATCGCCAAAAATACTAATATTAGTGTCGCAAGTAGGACATTTTAAATACGAATAGTTTTCAACTATACCTAAAACAGGCACGTCCATTAACTTTGCCATTTTAACAGCCTTTTCAACAATCATTGACACCAAATCTTGTGGCGAAGTAACAATTACAATGCCATTTAAAGGCAAACTTTGAAAAACTGTTAAAGGTACGTCCCCCGTTCCCGGTGGCATATCAACAAACATAAAATCCACGTCGCCCCAAGCAACTTCCGACCAAAATTGTTTTACTGCGCCAGCAATTACAGGCCCACGCCAAACAACAGGTTCCGTAACGCTTTCTAATAGTAAGTTTATAGACATTGTTTTAATACCAGTTTTAGTTAAAACGGGTATTAAATACTTTCCGTCAGGCGAAGTTGCCCTTTCAGTTAAACCAAAAATTTTAGGGATAGAAGGGCCAGTAATATCTGCATCAAGCACGGCAGTATTAAAACCATTTTTTCTAAATTTTGATGCTAAAAGCGAAGTTATTAAAGATTTACCCACACCACCTTTACCACTTACAACACCTATAACCTTTTTAATATTGCTAAATTCGTTTTGTTTTTCTAAAAAATTTGCTTTCTTTTCTTTACTTGAACAATTTTGAGAACAACTAGAACAATCGTGCGTGCAATTTTCACTCATAAAAAATCTCCAATATTTTGATAAAAATTCAATTACATATATATTTTACCACATTTTTATTATAAATACAATCGCAAAATAGTTAAAAAACGTTGAAAAAAAAATAATATTATGCTACAATAAACAAAATTAAAAACAAAAAAGGACAAGGGGCAATAAAATGAATGTTTGGCACGATATAGAAAGCAATAGGATTACACCAGAAGAATTTATTGCAGTAGTGGAAATAAGCAAGGGTTCAAAACAAAAATACGAAATGGATAAAAAGACGGGGTTACTAAGACTTGACAGAATTTTATATACTTCAACGCACTACCCTGCAAATTATGGTTTTATACCACACACTTTAGCAGAAGATGACGACCCACTTGACGTTTTAATTTTATGTTCTGAAAGTCTAATTACGATGTCACTTGTAAAGTGTTACCCAATAGGCGTAATAGTAATGAATGATAACGGCAAAGTAGATGAAAAAATTATAGCAATACCTGATACTGACCCTAACTATAATACGTATAAGAGCATACACGACCTACCACAACACGTTTTTGACGAAATGCGTCACTTCTTTACAGTTTATAAACAACTTGAAAATAAGGACACAACGGTAGACGTTGCCGCAGACAGAGACGAAGCAATTAAAATTATAAAAAAATCAATGGATTGCTATAAAACAAATTTATACGAATTAACAGCAAAATAATAAATTTAAAAAGAAAAAAGCCTTGAAATTTCAAGGCTTTTTCTTATGTTTTATTAAATAAGTTTATATGCTTCAGCCAATTTCTTAAAAGCAGGTAAAGAATTTTCAATACGTTCTTTAGAAACACAATATGCAATTCTAACGTATCCTTTTATACCGAAATCGTCGCAAGGCACAAGTAAAATTTCGTGTTTTTTTGCTTGCTCATAAAAACTATACGCATCACCGTTTGGTGCTTTTAAGAATAAATAGAACGCCCCGTTTGGCTCAACACAATCAAAACCAAACTTTTTAAGATTATTATATATTAAATCTCTGTTTACCTTATAAGCGTCAACGTTTACTTTCGCATATAAGCACTTAGCAACTACTTTTTGGAATAAACTTGGTGCACAAACGTAACCAAGCGACCTACCAGCACCACAAATAGCCAAATATACGTTTTTACTTTCTACTGCTTTAGGAGATACTGCTATATACCCTATTCTTTCGCCAGGTAATGACAAAGACTTAGAAAAAGAATAACAAACTATCGTATTATCATAATAATTCATTAAATAAGGCACTTTAACGTCCGTATATACCAATTCCCTATATGGTTCGTCAGCAATCAAAAAAATGGTTGTGTTATATTCCTTTTGTTTTTTAACTAAAATTTCACAAATTTGTTTAATTTTTTCTTCAGTATATACAACGCCACTTGGGTTGTTTGGCGAATTTATAATAACGGCTTTAGTATTTTTTGTAATTTTACTTTCGAAATCTTTTATATCAACTTGGAAAGTATCTTCTTCAGGCAAAGAAACAACAACCTTACCTAAAGCATTTTCAATAAAAACACGATATTCTGTAAAGAAAGGTGCAAAAACAATACATTCATCCCCTTCGTTAAACAATGCTTTTAAGGAAATTGAAAGTGATGCCGCCGCCCCACACGTCATATAAATATTATTTTCCGTAGTATTAAGGTTGAAATCCTTATTAATTTTATTAGAAATAGCCTTTCTAACACCTAAATCGCCTTGTGCTGAAGTATAACCGTGTAAAAGAGTTGGGTTTTCATTATCTAAAAACTCTTTAATAGCATTTTCAATTTCAATAGGTGGATTTACACTTGGATTGCCTAAACTAAAGTCGTATACTTTATCAGCACCAATTTCTGCCCCCCTAATTTTACTATATTCAAATATTTCTCTAATAATAGAACGTTTACTACCTAAATTAAACGCCTTTTCATTGTAAAACATACTATTCTCCTATACACAATAATTTACAAGCATTTTTATAAAAAATATTATCTAAAGCCAATTTATCTTCAACCATTTCTTTAATCAACAAAATATCTTCATTAACGTCACCCCAAGGACTATCCGTTGCGAATAAAACCTTGTCAGAGCCGTGCTTTAAAAGTATTTTATTAAACAAATCTTTACCTATTTTTTTAGGTGCCAAAGCTGTGTCAAAGTAAACGTCTAAATCAGTAAGTAAATCCAATACTTCTTGCCATTGTTTATGTGCGCCATAATGCCCTAAAACAAACTTTTTATGCCCAACTTTTTCTACAACTTTTTTAATTAAAACAGGTGGGCATTTTATAGGCTTTCCAATATACCCATCGTCTACCCCAGCGTGTGTCACCACAATCAAATCTAAGTCTTTAGCACACTTTAATATCTCAATATACTTATCGTCGTCTATAAAAGTATCTTGATAATCGGGGTGAATTTTTACACCTTTAATCCCGCTATCTTTTACTAATTTCATTTTAGTATATATATCTTCACAGTCAGGATGCATACCTGCAAAAGAAATAATTTTTTTGCTTTCCTTTAAATATCTCTCATTTAACGATATAGCAAAATTAAGCACGCTATCAAACTGCGTTGGTTTAGTTAAAACGGGTAAAGTAACTGCAACGTCTACGTTTGACTTTTCTAAAGAATAAATTAAGCCGTTTGTCGTTCCGTCCGTATAAGGCGTGCTATTGCTTATTTTTGCAAGAGAATCAATAGTTTTGGTTGCAATTTTATCTGGAAAAACGTGAGTATGAAAATCTATTATCATTGTAATTAGTTAAATTGAATTTCGTTGTCAGATAACGTCTTAATGTTTTTTTCGTTTAAAACTGCTTCTGCTTTTTCAAAATTAGACGTTTTAAGCACCACGTAAGCGTTTTTATCTTCAATTGATAAACCATACATATATTCAATGTTTACGTCCTTATCTGCTAAAATTTTAAGCAATTCTTGAAGTGAACCAACTTTGTGTGAAATTTTAATAATCAACACGTCAGTAAGCATGGTAGAAAAACCTTCTTCCGTTAATTTTTCCTTACCTTTTTTAGCATCGCTAACTATTAGTCTTAATAAACCATATTCCGTAGTATCTGCTAAACTTAACGATAAAATATTAACGTCATTTTTCTTTAAAACGTCTAAAACTTCACCAAGTCTACCTTGTCTATTTTCAATAAAAACTGATAATTGTTTTGCTAACATATTTATCCCCCTTATTAATAAAGTTTTCTATTATCTATAACGCGTACAGCCTTACCTTCACTACGTTTTAAGGTCATTGGCTCTACAATTTTGATTTTAGCGTTTATCCCAAGCGCTTGATTGATAATGTGTGCAATTTTCTTTTGCAAAGCTTCAAGCCCTTTAATTTCATCACTAAAATATTGTGGCTTAATTTCAATTTGAATTTCAAGCGTATCAAGATTGTTTACCCTATCAACAATCATCATATAATAAGGCGAAACTTCTTCAACACCAACAAGTGCCGCTTCAACTTGGCTTGGGAATACGTTTACACCCCTAATAATTAACATATCATCAACTCTGCCCTTAAATTTTTCAATTCTTGCTGAAGTTCTACCACACTCACAAACACTATGGTCAATAGAAGTCAAGTCTTTAGTTCTATATCTTAATAGTGGCAACCCTTCTTTTGTCAAAGTTGTAAATGCAAGTTCACCCAATTCATTATCAGCAACAGGTTGCAAAGTTGATGAATTTAATATTTCTGGATAGAAATGGTCTTCGTGTATATGTAAGCCCTTATGGAATTGACAATCACAAGCAACACCTGGCCCCATAACTTCTGATAAACCATAAATATCGTGTGCTTTGATATTTAAGCGTTTTTCAATCTCTAAACGCATTTCTTCCGTCCAAGGTTCTGCACCACAAATAGCAGTTTTAAGTTTAATTTTGTCAATTAAATTTTCTTGTTCTAATATTTCTGCAATATATAATAGATAACTTGGTGTACAAGCGATAGCCGTTGCACCGAAGTCTACCATCATAGTGGTCAACTTTTTAGAGTTACCCGTACTCATAGGAACAACCATAGCACCAATTTGCTCTGCACCATTATGTGCGCCTAAACCACCTGTAAACAAGCCGTAACCGTAAGCAATTTGTATAATATCATCTTTGCCTACACCAGCCATTGCAAAACAACGTGCAACACATTCTGACCAAATACTTAAATCTCTTCTTGTATAACCAACTACGGTTGCTTTACCCGTAGTACCACTTGATGCGTGAATACGTACAATTTCAGATTGTGGAACTGCAAATAAACCAAATGGGTAATTATCCCTTAAATCGTCTTTTGTTGTAAAAGGCAATTTAGTAATATCTTCAATAGTTTTGATATCACCAGGCAAAAGCCCTAATGTCTGCATCTTTTTCCTGTAAAATTCTACGTTATGGTAAACGTAATCTACAAGTTTAACTAATCTTTTACCTTGTAAAGCAGACAATTCGTCCCTTGACATACATTCTTTAGTTTCGTTCCAAATCATATATTTATCTATCTCCTTAATTATGTTCGTACCCCATCAAAAAAGCCCTTAAGTTAATATCAACTGTTTTTGGTGGAACGGTATTTTTTAATACTTCAATCCATTTTTCTTTTTCAAAACCAACGAATTTTGCAGCAAGACCTAATACAACAGAATTGAAAACTTTAGAATTGCCCAATGAATTAGCAATTTCTGCACCATTTATTGAATAAATTTTATGTAAATCGCCTAAATTTTCTATAATATTTTCAGGATATTCACTAGCACCGATAACGACTGTCATTGGGTCAATTCTGCAATCGTTTATTATCATTACTCCGTCTTTTTTAAGAAAGTGAGAGTATCTCATTGCCTCAAGTCTTTCAAAAGCAATAATAACGTCGGATTGCCCTTCTTCAACAACAGGTTCAAACACCTTTTCGCCATATCTAACAAAAGTGACAACGCTACCACCACGTTGAGCCATACCGTGTACTTCTGAAATTTTAACTTCATACCCTTCGCTAAGAGCCGTTTTACCAATAATTCTGCTAGTAAGCAACGTACCTTGCCCGCCGACGCCTACAATCATAATATTTTTAGTTTCCATACTATTTTTCCACCTTGCTTATAGCACCAAATTTACAGTAGTTTAAGCATAAGCCACAACCGTTACACATTGATTGGTCAATTTTAATATATCCATCAGCATCTTTCGTGATTGCAGGACAACCAATCTTTAAGCACATTCCACATTTTTTACACTTATCTTTATCAGCAACGCATTTAAATGGGAAAACTTGACCTTTTAACAAAGCACAAGGTGCTTTTGCAATAATAACCGTCAAAACGTCACCATTTACGCTTTCTTTAATAGTCTTTTCTAAGTTTTCTACGTCAAAGGCATTAATTTCAAATACTTGTGGAACACCAATTGCTAAACATAAATCTTTAAGATTTATTGCATAAGTATCTTCGCCTTTTAACGTTTTACCTGTCGCAGCGTGTTGTTGATGCCCCGTCATACCCGTCGTTCTATTATCTAAAATTAAAACGGTTGCAGTAGACTTGTTGTAAACCATATTTATAAGCGAATTTACACCGGTATGCAAGAAAGTTGAATCACCAATTACGGCAACCCAATTTTTTATAAAGTTTTTCCCCTTAGCCTTTTCTATACCGTGAAGTGTAGAAATACTTGCACCCATACAAACTGTAGTATCAATTACGTTTAATGGCGCAACTGCACCTAATGTATAACAACCAATATCGCCCGCAGCGTGTATTTTTAATTTATTTAATACGGAAAATACGCTTCTATGTGGACAACCAGGACAAAGGATAGGTGGACGATTTGCAACCACGTTCTTATCAAAGTCAACCGTTTCGTTAAGAACTACTTTTCTAATTAAATTTGCGCTATATTCACCTTGTTTTGTGAATAAAGCCTTACCCAACACCTTTAAGCCGTATGCCTTAATTTGTTCTTCTATAACAGGCTCTAATTCTTCAATTACGTAAACTTCGTCACAAGATGCTACAAATTTTTCAATCAATTTAAATGGCAATGGATAAACAAGCCCCAATTTCAATACGCTTGCGTCAGGGCACGCTTCTTTTACGTATTGATAGCATATACCACTTGTAATAAAACCTATTTTTCTATCACTAATTTCAATTTTATTTATTTCAAAAGTGTTACAGTCTTCTTGAAGTCTATTTTCTCTATCTTCTACAATCAAATGTCTACCAATAGCAGAACCTGGCATCATAACCATTTTTCTTACGTCTCTATTATATGGTTTATCTTGCACTTCAACCCTATCACAAAGTTCAACGTTGCTTTGAGAGTGTGAAAGTTTCGTAGTTGTTCTAACGATAACAGGCGTATCGTATTTTTCACTTAATTCATAAGCAAGTTTTATAAAATCTTTTGCCTCTTGGCTATCAGAAGGTTCTAAAACAGGGACGTGCGCCGACCTACCAATCATCCTAGTATCTTGTTCGTTTTGAGAACTTGCTAAACCAGGGTCGTCAGCAACAACGATAACAGAACCACCGTTTACACCCGTATAAGAAAAGGTATAAAGTGGGTCACTTGCAACGTTTAAACCAACGTGCTTCATACACGCAAAACTTCTAACACCAGAATATGATGCGCCAATAGCAACTTCTAAAGCAACTTTTTCGTTTGGTGCCCATTCAGTATAAACTTCTGGATATTTTGCTAAATATTCACTAATTTCCGTACTTGGTGTGCCAGGGTATGCACTTGAAACTTTAACACCTGCTTCATATAGCCCCCTTGCAATCGCTTCATTTCCAAGCATTAAAACTTTGTCAGCCATCTTATTTACTCCTTAAATCAACTATACGCTTAGCCTTTCCTTCAAATCTTTGAATAGTATTTGGAGAAACCAACAACACTTTAACGTCAACGCCTAGCATAACTTTTAATTTGTTCTTTATTTTTAAACTTAAATTTTCTAAATCTCTAAATGAATCAGTTTCCTTTGCAAGTTCCACTCTAACGGAAAGTTTATCAAAATATCCGTCTTTTTCAACAATAATTTCATAGTGTGGACCAAGTTCAGCAAAAGATAACAACACTTCTTCAATTTGGCTTGGGAAAACGTTTACACCCCTAATTTTAAGCATATCGTCACTTCTGCCAGATAAATTTTCCATCCTACAGAACGTCCTACCACATTTACACGGTTCATAAATAAGCCTTGTAATATCTTTAGTTCTATATCTAATGAGTGGTATACCTTCTTTTTTAATGCAAGTAATTACTAATTCACCCTTTTCGCCGGCAGGTAAAACTTCGCCCGTTTCAGAATTTATAATTTCTGGTATAAAGAAGTCTTCGTTAATATGCATACCGTCAAGATATTCACATTCACCAGAAACGCCAGGCCCCATCAACTCACTCATACCGTAATTTGACGTAACTAATACGTCATCGCCCCACATTTTATGTACTTCATCACGCATAGCGTCAGTAAGCATTTCACTACCAAGTAAGCCAATTTTAACATTTAAATCTTTTTTAGGATCAATGCCAATAGATTTTGCAACTTCAGCAATACGTAAAGCGTAAGATGGTGTTGCAACTAACAAGGTTGTACCAAAATCTTTCATATACATAAGTTGCTTTTCAGTATTCCCCGTTGATGACGGAATAATGGTAGCACCAATATTTTCTAAGCCGTAGTGAAGCCCTAAAGCGCCCGTAAACATACCGTATCCGAAACATATTTGAGCAACGTCTTTTTCAGTTGCACCGCCCATACAAGCAATTCTTGAAACACACTCCGTCCAAACTTTAAGGTCGTTTTCAGTATAACCAACGACGGTAGGTTTCCCCGTAGTACCACTTGAAGCGTGAATTCTTACAAGTTTATCTTTCGGTACAGCAAAAAGACCAAAAGGATATGTTTCTCTCATATCCTGTTTAGTGACAAATGGTAATTTAGATAAGTCTTTTAGACTTTTAATATCTTCCGGCTTAATATTAACTGCATCCATTTTCGCTTTATAATAAGGGACGCTATTATAAACCCTATTAACCGTTTCTTTTAACCTTTCAAGTTGTATTTTTTCAATCTCAACTCTTGAAAGCGTTTCTTCCTTTGACCAAATCATTAAAGTCTCCTAAAAATGTTTTATTTAATCTCTCCATCGAAAGATTTATCAAAAGCGTTATAAATAGTTTCTTCGCTTGGTCTTTTAGTAAATGAACTAACAACAAAGGTGATTATTATTGAGAAAACCATACATAGCACCCCCGTCAATGGTGACATACCTACACCTGCTTGTAAAATTTGACCAAAAGTAGCACCCGCAGGTGTTTTTAATATACCAAATACAATTGTAAATACAATCGTAAATACTAACCCACCTACAACTGAAACTATAGATGCAGCCTTTGTAATTTTCCTATTGTATAAACCAAACACAAAAGGACCAAAGAAGCAACCCGAAAGCGTACCCCAACTAAGCGACATGAGATAAGCAATGGCCGTTATGTTATATTTTTTATTCAACAAAGCAATTACTACCGACAATGCAATAAATAAAAATGAAACGATACGCATTAAAAGCGTAACTTTTTTATCTGAAGCATTTTTATTGATAGCGCCCTTATACAAGTCAACTGAAAGAACTGATGCACTTGACAATGAAACTGATGCCAACGTTGACATTGATGCCGAAAGTAACAATACGCCAATTAAACCAAGTAAGCCTTTTGGAATAACTTGCCCAAGCATATAAGGAATTATATTATCAGTATTTCCTCCAACTTGGCTTAAATCACCTAAAAACAAATGACTTAATCCACCAACGAAATATGCAACAAAGCCAATTAAAAATGCAAAAATTGTCGTTATAATTGCACCTTGTTTAATTGCCGTCTTATCTCTAACCGTATAATATTTGTGTACCGTTTGTGGCAAACCGTAAACACCCATTGACGTTAACAAAATAAGAGAAACAAGCATTAAAATTGGTGAATCTAAGAAAGTTCCCCCATTTCCTACTATAAAGAAACCCAAGTTGTCATTATTGAGTTTTGATAAGCCTTCAAACCAATTTACGTTTGAATTTGACATAAAGAAGAAAAACATTATTAAAACGCCAACTATCATTACGATTCCCTGTACAAAATCTGATAATGAAGTTGCAAAATAGCCACCAAACACCAAATATACGGCAGTAAGTAATGCTAAACCAATAACAACGTAAACACCATCAATTTCAAACAACGTTTCAAATAAATTGCCAAGCCCGTTATATACTGAGGCAGCGTATGGTATCAAAAAAAGGAATATTAGAATTGCTGAAAAAATCTTCAAAAATCTCGAGTCATATCTTTTTTCAAAAAATTCTGGCATTGTTTTAGCAGAAAGCCTAACCGTCATATTTTTAGTACGCTTTGCCATAATCATCCAGGCCAAAAGTCCGCCAAAAAGTGCATTTCCAATACCAATCCAAACGGAAGAAAGACCAAAGCCCCAACCAAATTTACCAGCATAACCAATAAAAATTACAGCCGAAAAATAAGTTGTGCCATAAGAAAAAGCACTCATCCAACCATTTAAGCCTTTTTTACCTGCAAGTAAAAAGTCATTAACGGAACTGCTACGCTTTCTTGTATAAAATGCAATGCCCACTAAAAGTAAGGCGTAAAGAACGAAAATTGCGTAATCAAAAAAATTTAACATGTTAAGCCTCAAAAAAGGTATCGCTAAAACATTTCAGCGATACCTAACTGAAATTATCTTTGAACCCTGCCTGACGCATCGCCACCGGCAAGTGTTTCTACTTCTTTAACCGAAACCATATTGTAGTCGCCTTCAATACTGTGTTTCAAACAACTTGCAGCAACTGCAAATTCAATGGCTTTTTGTGGTTCGTAGCCATTTAATAATGAATAAATTAAACCACCACCGAAAGAATCGCCACCACCTACTCTATCAACGATGTGCATAGTGTATTTTTTAGAGAAATATTCTTTACCGTCAACGTAAAGCATACCACTCCAATTATTATCGTTTGCAGATAAACTTTCTCTTAATGTAATAGCAACACCCTTAAACCCAAAACGTTCCGTAAGTTTTTTAGCAACTGAAACGTAACCTTGCCTATCAAGTTTGCCACCATAAATATCAGTATTATCTGCTTCAATACCAAATACGTCTTTAGCGTCTTCTTCGTTAGCAATACAGTAATCAATATAGTTACATAATTCGCCCATAACTTGTCCGGCTTTTTCTTTTGACCATAATTTTTTTCTAAAGTTAAGGTCACAAGAAATTTTAATATTTCTCTTTTTTGCTTCCTTACAAGCATCTAAACAAATTGCCGCAACAGTATCAGAAAGAGCAGGTGTAATACCAGTAAAGTGGAACCATTCTACACCCTTAAATATCTTAGCCCAAGAAAAATCTTTTCTTTTTGCCATTGAAATTGAACTGTAAGCCCTATCATAAATAACCTTGCTAGGTCTTTGGCTTGCACCCTTTTCGCAATAATATATACCTACTCTATCGCCACCCCTGACAATCATAGAAGTGTCAACACCAAATTTTCTTAATGAATTTACGGCTGCTTGGCCAATTTCGTGGCTTGGAAGTTTAGTAACAAAAGAAACGTCAATGCCGTAATTTGCTAAACTTACTGCTACGTTTGCTTCAGCACCACCAAAAGTCGCTTCGTATTTTTCACTTTGAACAAATCTTAAATAATTTTCTGGTGCAAGTCTTAACATCAACTCGCCAAAAGTAATAACTTTACCCATCTTAATCTCCTTAAAATACCTATTATTTTTTTATAATTTCATTAATTTTTTTACAGTTATCTACGATATCGCCTTTCATCATAAAACTGCCACCGATAGCGTAAATCTTATCAAACGCTAAAAATTCTTCTAAGTTTGTTAAATCAACGCCACCCGTTGGTATAAACTTTAATTGTGGGAAAGGACCAGCAAGTGATTTTAATGCCTTTAATCCACCATATACGTTTGCTGGAAAGAACTTAACAATTTCAATACCCAATGCTAACGCTTTCATTATTTCTGTAGGCGTTACACAACCAGGAAAATAAGGTATACCTTTTTTAATAGCAAATTTAGCAACTTCTTCTGATAAACCAGGTGAAACTAAAAATTTAGCACCACATTTAATCGCTTGCTTTGCTTGTGCAAGATTTATAATCGTACCTGCACCGATATTCATATCAGGGAAATTTTCTACCCCAATTTTAATTGCTTCACCAGCACAAGCCGTCCTAAAAGTAATTTCAGCACAATTTATGCCACCGTCTTTTAATGCTTGTAGCGTAGGTATCGTATCTTCTACGTTTTTAATCACTACAACAGGAATTACCTTATCCATATTTTTCTCCTTGATTTAATTTTTTTATGATTAAAATGCCATTATGTCTAACATAATTACATCAAAAATCTCTATTTCTATAGTACCTTTGCGCCAACACTACGAACTTTTAACCTAATAACGTTTTTAGCCCCAAAAATCATAGATGCTTTATCTATAAAATCGTTTGAATTAGCATTTTCAACTATATTCAAAATACAACCTGCGAAGCCACCGCCGTGCACCCTATTAGCACCGCCATCTAAAAATTCTTCACAAACAGAAAGTGCCTTAATTATAGGTTGAGAATCACTACCCGCTACGTAGCAATTTTGCAATTTACAAATAGAACTAATGCCTGATTTTTTAATCATTGATAAAAACTTATCGTAATCTTCGTTATTCAACGCTTGACAAACACCTTCCACCCTTTTATTTTCGTTGAAAAAGTGTATAGCACGGCTTACTGCCCTATCTGATAATTTATTGTATAATTGTGGAAGTTTACTAAAAAATTCTTCTTCGCTTAAATCAATCAACCTATCTTTATTATAGGCTTTAGCCACGTCAAACATTTCTTTTGGTATAGAAGCATATTCACCCGTTAATTTTGCATGACTACCACCCGTGTTTATTAAAACCAAGGTATATTTTGAAAGATTATTATTTATATTACTAACAATTATATCATTTGGCAAAGAAAAATCAAGCATTTTTAGACCACCAAAGGAAATTGCACTTTGGTCTAAAAGCCCACAAGGCTTACCAAAAAATTCCCTTTCGGCATACTGTGCGATAATTGCTTTATCTTTTTGAGAAATTTGACCTTCGTTATATAAAAAGTTAATAATTTCAGCAATTAAAACTTCAAAAGAAGCACTGCTTGATATACCGGCACCACCTAAAACGTTGCTTGTCACGTAAGCGTTAAAGCCACCAACTTTAAAACCTTTTTTAGCACAACCTACAGCAACACCCCTAATCAAAGCAGGTGAAGTGCCAATTTTTTCGTCAGAAGTTTTATTAAGGTCAACAACCATTTTACCATAACCGTCACTATACAGCGTAATAACGTTATCATCCGTTGGCAAAAACATTGCAAGAGAGTCTAAATTAATTGCACAACATATAACTTTACCACCGTTATGGTCGGTATGGTTGCCACAAACTTCTACCCTACCACTTGACGAACAAATATAAGCCTTATCTACTGAAAACAATTTCTTAAACTCAGTAAAAGCCTTATCATATCTATCTTTTTGGTACGCTGTCTTTTCACCGTAAAGTTCATCGAAATAACAGTCTATATTATCTAAATTGTAAAAAAGTTTTTTCTTAAAATCCATACGTTTTATCCAAAATAAAATTACTCACGTTAATTATAACATTATTTTTTAATTTTGTAAATGTAATAGATATATCTTTCGCCCTTTTTTTGAAAAAATATCTATTATACCTAGCACACTATTACTTGACTTAATTTTTTTTATATAATATAATAATTTAAATTTAAATAAATGCTGTCGGAGGCAATATAAAAATTTATGGACACAAAACAAATAGAAAAAAAGTGGCAAACTTATTGGGAAAAAGAAAAAATTGCAAACTTTAACGTTAAAAACGCTTCTAAAAAATATTACTGTTTAGAAATGTTTTCATATCCTTCTGCTGCAAAATTACACTTAGGACATTGGTACAACTATGGCCCAACCGATAGTTTTGTAAGATACAAAAAAATGAAAGGGTTTGAGGTTTTTCAACCAATGGGTTTTGATGCTTTTGGCTTACCTGCTGAAAACTTTGCCATAAAGACGGGTATTCACCCAAAAGATTCTACTGAAAAAAATATCGAAAACATGGAACAAACCTTACGTGAAATGGGTGCTTTTTTCGATTGGAATGCGGAAATTAAAACTTGTAATGAAGACTACTATAAATGGACACAATGGTTATTCCTAAAATTATACGAAAAAGGGCTTGCTTATAGAAAAGAAGCGCCTGTTAACTGGTGCCCAAGTTGTCAAACTGTTTTAGCAAATGAACAAGTTGTTAATGGTGAATGCGAAAGGTGTAAAAGCACGGTTATTAAAAAGGATTTAACACAATGGTTCTTCAAAATTACTGATTATGCTGAAGAATTATTACAAGGCTTAAACGACTTAGATTGGCCAGAAAAAACCAAACTTATGCAAAAGAATTGGATTGGCAAATCTACCGGTGGAGAAATTGAGTTTACTGCAGAAAGTGGCGATAAATTTAAGGTTTTCACTACACGTGCCGATACGCTTTTCGGTGTTTCATACGTAGTATTAGCGCCAGAACATCCACTTGTTAAGAAATTAACAAGCAAAAAACAAGAAAAAGCCGTTGAAGATTATATTTTAGAAACGTCAAAAACAAATGAAATTGACAGACTTTCTACCACACGTGAAAAAACTGGTGTTTATATTGGACACAATGCAATAAATCCTGTAAACGGTAAATCTGTACCAATTTTTGTTGCAGATTACGTGCTTTATTCTTATGGTACGGGTGCCGTTATGGGCGTTCCATCTCACGATAAGCGTGACTTTGATTTTGCTAAAAAATACGGCTTACCTATTACCAGGGTTATTAAAGGTACAAATGGTAACGATGACTTACCTTTCTGTGAAGATGGTATCTTAATGAATAGCCCAGAATTTGACGGTATGACAAGTGAAGATGCAAGAAAAGCAATCATAAACAAACTTGTACAAGAAGGCAAAGCCGAACATAAAACCAATTATAGATTAAGAGACTGGTTAGTTTCACGTCAACGTTATTGGGGTGCACCAATCCCTGTTGTTCATTGTGAAAAATGTGGCATAGTACCTGTTCCATACTCTAAACTTCCTGTTGAACTTCCATACGACGTAGAATTTAAGCCAGACGGAAAATCTCCTCTTGCTAAACACAAAGGCTTTATGGAAACAAAATGTCCAAAGTGTGGTGGGCCTGCTCATCGTGACCCTGATACACTTGATACCTTTGTATGCTCAAGTTGGTATTATTTAAGATATCCAGACGCACATAACAATAAAGAACCGTTCAACCCAGAAATTATCAATAAAGTATTACCTGTTGATAAATACGTTGGTGGTGCTGAACACGCTTGTATGCACCTACTCTATGCTAGATTTATTACAAAAGCATTAAGAGATATGGGCTACTTGAATTTTGATGAGCCGTTTAAATCGTTAGTTCACCAAGGTGTTATTTTAGGTCCAGACGGATATCGTATGAGCAAATCTCGTGGCAACGTAGTTGCACCAGACCCTTACGTTGAACAATATGGTTCTGACGTATTGAGATTATACTTAATGTTTGGCTTCTCATATACCGAAGGTGGCCCTTGGAACGACGAAGGTATAAAAGCCGTAGTAAAATTCCTTGATAGAATTGAAAGATTGGCTGATAAAATAAAATCTAGCGATTTTGATAAAAAAGATACGATTGATAAAGAAGAAAAAGACCTTATTTACGCATACAATTATGCTATAAAATTTGTTGATAACGATATGGAAAACTTCTCTTTCAACACTGCAGTTGCAAGACTTATGGAATTATTAAATTCTTTGTCAGCATATATTCAGTCACCTGTCGCTAAAAACGAAAAAGTATTATGTGATGCTTATAAATCGCTAATTTTATTGTTAGCACCTTGCGCACCACACTTTGCTGAAGAAATTTGGAGTGTACTTGGCAATAAACCATCAATTTTCAATCAAGACTACCCTGTTTTTGATGAAAATGCTTTAGTTAAGGACGAAATTGAAGTTGTTATTCAAATAAATAGCAAAATGCGTACGAAAGCAATGATACCAAATGGTGCAGATGAAGAATATATTAGAAAACTTATAACAGAAAATTCAAAACTTACTGAAGAAATTGGTGACAGACAAATTAAAAAACTTATAATAATTCCTAATAGGTTAATAAATATAATAGTTTAATAAGAAAAATGAGAAAAAAAGTAAATTTAGAAAGTATAGAAAGATATAACCCTTCAATAGAAAACGGCTTAACCACAGAACAGGTTAATAGCCGTATTTCTGATGGGCTTATAAACAAGAAAAACAAAAAGTATTCAAAATCATACTTAAGTATCTTCTTGGGCAATTTCTGTACTTTTTTCAATTTATTAGGTTTAATTATCTGTATAGTAATGGCTTATGCTGGTGCAGAAATTGGAAATTTCTTTTTTGTATTTATTTATATAGCAAATATTTTTATAGGTATTATACAAGAAATTCGTGCAAAAATTTGTGTCGAAAGATTAAGCATAGTATCAAACAAACACACTCACGTAATTAGAGATGGCAAAAAAGTCGACATACCTTCTAACGAAATTGTTTTAGACGATTTAATTATGTTTAAAATAGGCAATCAAATTTCTGTCGATTGTGAAATTATAGATGGTTTTGTAGAAGTTAACGAAGCCCTATTAACAGGCGAAAGTGTTGCAGTTAAAAAACAAGCAGGCGACACTCTCCTTTCAGGTAGTTTTATTGTTTCAGGTACTTGTAAAGCAATTGCAAGAAAAATTGGTACGGACAGTTATGCCGAACAGCTTACCGCAAAAGCAAAAACTTATAAAAGACCACATTCTGAACTTATGAGTTCGCTTGGCGCCATTATTAAAGGTATAAGTATTATCATTATTCCAATTGCCTTAATACAGATATTTAAAAATAGCATACTTAACGTTGTACCAAAAGAAGCCATATTAACTACTGCCGCTTCAGTTATAGGTATGATACCTTCTGGTATGTTTTTATTAACAAGTTTAACGCTTGCCGTTGGCACAATTAAACTTGCAAAAAATAATACCTTAGTACAAGACCTATATTCACTTGAAATGCTTGCACTTGTCGATACAATTTGTTTTGACAAAACGGGTACCCTTACCGACGGTAATATGACCGTACAAGAAGTCGTACCAATAGGCAAAAATTCTATTGAAGATATAAATGCTATAACTTCTTCAATGTTAAACGCATTAAAAGACGATAACCAAACTGCAAAAGCCTTAATAAATTATTTTGACACAAGCAACACCTATAAAAGCGTTGCAACGCTTCCATTTAATTCGGAAAGAAAAATGTCTGCAGTTGCTTTTGATAATCAAATGACGTATGCTTTTGGTGCACCAGAATTTGTTTTATCTAAAAAAACTTATGAAAATTATAGTGAAGAAATAAACAACTATCTAAAACAAGGGCTACGTGTTTTAGTTTTAGCAAAATCAAACAAACTACTAACTGACAACTACCTTCCGTCTGATTTTAAGCCTATTGCATTAATAGTAATAATTGATACCATTAGAAAAGAAGCGGTAGAAACTGTTAGTTGGTTTAAGGAAAATGGCGTTGATATTAAGGTTATATCTGGCGACAACCCTATAACCGTATCAGAAATTGCAAAGCGTGTTGGCATAGATAATGCTGATAAATATATTAGTTTAGAAGGTTTATCTGACCAAGAAGTATACTACTCTGCCAATGAATATACTGTTTTTGGCAGGGTTTCCCCTGAACAAAAAGCAATTTTAGTTAAAGCACTTAAAGACAACAAACACTTTACTGCAATGACGGGTGATGGTGTTAACGATATTTTAGCATTAAAAGAAGCAGATTGTGCAATTTCACTTGCATCAGGTAGTGAAGCCACAAGGAACATATCTCATCTGGTATTAATGGACGATAATTTTAATAATATGCCACAAGTCGTATATGAAGGTAGACGTGTTATAAATAACGTACAAAGTTCAGCATCATTATATATAATGAAAACGTTGTTCACTATACTTTTAACACTTCTTACGATATTTATTCCAGCAGTATTTACAACTTACCCATTTACACCAGATAATATGGTTATGTTAGAAATATTTGTAATTGGTATACCGTCTTTCTTCTTATCAATGCAAACCAACAGTTCTAAGGCAACTAATAAATTTATACCCACAGTATTAGAAAAATCATTGCCTTGTGCAATACTTATGGTTTTATCGGTAGTTTTAGTTCAACTTTTACAAACGTTTTTAGGCGCTAAAGCATTATCGCCTGAAATATATACAACAATGAGTGTTATTGTATTAACGTATTCTGGTATGCTTTCTCTATATACGATTTGTTATCCGTTTAATTTATTTAGAGTTTTGTTGTTCTTTATGAACTTCTCTATCGTGACTATTATATCATTATACGCTATATCAAACGGCTTAACTTTACTTGGGCTTGCTAAGATGTCACCATTAAGTGATTATTGGCACCACTTGTTAGTTATACTCGTATTATTGCTAGCCCAAATTCCAATAAATTATTTGGTAGTACAAGTCTGCAATAAATTACGATTAGGTGAAAAAATTAAAAATAAACAATTTGGAAAATATAAATAAAAAAAGGTGTAGATAAATCTACACCTTTTTTTTAACAATATTTATTTGCTTTCTTCAATAAGTTTAATAACGTCGCCAACTGTTTTAATTTTAACAGCATCATCATCAGATACGGTAATGCTATATTCGTCTTCTAAACTCATAAACATTTCTACAACGTCAAGAGAATCTGCACCTAAATCTTTTACAAATTCCTTATCAGCAGTAATTTCTTCTACAGGCTTATTTAATTGATTAGCAATAAGTTCTAAAATTTTATTTGTTTCCAAAATATTTTCCTCCAAAATTTAACTACGTATATTTTAATATATTTACGTATAAAAATCAAGTGTTTTAATAAAAAATAGTTAATTTTTAGCAACCAACACTTTACAAGTCTTATCTTCTATTTTAATGAAATCATGATATTCTTGTTTAGTTAATAAATCAACAAGTTTTCCATCAAATTCTAACAAAATTTCATTTTTGCCATTATTGATAGCAACTAAAACTTCATTTTCACTATTAAATCTCTTATAAACAATTGAATTATCTGATGAATAAATTATTTCAATTTCACCATCTTTAAAGCAACTATTTTTAATCCTTATATCACCCAACAACTTATACCAATCTAATATTTCTTTATTTATATTATCCCAATCAAAATAACATCTATTTAACGGGTCGCTAAACCCTTGCATACCAATTTCATCGCCGTAGTATACCGACGGTACGCCCGGCAAGGTATATTGAAGCGCAACGGCAATTTTAAGCCTATCTATACATTTTTCAAGTTCTTTACCTGTAAATCTAATTTTAGATTGCTCTTCTTTAGAAGCGCCGTCAATTTTAATACCCGATAATGATGATAAAAGCCTTGGCGTATCGTGTGTAGATAAAATATTCATTAAATTATCTAAAACACATTTTGGGTAATGGTCAATAAGCATTTTAATAACGCCAGCAAGTTGTTTTCCACTTTCACCTTTAACAAACTCTATAATAGCAGTTCGTAGTGGATAATTCATAACAGAGTCAAGTTCTAAACCTTGGAAATATTCTCTACGCCTATTGTAAGAAACTTTATTTGAAGCATCTTCCCAAACTTCGCCAATAAGTATTGCATCTTCATTTTGGTTTTTTAACGTTTTTCTTATCTTTTTTACAAAATGGCTTGGCAATTCATCAACAACGTCCAATCTCCATCCACCAATATTCATTTTTGTATAATGTTCAATAACGCCATCATTGCCCGTAATAAAGTTAGAGTACCCTTCGTCATCTTCATTAACGGCAGGTAAAGTTTCAACACCCCACCAACAATTATATTTTGGAAACTTAGTCCACTCAAACCAATTATAATAAGGTGAAATTTCGCCTTTTATAGCCCCAACACTATCGTAATTACCAAGTTTATTAAAATATAAACTATCGTCGCCGGTATGGTTAAATACGCCGTCAAGTACTATTTTAATACCTTTTTCTTCTGCTGTTTTAATTAGAGTAATTAAATCTTCTTTGCTCCCCAACAATTCGTCAATTTGCATATAATTACCCGTATCGTAACGGTGATTAGAAAAGGCTTTAAAAATTGGGTTAAGATATATGCAATTTACTCCTAACTCTTTAATATAATCAAGTTTAGAAATAACACCTAAAATATCTCCACCAAAAAAGTCGTTATTTAAAATTTTACCTTTAGAATTTGGTTTATATATAGGTAAATCTTTTTTATTTTCATGTAAAATCTTGCCTTTGCCTAATTTATCTAAATTTTTACCAGATGAATAAAACCTATCGGGGAAAATTTGATAAATAACGCCACCTTTAAGCCAATTTGGTGTTTCATAATCGTTTAGATAAGACGTTAATTGAAAGGTAGAAATATTATTACTAATTTTACCTTCAAACTCTTTGGTATTAGAAATATATTTGCCATTTCCGATATCAAAATAATAAAAATATAACCCTTTCTTAAATGATAATTCTATCTCAAAATAACCGTCTTTTTTCTCCATCGGCACATAAATTTTATCGCCACCATCTTTAAAGTAGACAAAAGATACAGAGTTAAAGTTGCCTTTAACTCTGAACTTAATTTTATCATTATCGGATATAGCCCCTAAAATGCTTTTATGAAATTTAATTAAAGGGTTATAAATTGCCATTAAATTATTTTATCCTTTTTAGTTTCCAAATTCTTTCAGCATATTCTCTAATACTTCTATCGGCAGCAAAAATACCTGCGGCAGAAATATTATTCAAACTCTTTTTAGCCCAATCAAGTGGTTTTTCATACACTTTATCTGCTTTATTATGAATTTCATAATAATCGCCAAAGTCGGCAAGACACATATATGGGTCTGCAATTGGAGTACCAATCAATAAATAGTTTGCAATATCTGTAAATGATTGACCGTTAAAGCCGTGGTTAAGTGCGTTAATAACACCCTCAAGTCTCTTATTGTTTACGTAATAATTGGTTGAACAATAACCTTGGCTCCATTTATAATCAACTTCTTTTGCAGTTAAACCAAAAATAAAGATATTGTCGTCACCGCAAACTTCCTTCATTTCTACGTTAGCGCCATCTAAAGTACCGATAGTTAAAGCACCGTTAATCATAAATTTCATATTACCTGTACCACTTGCTTCCTTACCGGCTTGTGAAATTTGCTCACTAATTTCAGTTGCAGGTATAAGTTTTTCAGCCATAGATACACAGTAATCTTCCATATATACTACGTTCAACTTCTTGCTAATAATCGGGTCTTTTTTAATCTCTTCACTTAAACAACAAATAAGTTTAATAATTTGCTTTGCAAAGTAATAGCCTGGCGCTGCTTTTGCACCAAAAATAAAGGTTTTTGGTTTAAATTCCATTTCTGGATTTTCTTTTAAGTCGTTGTATAATGAAATAATATACAAAGCGTTCATAAGTTGACGCTTATATTCATGCAAACGTTTTGCTTGTACGTCAAATATAGAGTTTGGGTCTATTACACTACCCTGTCTCTTAAACGCATAATCACAAAATTGTTGCTTTTTAATTTGTTTAATTTTATTTAATTGTTGCAAAACAGCCTTATCATCTTCAAACTTTTTAAAGTTTATAAGTTGTGATGCGTCTGAAACGTAACCGTCACCAATACACTCGTTTAATAAAGCGCAAAGTTCTGGGTTTGATTGGCAAAGCCAACGTCTATGTGCAATACCGTTTGTCACGTTTGTAAATTTTTCTGGATATACATCGTAGAAATCTTTAAATATACTGTCTTTAATAATATCACTGTGTAATGCAGAAACACCGTTTACCGTATGCGAAGCAATTACGGATAAGTTTGCCATCCTAATCTGGTTGTGGTTAAAAATACACATTCTCGCAATCTTATCCCAATCACCAGGAAACATATTCCACATATCAGCACAAAAACGTTCGTTAATTTCCTTTAAAATCATATAAATTCTTGGCAAACGTCTTTGAATAAGGTCTTCACTCCATTTTTCAAGCGCTTCACTCATAACGGTATGGTTAGTGTATGCAACAGTTCTTGTCACAATACTCCAAGCACTGTCCCAATCATACCCGTTTTCGTCAATTAAAATACGCATAAGTTCTGGTATACATAACGCTGGGTGCGTATCGTTAATATGAATTGCCGCTTTATCTGGCAAACTATCTAATGAGCCATACCTTTTCTTATGGTCAATAATAATATCTTGAAGTGCTGCAGAAACTAAAAGATATTGTTGTTTTAATCTTAATGATTTACCTTCAAAATGGTTGTCTGATGGGTACAATACTTTAGAAATCAACTCTGCTTCGTTGTCTTCTTGCATACTTCTAATATAATCACCTTGAGAAAAGGTTTTCATATCGAATTTACTAATATTTTGTGCTTTCCAAAGTCTTAAAATAGATACGGCTTCGCCACCGTGACCAGAAATCATCATATCGTAAGCAACGGCTTCAACTTCCTTACCGTCAACGTGTTCTATTTTTAGTCCGTTTTCAGTCCAATTTTCCTTAATATAACCATCAAATTTAACTTTATACGTTCTGTCAAGTCTTTGCGTCAACCAAACTTCGCCACCAGGAAGCCAAACGTCAGGCAATTCCATTTGCCAACCGTCAACGATTTTTTGTTTAAATAAACCATATTCATATCTAATAGAATAACCCATTGCAGGATAATTTTGGCTAGCCAAAGCATCCATAAAACAAGCAGCAAGTCTACCTAAGCCACCGTTACCTAAGCCAGCATCTGGTTCACAATTATACAAATCTTCCAATTCACAACCAAAACCTTCTTTCAACGCTTTGTTATAGGCATCTTGAATTTCAAGATTATAAGTATTATTTTTTAACGATTGACCAAGCAAAAATTCCATACAAAGATAGTAAACCCTTTTACCACCCTTAGTACGATATTTTTTATTAAAAGCAGCACGTTTTTCAAGTAGCATATCTCTAACGGACATAACAACTGATTTATAAATTTGTTCTTTAGTTGCTTCTGCTTTTGGCACACCAAAATATTTAGACAACTTACTTTCAATAAGTGCTAATGCTTCTTTTTCCGTAATTTTAATCATTTCTTTCTCCTAAAAGTTATTTATTATATAGTTTAACGTATTCGCCGGCAGAAACTTTCCAGGAAAAATCGGTGTTAATCGTTCTATTTTGAACGTCTTTCCAAACTTCCTTGTCTTTAAAAGCCCTTATTGCTTCGTTAATAACGTATAACATATCGTGTGCGTTATAATCGTGGAAGGTAAACCCATTACCCTTAACACCCGTATATGCTTTAATACTATCGTTTAGTCCACCCGTTTCTCTAACAACAGGCACAGTTGC
>JAZQVG010000084.1:0-28757 GCA_045631625.1 Christensenellaceae bacterium
TTAAAGATAATACAACGTCAAGTTCTGCAAAAGACTTAAATACCTTTGATGGTTACTACGTATTAGCAAACGACATTGATTTTGAAGGTAATGGCCCAACTGATACTTTAACTAATGCAAACCTTGCTTGGAATACTACAAACGCAAATTGGGATTTTGCAACGTACAGAAATACGGTTGGTTTAACTGGTATATTTGATGGCCGTGGCTATTCAATTAAAAACGTAGTTGCACCTGAAGGTGGTTTATTCGGTGCTATTAGTGGTACTGTTAAAAACGTAGCGTTCATTAACGCAGATGTAAATGTTTCTGGTAAATATAGTGGTATTTTGGCTAAACAATTATCAGCAAAAGCAACTATTGAAAACGTTTACGTTAAAACTGCAAATACAGAGTATAACAATTCTAAGCAAATGTTAGCATCATACGTTGATTATAACGTAAACATTGTAAACAGTTACTTTGAAGGTAAGATGAACTTTATTTATACTGTTACTTGGACTAACCAAAGTACTTCTCAAAAGGTTGTATACGCTGGTAATAATAACAATCAACTAATTACAACTACTACTAACAGTGCTATAGTTGTTTCAACTTACGTAATGGGCGTACAAGGTGCATCTAATACTTATGGTGTTGTTGATTCTGGTGCAAACGGTTGCGACACAACTGCATTGCCAATCGATAGAAATGGCAACCCATATGCTTCGGATAAACTTACTTACTCTTTTGCTGGTAAAGTATATCGTTACGGCGATGCAAGTGAAATGATTGGTAACACAGTATCTGGTGTAGTGACAACTGCAATGGTTAACACAGGCTACTTCACTTATAATAGTGCAACAGGTGTTGTTGGCTGGGCAAAATAAGTAAAATAGTTTGTTAAAACTATACTAAATTAAATTAAACGTCTACGACGAAAAGCCGTAGACGTTTTTTTATTGGTTTTTATTAAAGAATACCTTTAAAATAATTGAAAAATAAATTTTTTGTGATATACTATATATGTAGTAAAACGACTAAAAAGGAAGACGGAAAAATGAGTTATATAAAAGACAATTTTTTACTTACAACCAAAAGTGCTGAAAAGTTATATTTTGACTATGCATCAAAAATGCCTATTTTTGACTACCATTGTCATTTGCCAGAAAAACAAATTTTAGAAGACGCACCATTTAACGATATTTTTGAAATTTGGTTAAAGGGCGACCACTATAAATGGCGTTTAATGAGAAACTATGGTATTGATGAAGAATTTATCACGGGCGAAACAACTTCTAATAAAGAAAAATTTTTGACCTATTGCAAAGTTTTGGGTACGGCGTTTGGCAACCCATTATACCATTGGTCACAAGTAGAATTAAAAGAATTTTTCAATTGCGAAATTGAAATTAACGAAGAAAACGCAAATCAAATTTGGGACTGGTGTAACGAATTTATTAAACTTAACAACATAACTCCGTCTTGGCTTATAAATAGACTTAACGTTAGAAGAATTTTCACTACTAATGAAGTGTTTGACGATTTAGAAACGTTTAAGGCAATTGAAAAGAAAGGCTATTCTTTCAAAGTAAACCCTGCTTTTAGGGCTGACAAGATAATGAATATCGAAGCCGATAGGTATAACGAATTTATCGGTTGGTTAGAAGCAACTACTTTTGAAATTAAAGACTTAACTGCTTTAGAAAACGCTTTAGAAAATAGACTTTTAGCATTTAAGGAAGTTGGTTGCGTGGCAAGTGATATTGCACTTCAATGTGTATATGATATAGCATCTAGAAAGGAAGCAGAAAACATTTTCGCTTTACGTCGTAGTGGCAAGGCGGTTACGGAAGCACAAGCACAAGCATTTAAGGGCTATTTAACTTATTTCTTAATGAAGTTATACGCTAAAAACGATATTCGTACGGAATTACACGTTGGTGCAATGCGTAACAACAACACGGTAATGTTTAACAAACTTGGCCTTGACACAGGATACGATAGCATTGCTGAAGACAATTCTATTATGAAAATGTCAAGATTATTCGACGCATTAAATAACGAAGGCTTATTGCCAAGGACAATAATATTCAACTTAAACCCAAAGATGAATACGGAAATTATGACGCTTGTCGGCTGTTTCCAAGACGCATCTGCTAAGGGCAAAGTTCAATACGGCCCAGCATGGTGGTTCTTAGACAATA
The DNA here is from genome assembly GCA_045631625.1 of Christensenellaceae bacterium. GTDB lineage: Bacteria > Bacillota > Clostridia > Christensenellales > Borkfalkiaceae > UBA1259. The sequence continues at coordinate 2,187 of JAZQVG010000084.1, forward strand.
AGGTTGGTATGGAAAACCACTTAAAAGATATGACGGCAACAGGGCACATTGCAACATTTATCGGTATGCTTACCGACAGCCGTTCACTCTTATCTTATCCACGCCATCACTACTTTAGAAAGATACTTTGTTCTTACCTTGGCGAAATGATGGAAAAGGGTGAAATGACTACCGATATGAAAGTGGTTGGCAAGGTTGTTGAAGATATTTGCTATAATAACGCTATAAATTACTTTGGCGTAGAAAGATAATTAAAGGGAGTATAAGTATTATGATTAAAATTGCACAATTTGGTGAAGGTAACTTTTTAAGAACTTTTGCAGACTATTATTTTGATTGTTTAAATAAAGAAGGTGGCGACTACGGTGTCGCAATAGTAAAACCTATCACTTTTGGCAACCTTGATAAATTCAAAAAACAAAACAACCGTTATCATATAGTACTTCGTGGTGCTGTTGACGGCAAGCCTGTTGAAGACGTACACGAAATTAATTCTATCATCGACGCCATTGACCCATTTGAAAACTTTGATAAATACTTGGCTTTAGCGCTTGATAAAGATTTAAAAATTATCGTTTCAAACACGACTGAAGCAGGTATTTGTTATCACGATACTGATAAGTTTGACGATTTTGAAGGTATTACTTATCCAGCAAAACTTACAAAATTTCTTTTAGAACGTTATAATGCAGGTTTAGACGGCTTATACTTTATGCCTGTTGAACTTATCGACAACAACGCTACCGAACTTGAAAAGTGCGTTAAAGCGTATATTAAACTTTGGAACTTGGGCGACGACTTTGCTAAATGGGTAGAAGAAAAATCATACTTCTGCAACACTTTGGTTGACCGTATCGTTTCGGGCTATCCAAAGACGGAAGAAGACCAAAAATATTTAGAAAAATTAATTGGCGAAAAGGACGAACTTGTTTCTATTGGCGAACCGTTTGGTTTATGGGCAGTAGAAAAGAAAGGGGACATCGCTAAATATATTAAAGAAGGCGTACACGGTATTGAAGTAGTACTTACTGAAGATATCAAGTACTATAAAAAGAGAAAGGTTAGGGTGCTTAACGGCTCTCACACAAACATCGTTTGTGCTGGCTTATGGGAAGGCGCAAAAACCGTTTACGATTGTATGGTAGACGAAAAATTAAAGAATTTCTTGTTAGATACCTTAAACCAAGAAATAGTACCTTTCGTTTCAAACGATATTTCTGCAACTAAGGTTTTTGCTGATAGTATTTTATCAAGATTCTTAAACCCATACTTAAATCACCAACTAATCTCTATCAGCTTAAATACAATTTCTAAGTGGAAAGCAAGAGATTTGCCAAGCTTTAAAGATTACTATGAAGCACACGGCGAAATTGCACCTTATATGACTAAGGGCTTTGCATACATTATGTGCTTATATTCTTCTCTTACAGAAGAAGACGGCAAGTTCTATGCAAATCTCCCATCAGGCAAGGTTGCGTTTATGGACGATTTACCATACTTACAATATTTTGCAAACGGTGGCTCTATTGAAGGCTTTATGAAAGATACTTCAGTTTGGGATGAAGATTTAACTAACTACAAAGACTTTGCTGAAACTGTTGTTAAATACGTACAAGACTTAAAGAAAGGTATTTCGCTTTTATGAGTAATAGTATAATTATAAACGAAAAAGACAATATTGCCGTAGAACTTACGGGTACTGAAAGTATACCGGCAGGTCATAAGTTTGCCCTTAAAGACATTTCTAAGGGCGAATTTATAATCAAGTACGGCGAAGTTATAGGTAGGGCTTCTACCGACATTAAAAAGGGCGATTGGGTACATACTCACAACGTTAAAAGCCACTTGGACGAAAGTTTTGAATATGAATATAACCCACAACTTGTAGAAGTTAGTCAAAAAGAAGGCTTCTTTAAAGGTTATAAAAGGAAAGTTGGTAGGGCAGGTATTAGAAACGAAATTTATATCATACCAACGGTTGGTTGTGTAAACAACGTTTGTATGAGAATTGAAAAACTTGCGCAAAAATTCGTAACGGGCTCTATCGACGGTATATTTACCCTTACCCACCAATTCGGTTGCTCTCAACTTGGCGACGATAACGAAAATATTAAAAAACTATTATGTGCAACGGCATTAAACCCTAACGCAAGTTTCGTGCTTTTCGTTGGGCTTGGCTGTGAAAATAACGGCTTAGACGGTATTAAGGAATATCTAAAGCCTTTTAACCACGATAATATTGAATTTTATAACTGCCAAGACGTTAAAGACGACGTTAAATACGGCTTAGATGTAATTGAAAAATTTGCTTCTATTGCTAAAGATTACGTTAGAGAAGACGTGCCAATTAGTGAACTTTGTTTAGGCTTAAAGTGTGGTGGCTCTGACGGATATTCTGGCTTAACTGCTAACCCATTAGTAGGTAAAATTAGTGACTTGGTTGTATCTTACGGTGGCAGTGCAATGTTAACCGAAGTGCCTGAAATGTTTGGTGCAGAACAACTTTTGATGAATAAGTGCGAAAGCCAAGAAGTTTATGAAAGATATAAAAAGATGATTGTAGATTTCAAAAATTTCTACACTTCACAAGGTTTCCCTGTTTACGAAAATCCAAGCCCAGGCAACAAAAAAGGTGGTATTACCACCTTGGAAGAAAAGTCGCTTGGTTGTGTAGAAAAAGCAGGTTCAACCAAAATAGTTGACGTTTTAGGTTATGGTGAAATGGTTAGAAAGAAAGGCGTAACAGCCTTAGACGCACCTGGCAACGACTTGATTGCAAGCACGGCTCTAGCAGCAGCAGGCTGTCAAATAGTGCTTTTCACAACGGGGCGTGGCACACCGTTTTCTACTTTCGTACCTACTATGAAGATTGCTTCTAACAATAAATTATCTGAATTTAAAGATAATTGGATTGACTTTAACGCTTACGGTATGGACGATAAAGGGTTGTTTGATTTGATTATCAAAACTGTAAACGGCGATTATAAGTGTAAAAGCGAAGATATAAGAGAAATTGCTTTCTACAAAAAAGGCGTAACGTTATAATAATAAATACAATAAAAGACTAACGAAATTTCGTTAGTCTTTTCTTTTTACTCGTCCGAAAGACCTAGCAAATAATCAGAAGAAACTTCAAAATATTTGGCCAATTTATAAATATTAGTAGCCGTTGGTTCAGATTGTCCGTTTATCCATTTTGAAACGGTACGCTGAGAAACGCTGATTGCAATAGCAATTTTTTGCTGTGATATCTTATTAATTTTTATTAGTTCTATTAAATTTTCTTTAAAACTCATTTTATCCATAATTAAATTATAGAACTATTGTTCTTACAATAATTGACTTAGAACTATAGTTCTGATATAATTATTTTAAACAAAAAGTCAAAATAAATACGTAAATACTTTTTAATTCGCGAATTTTACATGCTATTTAAAAAAGCAGGAGGAATGTTATGGAAAACTATATTTTAAGAGATGATGAAACAGTATTGTTTAAGAGCAAGGTAGAAATGCAAATTACAAGTAAGAAAAAAATTGAAGTTGATTTATTGTTGACTAATTTGAACTTTGTTTTTATTAGAAATAAAAAAATTTTTAGTAAAAATGTGGAAAATGAAGTTTATGACGTTAAAAGTGTAAAGAACTATGATGCAACTTATCAAATAATTAGGAAAAATAAAAAAGTAGAAATTTATATGATTGGAGTAGAGAAGTTTTTAGAATTTCCAACCTTAAAGTCTGCAAAAGAATTTGTAGACGTTGCACTAAAACTTGTTAGTGGTTATTCAAAATTTGTAAGAGGTGTCAAAAAGGCTCAAAAATCGGTTAAAGAAACGGAGGATGCTTTAGATATTGATATAAAAGAAACAACAAAAAAAGCAGTTGCTTTTGCGGGAGAAGTTGCAATTGTTGTGGGGGAAAATAGCAAATCTCCAAAAATGAAATTTTTTGGAAATGTGGCTAAAAGTATAAAAGAAGTAAGTGGAAGAAATAAAAACAAATCTAATGAAATTGATAATAAGGAACAATTAATGTTGTCTCACAATCCAGACCAAACAGAATAAAAAAAATTATATGCCTAAAAATGAAGCCCTAAGTGTTTGCTTAGGGCTTTAATTAGTTCTTTCAAAAAATTATATTATTAACATTCGGTGTTCGTTTTGAATATCGCTAGTTGCTAAGTTATATAGGTCGCTTGCCAATACGTCTTTATTAAAGCATTTTATAGCCGTCTTTTTTAGTTTTTCAAAATCGCTTTTTCTTGTAAGCAACGGTATATTGCTTACCTTTGATATATTAGAAACTAAGTCTAAACTATCTTTTTTAACGGCTAAAACTTTAGCGTAAAGTTTGTCTTCCAAACAATCGAAAACCAACTTTTTATCGATGGATAGCAAGCAAGATAAGAGTATGCGTTTAATACGTGGCGTAGTATACCTTTTTGTAGAAACTTTGTCTATTAAAGCGTTATAGTTTAAGTTGTCTTTTGCAAGTGCCTTAATGCGATTTTCCAGCCCTTCACTGCAGTCTAAAATATTAGCCATAAACTTGGTGTCGGCAGTTATAACGGAAGCCATAATCATTTGTTCTATTGAAAACGGGTAGTTTTTAAGCCTAGTATAAACGTATTTAGGTAAATTGCTCTTTAGTTTTTTTATTTTACCCGTCTTTAAAACTTCTCTAATGCTTGTGGCACTTGTCACGCCCTTTTTAAGTGTAACGTCGTTGTGGTCGCCAAGCCGTATCATTGGGCAAATTTTCATTTTAGAATTTCTTTCTAATATCGCCCTTGTATATTCTACACCTAAAATATTGTTTGGTAAAAGCGTTAATTTTTCGTCAAAGTCACCGTTAAGTTGTTTTAAAGTTTGTGCCTTGGCTTTGGCAAAAGAGATACCCGTATCAAGTTTTTCTTTTAATATTTTTTTAAATTCTTTGCTTTCGTTATTTAAGGCCGTTGCTAAGTCGATATAATCTTTCTTACTACCACTTTCAACGCCAAAACAAAGCTCGTCAACAATATTTAGTTCGTCTAAAATTTTAACTGCGCCTTTTGCAAAAATTTCTGCGTTAGCCGTTGCAAAAACGGTGGGAAGTTCAATAACCACATCAGCCCCAGCCAAAACAGCCGTCTCTGCACGGCTATATTTATTTAAAACGGCTGGCTCGCCACGTTGGGTAAAATTACCACTCATAATAACGATAATTTTATCGGCTTTTAGCACGTTTTTCATATATTCAATATGTTTTAGATGCCCTAAATGTAATGGGTTGTATTCTGCTACGCAGGCGCAAACTTTCATTTAAACCTCTTTAACTAAAAAATGAACGCAAAAAGCATTTACTTTTAATTTAAAATGTTGTAAAATATATTGAGATGTAAAAGGGTTTTAACCGTTTACTTTTATAGTATATCATACATTTACTAATAAAATCAATTTTTATAAAAATTTTCTATAAAGGAGTGGAAATTTATGTCTAAAATTTTAGATGGTATTATTAATGAAGCAAGTGCACTTAAGAAAAATATCGTTCTTCCAGAAGGGGAAGATAGCCGTGTTGTAAAGGCTGCTTCTGAAGCCGTTAGTGAAGGTATTGCAGTTGTAACATTACTTGGCAACAAAGAAGAAATTGCTTTAGCAAACCCAGGCGTTTGTTTAGACGGTATTATTATCGTTGACCCAAAAACTGATGCAAAGGCAGATGTATACGCTGAAATTTTATACAAGGCAAGAGAAGGCAAAATCAACAAAAAGACGGGTGCCCCTGAATATGCTACCGTTGAAGATGCTAAAGCGTCAATCTTAAAAGATTATACTATGTACGCTGCGTTAATGCTTAAGGCTGGCGACGTTGACGGTTTAGTTTCAGGTGCTTGCCACTCAACGGCAAACACACTTCGCCCAGGTTTACAAGTTATTAAAACTGCACCTGGTATTGCCACCGTTTCAAGTTCCTTTATTATGATTGCGCCAGAAGGCGAAAACAAATATAACCCAGACGGCGTTGCAGTTTTTGCCGACTGCGCTATCAATATTGAGCCAGATGCTAAACAATTAGCAGATATAGCTATTTCTTCTGCTGAAACGGCTAAAAATATTGCTGGTATTGAGCCAAGGGTTGCTATGCTTTCTTTCTCAACGAAAGGTAGTGGCAACGACGACAAATATTTCCAAACGGTACCAAAGGTACAACAAGCAACGGCTATGGCTAAAGAACTTGCACCAGACCTTATCGTTGACGGTGAATTCCAATTTGACGCTGCAGTTGCACCAGAAGTTGGTAAGTTAAAAGCACCAGACAGCAAGGTTGCAGGCAATGCAAACGTATTTGTTTTCCCAAATATCAACGCTGGTAATATCGGCTACAAAATTGCACAAAGGTTTGGTGGGTATTTAGCGTTAGGCCCAATCTGTCAAGGTTTTGCAAAACCTATAAACGATTTATCAAGGGGTTGCACTGTTGAAGACGTTAAATACGTAATCGCAGTTACGGCTCTTCAAGCAAAATAGAAAATAAAAAAGAAGGTATTTTATGAAAATTTTAGTTATTAATGCAGGTAGTTCATCACTTAAATATCAACTTATTGATATGGAAAATGAAAGCGTAATCCTAAAAGGTCTTTGCGAAAGGATTACTTTTGACGGTGGTAAACTTACCCAAAAAACTTTCGACGGTAGAGAAATAGTTATCTCTAAAGATATGCCGTCTCATAAAGAAGCAATGCAATTAGTTTTAGAAGCAATGCTTGATAAGACTAACGGCGCACTTGGTAGCGTAAGTGAAATTGGTGCTGTTGGTCACAGAGTATTGCACTCTGCAGAAGACTTTAAGGGAAGCGTAGTTATTGATGATGAAGTTATTAAAATTTGCGAAAAGAACGCTGAATTAGGCCCACTTCATATGCCAGGCAACATCGCTTGCATTAAGAGTTGTAGGGAAGTAATGCCGGGCGTTCCTATGGTTGCAGTATTTGACACTACTTTCCACGCTACGATGCCTGCAAAAGCGTATATGTACGCTATTCCTTACGAAGCGTATGAAGAACATAAGATTAGAAAGTACGGTTTCCACGGTACTTCACATAAATTCGTTAGCCAAGAAGTTGGTAAACTTTTAGGCAACCCTAACGCAAAAATGGTTATCTGTCACTTAGGCAACGGCTCAAGCATTTCAGCCGTTAAAGACGGTAAGTGTCAAGATACTTCAATGGGCTTTACCCCGCTTGAAGGCTTGATTATGGGTACACGTTCTGGTGATATCGACCCTGCGGCAGTTGATTATTTAAGAGTAAAATTAAACTTAAAACCAGAAGAAGTTGTAAATTTCTTAAACAAGAAATGTGGCTTAATGGGTATTAGTGGTTTTTCAAGCGACGTTAGAGATTTGACGGAAGCAAGAAATAACGGCAACGAAAGGGCAACACTTGCTTTAGATATGCTTGCTTATAGAGTTAAAAAGTACGTAGGTAGTTATCTTGCAACACTTAACGGTGCAGACGCTATCGTATTTACGGGTGGTATCGGCGAAAATTCTGCACTTACCAGAAAACTCATTATGGAAGGTATGGAATATTGTGGTGCTATAATCGATGACGAAAAGAACAAAGTTCGTGGCGAAGTTGCATTTATCAATGCAGATGATTCAAAAGTAAAGATTATCGTTATGCCAACCAATGAAGAACTTTCAATCGCAAGAGAAACGAAAGAATTAACACAAAAATAATTAGAAAATGTAGGTTAAAAGCCAAAATGACTAAAAATCGTTGACAAGACGATTGAAAATGTTATATACTTGATAGGCTTATTAGATAGGTGATTATGATTTTAGATTTGCGTAAAATAAAAAGAAGTGGTAAGGATACTGAAGATTTCTTTTTCGAATATGCACCAGAAAATTTTGAAGTGGATATTCCGTCAGCAAATTTAGTCTTACCGGTTAAAGTGAACGGAACTATTACACTTACCGGCAACCACACTGCATATCTTGAAGGCGAAGTGAGTTTTGGTATTGAAGGTGAGTGTACCAGATGTCTTGATATGGTTAAACAAGAGTTTGTCGCTTTCTTCGACGAAACCGCTGGAGAAGATGCAGAAGATAGTTACCCTGTAATAAACGATACAATCAATCTAACAAAGTTAGTAGAAGATTGTATAAGTGCCGAAATACCAATCACTTTGCTATGTAAAGAAGACTGCAAAGGTTTATGTGTTGGTTGTGGCGCAAATCTTAATAAACAAGATTGCAAATGTAAAAAATAAATGGGAAGGTAAATAATTATGGCAGTACAAAAAAGTAAAACGTCCAAGCAAAGAACAAATACAAGGTTTGCACAATGGAAGTTAGAAACTCCAAATTTAAGTGAATGCCCACATTGTCATGAATTAAAGGCATCACACAGAGTATGTCCAAAGTGTGGCTACTATGATGGCAAACAAGTAATCGACGTAGACAAGAAAGAAAAGAAAGATAATTAATAGTAAAAAATGACAATGCAAAGATTTAATCTTTGCATTTCATAATGCGGATATGGCGGAATTGGCAGACGCGCTAGACTTAGGATCTAGTGGGCGACCGTGGGGGTTCAAGTCCCTTTATCCGCACCAAAAAAGTATGAGTAAAGCCTAAAAAGGTTTTACTCATACTTTTTTTGTCTACAAATAAATAAAGGGACTTGAACCAAGGTTCAATCCCTTAGCAGAGGACGGCAACTCTTTTTTCTATTTGAATATAAATTTTTTATAAAAAAGGAAAATTATTTTAATAAAAAAATGCAAAAAAACATATGAAAAAGTTAGTTATATACTAACTTTTTTTGTGTTTTAAAGCAAATATTGACAAAAATGTGGACGTAGTGTAAAATATAAGAGTTAAAATATATTTTTTCAAAGGGTATACCCTTTATGTATTATAAATAATACATAAAAACACTTTTGAAAGAAAAAGGAGAAAAAGATGAAAAAACAAGTTGCATTAGATGCAAACGGAAAGCGTAAATTCGGCATAATGGACAAACTTGCGTACGCTGCAGGTGACCTTGGCTGCAATATGAGTTTTTCGTTGAAAAGCACGGTACAAACTTTCTGGCTAGTTTATATGACGATAGAAACAGGGTTACTATCTATTCTTTTATTGATAGTTCAAATTTGGGACGCAATTAACGACCCTATTATTGGTACTTTAATTGACAATGATAAAAGAAAGTATAAAATGGGTAAATTTAAGACGTATATCTTTATAGGTGCCGTAGGCTTGTTGGTTGGTGGTGCAATGGTATTCTTACCATTCCCTAACGCAGACGTATGGCTTAAATGCGTACTCTTCGTAGGTGGTTATATTATTTGGGACGCTTTCTATACTATTGCAAACGTACCTTACGGCTCTATGCTTTCACTCGTAACTGAAGATGCTGGCGAAAGGGCGCAACTTTCTACTTGGCGTTCAATCGGCTCTATGATTGGTAACATTTTACCTATGGTTATTCTTCCATCACTTATTTGGAAGACTGTAACTTACGATGGAACGACAAACTTCTTAAACAATATCGTTATTCCTGAAGAGTCTAAGCACTTGTTCTCACCAGAAAATCTTAGTAAAAACCCACTTACAGGCGCACATTATCAACCTGGTGACAACGTATTAAGTCCGTTGACTGGTGACAAATTACAAATACTTCTTGGTGAAAGGGTATTCTGGGCAGCACTTATTATGGGCGTAATCGGCTTTATTGCGTTTATGTTTATGATTAAGAAAATCACTATTCGTGCAGATGAAAATGCTGTTAAAACTAACGAACAAACAGAAAAGTTTAACATTTTTAAGGCTTTCGGCAAATTCATGAAAAACCGTCCTGCAGTTGGTGCTACACTTGCTGCAATGGGTATGTTCCTTGGTATGAATGCAGCGTCTACTGCTACTACCATTATGTTTGCTATTCACTTTAAGATGGCAGAACTTTCTGGCTTAGTGCAAATGATTGGCTTTATACCAATGTTTATATTTATGCCGTTTATTACTAAGATAGTTAAGAAATTTGGCAAGAAAGAATCTTCTGTAGTTGGTACGCTTGTTTCAATCTTCGGTGGGTTAATTATGTTTATATTCCCATTAATTGATAATTCGATGACATCATTAGTAGTTTACTTATTAGGCTTAACTATATTCGGTATAGGTATGGGTATTTACACTTGCGTATCTTGGGCAATGATGGGCGACGCTATTGATTATAGCGAATGGAAGTTTGGTAAGCGTGAAGAAGGTGTTGTTTATTCATTACACTCTTTCTTTAGAAAACTTGCACAAGGTATCGGCCCTTCAATCGTGCTTTTAATTATGGGTGCACTTGGCTACGTTTCTGAACTTGGTACAATTGGTCAAACACCTGCAACTGCACTTAATATGTGTTGGTTAGTTGCTGCACTTTATATGTTTAGTGCAATTCTTCAATTTATTGGTATAGCAGTAATTTATAATCTTGACAAGAAGACCCTTGCTACTATGTCTGCTGAACTTGAAGAAAGACATAAAGCGCAAGCAGTTGAAGAAGCATAATAAAAAAATTAGTACGGTGTTTGAAAATTCATCAAACACCGTATTTTAAAAATTTTGAATATTAAAAATATTGAGGAGAATTATATGAGAATTATTACCGGCTTAAACGACAACTGGCAATTTATAAAAGACACAGCCGACATATCAGCAAGTGGTGGTGAAAGTATAAATTTACCACATACTTGGAACAACGTTGACGGCATTGACGGTGGCAACGATTATTTTAGGGGCGCTTGTCTATATACGAAAACTTTGAAAAAGGCAGATTTGCCTAATAAAGACCGACATTATCTTGAAATTTGTGGTGCAAATTCTTCAGCAGACGTTTATATTAACGGCGAAAAACTTTGTCATCACGACGGTGGTTATTCTACCTTCCGTGTAGATTTAACCGACAAGATTACTGATGAAATTAAAATTGCTATCGTGGTAGACAACTCACCAAACGAAACGGTGTATCCACAAATGGCAGACTTCACCTTTTACGGTGGTTTATACAGAAACGTAAATTTAATTTCAGTATCAGAAGCACACTTTGATTTAATGTATTACGGTGCGCCAGGTCTTGCTATCACACCGATAGTTGAAGGCACAAAAGCAACCGTTAAAGTAGACGCTTACGCTAAAAACTTAAAAGACAATCAAAAGTTAGTTTACACACTTTACGATAATAAGGAAGTGGAACTTCAAAAAATAGAAACTGCTGATTTATCTGCTACTTTTGAAATTGAAAACGTACATTTATGGAACGGTAAGGCTGACCCATACTTATACTGTATGGAAGTTGAAATCGTTGAAGATGGCGAAGTTTTAGACAACGTATGCAGTGAATTTGGTTGTAGATATTTTGAAATAGACCCAGAAAACGGCTTTATCTTAAACGGTAAAGAATATCCACTTCACGGTGTATCACGTCACCAAGATAGGTTAGGTATTGGCAATGCGCTTTTACCAATCCATCACGAAGAAGATATTGATTTGATTTTAGAAATGGGTGCAAACACTATTCGTCTTGCCCACTATCAACACGACCAATATTTCTATCAACTTTGTGATAGAAAGGGTTTGGTTATCTGGGCAGAAATTCCTTACATTTCTAAACATATGCCAACGGGTAGAGAAAACACCATTTCTCAAATGAAAGAATTGATTTATCAAAACTACAATCACCCGTCAATAGTAGTTTGGGGGCTTTCTAACGAAATTTCTATTTCTGGCTCTAGTGAAGATTTATTGGACAACCATAAAGTCTTAAACGATTTAGTGCACGAAATAGACAAAACACGTTTAACAACCATCGCAGCCGTTTCAATGTGTAATATTGACGACCCGTATTTACAAATACCAGACGTAATTTCATACAACCATTATTTTGGTTGGTATGGTGGCGACACTGATATGAACGGTCCTTGGTTTGATAAATTCCACGCTAAACACCCAAATATTCCTATCGGTATGAGTGAATACGGTTGCGAAGCACTTAATTGGCATACTTCTAATCCAAGACAAGGCGATTATACTGAAGAATACCAAGCATATTATCACGAAGAACTTATTAAACAGTTGTTTAGTAGAAAGTATATTTGGGCAACTCACGTATGGAACATGTTTGACTTTGGTGCAGACGCTAGGGCAGAAGGTGGCGAAAACGGACAAAACCACAAGGGCTTAATGACAATGGATAGAAAGTATAAAAAAGACGCTTTCTATGCTTATAAGGCTTGGCTTTCTGACGAACCTTTCGTTCACCTTTGTGGCAAGAGATATATTGATAGGGTTGAAGACGTAACTAAAGTTACGGTATATTCTAACCAACCTGAAGTAGAACTATTTGCAAACGGCGAAAGCGTTGGCAAAGTTACAGCACCTGACCATTTCTTCCGTTTTGAAGTTAAAAACGTTGGCGAAACTAAACTTGTTGCTAAGGCAGGCGATTTAGAGGATAGTGGTATAATCCGTAAAGTTGACGAAATGAACCAAGACTATATCTTAAAAGAACAAGGTGCAGTATTAAATTGGTTTGACGTTGTTGAAGTTGAAGGCAGATATTCACTAAACGATAAAATAAGCGATATTTTGGCATCGTTTGGTGGTAAAATATGGTTTGTTAAACTTGGCTTGAAACTTAAAAAAGCAATGAGTGGTGGCAAGAAAGGAGAGAAAAAGGAAGCAATGGGCTTTGAAATCTCTAAAGACGTAATGAAGATGATGGGTGGTTTTACCGTGCTTCGTCTATCAAGTATGCTTGGTATGGTTAACATCTCTTTCACTAAAGAACAATTGCTTGATATGAATAAAAAACTTAACAAGATTAGAAAACCTAAAAAATTAAGAAACAAATAATAATTAAAGCCCTTAGGAGTTTCCTAAGGGCTTTAATTTTAGTGAAAAAATAAAATCGTTGACCTAAAAAAATAAATATGCTAAAATTGTTTTATAAATTAGTTAAAAGGTAAATTATGATAAAAATTTTATTCGTTTGTCACGGTAATATTTGCCGTTCTCCAATGGCAGAATTTTTAATGAAAGATTTTGTAGAAAAAAAGGGTGAAAGTGAAAAATTTTATATAGCGTCTGGTGCGACAAGTAGTGAAGAATTGGGCAATCCCGTCCACTACGGCACAAGGGCAATATTAAACAAGTTAAATATTAACTGTGATGGAAAATACGCTTATCAAATAAATAAAAGCGACTACGATAAGTACGATTATATAATTGCTATGGAAAGTTATAACATTAGAAATATGATGCGTATTTTTAATGAAGATAAGGATAATAAAATTTTTAGGCTTATGGATTTTACGTCTTGTCCTAAAGACGTTGCAGACCCGTATTATTACGGTAATTTTGACGTGGTTTACGCTGATATTTTAAGTGGCATTGAAGCGCTTTATAAATACTTAAAGGAAAAAAACGCATGATAGAAGAAGTACAAGCAGTTTTATGTTTCGTTTTTATAGACGGCAAACTTTTAATGATAAACAGAAACAAACCACCTTTTATGGGGTTGTGGAACGCCGTTGGTGGCAAGACGGAAAAGGGCGAAGATACTTTAGATACTGCCGTGCGTGAAATTTACGAAGAAAGTGGTATTAAGGTAGATAAAAAAGACGTATATTTACTATCACGCTTTACTTGGAATTACGACGACCAAGTTAGTTACGCTTACGTTTGCAACGCAAATAATTTAGATATAAAATTTCCTTTTGAATATGAAGAAGGGGTGATAGACTTAAAACAAGTTGATTGGGTGCTAAACGATAAAAATTACGGTGTAATTGAAGATTTAAGGGTATTTTTAGAAGATATAAAGAACAACAGAAAGAGAAATTATCACTTAACTTACGATGAAAGTAAACTTATTAAAGTAGAGGAAACGGGTAAAAATTAAAAAATAAAAAGCGATGTAAATTTACATCGCTTTAATTATTTATTTTTTATTGTTATTTTGCTAAAACTTCTTTTGCCGCATCAATAACAGTTTGTGGTACGAAGCCGTATTTTTCAAACAACTTCTTAGCAGGAGCAGAAGCGCCAAACTCATCAATACCAACAACCTTTCCGTCAAAGCCAACGTATTTATACCAGCACATCGTAGCGCCTGCTTCAACAGCAACCCTTGCCCTAACTTTTGATGGCAATACGCTTTCTTTGTATTTAGCGCTTTGTTTTTCAAAGTCTTCAACGCAAGGCATTGAAACAACCCTAGCGTCAATACCTTCAGCCTTTAACGCTTTTTGTGCTTCTACGCATAATGCAACTTCGCTACCGGTACCGATTAAGATAACGTCTGGAACTTTCTTTTCGCTGTCAACTAAGATATAACCACCCTTAAACGCTTTGTCGCCCGTACCGTCAAGCATAGGTAAAGTTTGACGAGAAAGTACTAAGCAAGCTGGGTTTTTGCCCGTAACGGCACTAATCCAAGCAGCAGTAGTTTCTCTGCCGTCTGCTGGACGATATACCCTTAAGTTTGGCATAGCACGTAAGCCTGCTAAATGTTCGATAGGTTGGTGGGTAGGACCGTCTTCACCAACACCGATAGAATCGTGTGTTAAGATGTAAGTAACAGGTATTTCCATAAGTGCTGACATACGCATTGCGTTTTTCATATAGTCTGAGAAAACTGCAAACGTTGCGCAGTATGGAAGTAAACCACCGTGTAAATACATACCGTTGCAAATTGCAGCCATAGCGTGTTCTCTAATACCAAAGTGCATATTAGAACCCGTCCTATCAGTTGCAGAATAATCGCCACGTGCTTTTATGTTAGATTTATTAGCAGGTGCTAAGTCTGCAGAGCCACCGATTAGGAAAGGAACGTATTTTGCTAATTTATTAAGTACGGTGTTGCCGTAACCCCTTGAAGCATCGTCCTTTTCAAATTGCCACAATTCTTCAATAGCCTTAAGGTCAGGAAGGTCTTTTTTCTTCCAAGAAATATATTCTTTAGCAAGTTCTGGGTAAGCAACTTGGTATTCAGCAAACAACTTTTTCCAAGCCCTTTGAGCCTTTCTACCCTTATTGCCGAATTTTTTACAATGCTTAAATACTTCTTCTGGTACTTCAAATGGAGCACAAGACCAATCTAACGCTTTCTTTAATGCTTCAACGTTTTCTTCACCAAGTGGAGCGCCGTGACAACTTGCTTTACCAGCAAGGTTAGACGCGTAGCCAATGATTGATTTGCATATAATTAAAGATGGCTTTTCTTTTTCAGACTTAGCCTTTTTAATTGCACGGTTAAGTGCCTTTAAGTCGTTTGCATCTTTAACTTTGATTACTTGCCAACCCATTGCTTCGTGACGTTTACCAACGTCTTCAGTAAAGGTGATATCCGTGCTACCTTCAATGGTAATATCGTTATCGTCGTATAAAACGATAAGTTTACCAAGTTTTAAAGCACCTGCAAGTGAAGCGGCTTCGTTTTCAATACCTTCTTGCATACAACCGTCACCACAAATAGCGTAGGTATAGTGGTCAACGATAGGGAAACCTTCCTTATTGAACTTTTCTGCCAAGTAGTTTTCTGCAATAGCCATACCAACGGCGTTTGCAATACCTTGGCCAAGTGGGCCCGTGCTTGTTTCAACACCTGGGCAAACTTTATATTCTGGGTGACCAGCCGTCCTTGAACCTAATTGTCTAAAGTTCATCATTTCTTCTTTCGTTAAGCCGAAACCAAACAAGTAATAGAGTGAATAGTCAAGCATAGAAGCGTGACCTGCTGAAAGCACAAATCTATCCCTATTATCAAAAGAAGTATCTTTTGGGTTAAAAGTCATATTGGTAAAGGTGGCGTAGCCGATAGGCGCAGCGCCTAAAACCATGCCAGGGTGACCTGAATTGGCTTTTTGGATTGCTTCTGCTGAAATAACCCTAATAGAGTTTACAGTTAATTGTTTAATATCCTGCATTATTATATCTCCTAAAAAATTTTTAACTATTTTTTATGGTTGGCAAAAGTTAGTTAAGCCAACCTTAACTAACATATAGTATATAGCAAGACGGCCATTATTTCAAGCGTTTTACCCCAAGTTTTAAGTAATTATATTTAAAAAGCACTATATAAAACTTGAAAAGAAAGTTTGTTTGTGTTAAAATAAAAAATGAAAAAATATCGAAACAATAAAAGAACAAAACTATTTGGAGAATTTTATGGACAACAAACAATTCGTGACGCAAATTGCAGACATTAACGAAAATTTTGCACAATGGTATACTGACGTAGTAATGAAGACGGAATTAGTTGACTACGGCCCTGTAAAAGGCACTATGGTTATTAGGCCTTATGGCTATGCTATTTGGGAAAACATACAAAAAGATATGGATAGGCGTTTTAAGGAAGCAGGTAGTAAAAACGCATACTTTCCACTTCTTATTCCAATGAGTTATTTTACTAAGGAAGCAGAACACGTTGAAGGTTTTGCCCCAGAAGTTGCAGTTGTTACACACGCTGGTGGCAATAAGTTAGAAGAGCCACTTGCAATCCGTCCTACAAGTGAAACCATTATCGGCACTATGTATTCTAAATGGATACAATCTTATAGAGATTTACCTGTAATAATGAATCAATGGTGTAACGTTATGCGTTGGGAAAAAACCACACGTCCATTCCTTCGTACAAGTGAATTTTTGTGGCAAGAAGGACATACCGTACACGCTACTGAAGAAGAAGCAATGGAAGAAACGATGAAGATGCTTCAAGTTTACAAAGACTTTGCAGAGCAAACGCTTGCAATACCTGTATTTACGGGCAGAAAGACTGAAAAGGAAAAATTTGCAGGTGCTGTTGCTACCTTTGGTATGGAAGCAATGATGCTTGACGGTAAGAGTTTGCAAGCAGGCACTTCACACTACTTAGGTCAAAACTTCTCTAAATCTTTTGATATTACTTTCTTAGATAAAGATAGTAAGTTAAAATACGGCTACACAACGTCTTGGGGTACTTCAACCCGTATGATTGGTGCAATTATAATGGCACACGGCGACCAAAGGGGTTTAGTTCTTCCACCAAAGGTTGCACCTATACAAGTTATTATCGTGCCAATCGCTGCGCACAAGGGTGGCGTAATTGAAAAGGCTACGGAAATTGAAAATGCGTTAGTTAAGGCTGGTATTAGGGCAGAAACCGATAAGCGTGATATGAGCCCTGGTTGGAAGTTTAACGAGTGGGAAATGAAAGGTGTACCACTTCGTATAGAAATTGGGCCAAGAGATATTGAAAACAACCAAGTATTAGTTATGAGAAGAGATACTTTAGAAAAGGTTGCTTTATCTATCGATAATTTAGACGTTGAAATTGCTAAACTTTTAGACGTGGTTCAAGTAGAAATGCTTGAAAAGAGCCGTCGCAACCGTGATGCAAGGGTTGTTGAAGCAGATAGTTTAGACGGTATCTTAAAGGGCGTTGAAGGCAAAAACTTTGTTAAAGCAGGCTGGTGTGGACATAGAGAGTGTGAAGACAAGGTTAAAGAATATGCGCAAGCAACTGCAAGAGTTATGGTTGACGAAGAAGGCGTGCCAGAAGTTTGTGCAATTTGTGGCAAACCTGCTAAGCATAAAGTTATATTTGCAAGGGCATACTAATTTCAAGGTTATTTTAAAGTTTAATTTATAAAATAACTTTAGAATAATAAAAAAATTAGGGGAATATATTATTTAGATGTTATATTTTTTTATCGACCAAACGGTTGGGGCATTAAGAATAGAAAAGTACGCCGTATTTATTATGGCGGGGCTATATTTGGCTTTTTACATTGCTATGCACGTTTTACGTGCGATAGCAGTTTATAGGCTTGCTAAAAACGCAGGCGTAAAAGGATATGTTTTAGCGTGGTTTCCGTTATTATGGATATATCCGTTTATAATGCTTGTTAAAGAAGATAAGTTTTTTGGTATACCATATAAAAAGTTGGCAGTAATTCTTACCGTGCTATTTACTGTGGCAGAATTGTCTTCATTAACTTATCAATTATTAGCAAACTTACCAATATTTATAAATTGGATAAAGGGTGTAAACGTATATATTTTTGGCGCGCCTTATGGTAGCGTACCATATACTTTAACTGCGTTAGGTGAAGGCGTTTGGTTTGGCGAAGGGTATACTATGTTATATTCTAACCCCGTTTTAATAAAGGCTGTGCTTGAATTTAGTGGCATTTTTATAGATTTATTAAGTTTAGTAAGTTCTGTAATATTAGTATTCACTTATTTTGCTGTGTTTAGAAAATATTGGCCAGAGCATTACGTTTTAGCGTCAATACTAAGTTTGTGGATTTTCCCAATTATGATGTTTGTAATTAGGAATAAAAAGCCTGTTGATTATATGGAGTTTTTGCGTAAAAGGTATGGTTCGTACTATGCAAACCAAAACCCTAACTATCGCCAATACCAAAATAACGGGCAGTATAGAAACCCTTACGAAAGACAAAAAGAACAAAGCCCTTTTTCTGATTTTGAAAACAACGGGCATGAAAAGGTAGAAGAGCCGTTTAGTGAATTTGACACGGACGACAAGGATAAAAATTAAGATAAAAATGAAAAGTGAAAATATAGCGGCTATATCGACTGGTGCAGTAGCAAGCGGTGTAGGTGTAATTAGAATAAGTGGCGACACCCCTTTGGAAGTTGCAAAAAAAGTATTTAAGCCAATAGGTAAAGTAAAGGTAGAAGAGTTTACCCCAAACGTAATGTATACGGGTGAAATTTTGGCTGATGGTTTTACTGATTTTGGTATGTGCGTATACTTTAAAGCACCAAAAAGTTTTACGGGTGAAGACACTATTGAAATTCATTGCCACGGTGGTTTAGCAATTACCCGTGGCATTTTGAAAAATATTTTAAATAACGGTGCAAGGCTTGCAAACAACGGAGAATTTACTAAGCGTGCGTTTATGAACGGTAAACTTTCTCTATCTTCGGCAGAAGGGCTTATTGATATGATAAACAGCGAAAGCATTAGTGGTGTAAAAGCAGGCTATTATTTATACCGAGAAAAATTAACTAACGAAGTTAACGCTATACAAGACTTGTTGCTTGACGCTATTAGTGAAATTGACGTTGACATGGACTTTCCGGAAGAAGATTTAGAAGTAAAGTCTACTAAAAACACTGTTAAATGGCTAACTGAAAGCATTGAAAGAATACAAAAACTACTTTCTACCTTTAGGGTTGGTAGGACGCTTAAAAACGGTGTAAAAGTTGGTATCGTGGGCAAGCCAAACACGGGTAAAAGTTCATTACTTAACGCCTTGCTTAACTATGATAAAGCAATTGTTTCGTCAGTTGCGGGCACTACCCGTGATATAGTAGAAGGTAGTATAGATATTAACGGCGTTAGATTTTATTTTTCAGATACTGCTGGTATTAGAGAAAGTGACGACGTTATTGAAGAATTGGGTGTTGGCTTATCAAAAAAGATTGTAGATGAAAGTGATTTAGTGCTATTCATTATGGCTAGCGACGATATAACTGAAGAAGATAATGCTATTTACAATCTTGTAAAAGACAAAAACTTACTTACGGTTATAAACAAAACAGATAAGTGTGATGTTAAAGACGATAGGGCAAATATTTACGTTTCAGCCTTAACCAAAGATAATATTGAAGCACTAAGAGAAACTATTTTTGATAAAAGCGTTGGTAGTGGCATAGACTTATCGGGCGACTTTTTGTGTGAAGAAAGGCATTTTTATGCGTTAGAAAGGGCAGAAAATAGGTTAACCCAAGCGTTAAACGGTGTAAACAAAGTGCCGTTAGATATTTTGGCAATAGACGTAAAAGCCGGATGGGATGCCTTAGGTGAAATTTCTGGCAAGACTGCAACGGAAGATATTATAAACAATATATTTTCTAAGTTTTGCGTGGGAAAATAAAGGTAATTTATGGTTAATTTGGAACTATACAGAGTTTTCTATACAGTTGCTAAATGTGGCAGTTTAACAAAGGCGGCAGAAGAATTATATATTTCTCAGCCTGCCGTTTCGCAAGCCATAAAACAACTTGAAAACCAACTTGGTGGCCAACTTTTCGTTAGAACGCACAAGGGTATGGAACTGTCGGAAAACGGTGGAAAGCAAATTTTCCAAATTGTAGAAAAAGCGTTAAAACTTTTTGACGAAGCAGAAAACAAGTATAGCGAATTAAAGGACACGGCAACGGGCGTGGTTAGAATTTGCGCATCAGATACGGTTGCAACCCACTTTTTGTTGCCTTACATAAAAAAATATCACGAACTTTACCCTGACGTAAACTTAATTTTACAAAACGGAACTTCAAGTGAAACTATAGACTTGCTTAAGACTAATAAAGGGGACGTGGGTTTTATAAATTTACCTATTGACGATAGCGAAATAAATTTATCTAACAATGTAATGCTTTTACACGACGTATTCGTTGCAAGCAGTGAGTTTAGTGAATTGTTTGATAAAACCGTAGACTTAAAGATGTTGCAAGATTACCCGTTGTTGATGTTAGAACTATCAACTTCAACAAGGCAAGCAATAGTAAGTTTTGCACACGCACAAGGGGTGCATTTGCATCCAGAAATAGAACTTGGTAGTTTAGAACTTATGGTTTCACTTGCTAAAAGTGGAATTGGTATTGCTTGTATACCAAGAGAATTTGTTAAAAAAGAAATAGAAGAAAAAAGTTTGTTTGAAATAAAAACAAACCCAGCCTTACCTACGAGGGCCATTGGCCTTGCAGTACCAAAGAACGATAATATGACGTTTGCGGTAAAGAAGTTTTTAGAACTTCTTTCAGGTAAGGAAAATTGATATGGAAATTTGGCAGGCGATATTACTTGGCTTTGTGCAAGGCTTTACAGAATTTTTGCCAGTGTCGTCAAGTGGTCACCTTATCCTAATCCAAAATTGGTTTAGGGTAGAACAAACGGTTTTTTATAGCGTAATGTTACATATCGGTACGCTTATACCTGTTTTTATAGTATTTTATAAAGATATTTTAGGGCTATTTAAAAAACCGTATGATAAACTTTTTTGTTTGATTTTGGCTACTATTCCTGCAGGTTTAGTTGGGCTTATACTTAAATTAACGGTAGATTTAGACTTATTGTTTAGTGATAATCTTTATCTATTATCTATTGCGTTTATAATTACTGCCGTCGCTTTATTTTTGGCTGAAAGAAAAGGTAAAAGCAATAGTCTGTTAAATCCTATAAACAGTGAAACCGCTTTTATAATGGGGTTGGGACAATGCTTTGGCGTGCTTCCCGGTATTTCAAGAAGTGGTAGCGTGTTGACGGGTGGAATTATAGCAAAAGTAGAAAAGGGGCAAAACGCAAGTTTTACCTTTTTGATGAGTATACCTATAATTTTATCAGCCGTTTTGTTAGAAGGCGTAAACGTTATAAAAGGTAATTTATCGGGTATAAACTTAACGGCTTTATTTTTTGGTATAATTTCGGCTGGTATTTCGGGGTATATAGCAATTAAGGGTATGTTAAAGGTTATAAAAAGGGCAAACTATAAATGGTTTTCAGCCTACTTACTTTTTATAGCCATCGTAAATATGGTAGTTTATTTTATATAAAAGTAAATAATAAAAACACAAAAGGAAGGGTTAAAAAATGAAAAAGTTTTTTAATGAATTTAAAACTTTTATAACACGTGGCAACGTGCTTGACCTTGCTGTCGGCGTTATCGTTGGTGGCGCTTTTACAGCGATTGTAAACGCACTTTCTAACAATATCTTAAAACCACTAATCAATTTAGTGCTTGCTTTGATTTTGGGTAAGGACGGGCTTAGTGGTATTTTAACGATGCTTAAAGAAGTTAAGGTTGACGGCGTTGTAGATTTAACGCAGTCTATCTATATTGATTGGGGTGCGTTTATTTCTGCAATCATAAACTTCTTGCTTATCGCAATGGTTCTTTTCATTATAGTAAAAATTATGAATAGGCTTGCAGAAGGCAATAAAGAATTTAAAGAAGCGCTTGTAAAAAACAAATTAACTAAAGAACAAAGAAAAGAATTGAAAGCAAACGGCATTAAATTATCTGATAAGGAAGCCGTAAAAGAATATTTAGATAAAAAGAAAGCAGAAGAACAAGCAAAACTTGAACAAGAAAAATTAGAAAAAGAAAAACAAGCAAAATTAGACAGATTAAATAATCCTACTACCGAAGATTTGCTTAAAAAAATAATTAAACTTTTAGAGAAAAAAGCATAAATAAATAATAGTAAAACGTAAGGCGTTTTCGCTTTGCGTTTTTATTTTGTTTAAGGTGTGCAAAAAATGTTAAAAATTAACAAAAAATAGCAAAAAATGCAAAATACTGTTAAAAATTTTCAAAAAAAATCGAAAAATGGGGTAAAAACGCTTTACAAATACAGTTAAAATGTTGTATATTATCAATGTCGAAGGACATAAAGTTCCGGCTGACGTTAAAAATGCTCATCATTTTCCCCCTTATCATATATTATTCAGGAAGCAGTTAACAGTGGTTAATTGCTTTTTGAATTTTTAGGGCTAATATTTATGGTATATTGAATAAAAATTTGCAAACAATATTTACAATTATCATAAATAGTGGTACTATTAAGTTAAGGAGATAGATAAATAGATGGTTCAAGAAAAGAAAAAATATTTAGTATTAAAGATATTATCGGGGCTATTTTATGCGCTAGTTACTTTGTTTGTTTTGGTTTTATTCGTTTCTACTATAACGGAGCAGGCTGGGGAGATAGACTTAAGGGCGTTGGCGTTTTTATTGTTTTTAATTTATTGTGGGTTTGGCTATATTCCTGGGGTGGCTATATCTTTAGCCGGTACGATTTTGTCGGCTATAAGTTTAAGAAAGAAGAAAACGACGGTGGGTACGCTTGTTTACTTTATAATATTTACCGTTTTACCCGTAATTACCTTTTTATTGTTTTTGTTGTTAGTAAAATTTATTAAATAATTAAAAAAGTTAAAAAGCCGAATCCAATAAAGGACTCGGCTTTTAACTTGAAAAAATATTTTTATTTCTTTTGTGCTAAAAGTTTTTCTGCTTCTTCTTTTGAAATTTCTTTCATTGTTTCGCCGCAGCATTTAATGCCACAGTTTACACAAGTGCAGTCAATTAAAACGTTAACCATTGCGCCACACTTTTCGCAAAGAACAATCTTATCCATTTTTTAACCTCCTTATTGATTAAATCTTTTAAATAAACTAATTAGTTCATCAATCGTTTCTAAATCGCCGTTTTCTAAATCTCTTGGAACACAAGTAAACAAGTGATTTTCTAATATGTACGACGATAAACTTTTAATAGAGTTTTTTACGGCAGAAAGTTGAATTAATAATTCGTTGCAGTACGCATCGTTTTCAACCATTTTAGTTATTCCTTTAATTTGCCCGCCTATTCTATTAAGTCTACTTATTATTGATTTTTTTTCGTTATCACTTCTTTGTGTTTTCTTTTTGCAACAGTTGTTTTCCATTTTTTCCTCCCTACTTATATAATATACCCCTACCGGGTATATTGTCAATAGAGGGGTATATTTTATATAAGAATAGCCCACCACATATCGCTTTTTACAAAATGTGGTGGGCTATAATTTTTTAATTAAATTGTTTTAATCTTTAATTAGCGGTGGGTTTATAGTGGTTAATTGTTTAGATAGTGCCTTAGAAGAAAAGATTGGTATGCCAACTATCAAAATAATAGCAAGTTCTGCCAATATATAAAGGTTATATACAATCCCCCAACTTATCGCTGTATAACCTTCCATTGCCCAAGACGAGAAAACGAAAATGCCACTTAATACGTGTGCAAAGTACCTAAATATACAAGCGATACTTGCCCCTAAAATAAACTTAACTAAATTATTTTCAATAAAGCCCATGTTTTTTACTATGCCTGCAAGTCCAATCACACCAAAAGCGATAGGGTAATCTAATAAAACTTGCATTGGCTCATAAACTTGTGGGCTTTGTAAAAATTGCAACACGCCGTAAACCACGCCTGCTAAAATACCTTTTCTTGCGCCAAATACATAGGCGAAGATTATTAATGGAAGCATGCTTGCTAAAGTGACAGAGCCACCTTGTGGTAATGAGAAAAGTTTGATATAAGACAATGCAAAGGAAAGTGCGATACAAACGCCAGCGTAAGATAAACATTTGGTTTGACTTACGCTTCCATTGTCTTTGCCAAAGAAAAGGGCAAGTAAAACTGTAATGATTATTATAATTGCCGTTAAAGTATACATTAAAGGTGTAGATAAAGGCTTATAAGCACTATCTACCGTTGGTAACATTAAAAGTAAAATTAGTGCGTAAATTACAGATAGGCTTATTCCTATATAATTGCAAATCCTAAATGCTTTTTTGTTAGCCATGCTTGTAAACACGGCAGAAAAGGTGTAGATAATTAGCAAAGCAAAAAAGCCAAGCATAAGGTAAAAGTTTTTATCAAGTTCTTCTTTTACAGAAAGCCTTGCAATCATAAAAAATGAAATTACAAGGGAGATAGTGACGGTGTAGCCAATCACCACGCCAAGCGCCAGATTTTTAAAGTTTGCAAGTTTGCTTTTATCTTTTTTAATAATAAGATAAGAAACAAAAAGCACAAGTGCAACTACAATAGTTAAAATCATAGCGAAGCCTGAAAGTGCGGTATAGGCGAGTTTTAACCCGTCTTTACCAAGTAGTGTAACGGTTTTCAAGTCGGAAATAAAATTTTCCATATTCACTCCTTTTTTCGCTATTGAATAAACAAAAACGCACCTAATATTAGGTGCGTAAAAGTCAAGAAATATCAGCATTTCCTTCAAGTATTACCTTGCGGATTCAAATGGTATAATCTCAGCCTTTCGGCACCCATAGCGAAATATTAAAATTTTATATTAGAATTGTACCACTTTAAATTGCTTGCGTCAAGCATTTTTATATGGTAAAATGTTTTTCCCAAGGAGAAGTAAATTATGTTTAAATTTTTTGCATTTATAAATCGTATGAAATATATTAAGCGTTGGAATTTGATGCGTTCAATACGTGAAGAAAATATTATGGAGCATAGCCAACAAGTTTCAGTTATTGCCCACGTTTTAGCCTTAACGCAAAACAAGTTATATAACGGCAACGTAGACGTAAACAAGGTGATTCTTTTAGCACAATATCACGAAGTTGGCGAAGTTATAACGGGCGATTTGCCAACACCAATAAAATATTTTAACCCTGAAATTAAGTCGGCTTATAAAGATTTAGAAAAAAACGCTTGCGTGCGTATACTTAATATGTTGCCTGAAGAATTAAAGGAAGATTATAAAGAGTTTATTATTCCTGACGAAAGTACGGAAGAATATAAACTTGTAAAATATGCAGATAGACTTGCCGCCTATATTAAATGCGTTGAAGAGGTAAAGGCCGGCAATAGCGAATTTAAAAAGGCTAAAAATTCAATTGGTGCAGAACTTAAGGCTTGCAAAAACCAAGCAGTGCATTACTATTTGAAAGAATTTATGCCTGCTTTTGAATTAAGTCTTGATGAATTAGATTAAAAATAAAGTTTTGTGCAATATGCACATACTTTTTCGTCAAAATTCTGCTTAAAATTATTGCAAAAAAGAGAGTTGTATAGTAAAATATATATATAAATATATAATGATTAGGCCTTTTTAGGCTGGAGGAAATTATGTCAAGTTTAAATTTGAAAAACATTTACAAAGTATATCCTAACGGTGTAACTGCTGTTACAGACTTTAATTTGGATATCGAAGACAAAGAATTTATCGTATTCGTAGGTCCATCTGGTTGTGGTAAATCAACAACGCTTCGTATGATTGCTGGTTTAGAAGAAATCACTGCTGGTGAACTTTATATTGACGGTGTTTTAATGAACAACATTACACCAAAAGACAGAAACATTGCAATGGTTTTCCAAAACTACGCATTGTATCCACACATGACTGTATACGACAATATGGCTTTCGGCTTAAAATTACGTAAAATGCCAAAGGCAGAAATTGACGTTAGGGTTAGAGAAGCGGCAAGAATTTTAGGTATTGATATGTACTTAACCAGAAAGCCAAAGGCATTATCTGGTGGTCAAAGACAACGTGTTGCTTTAGGCCGTGCAATCGTTCGTGAACCAAAGGTATTCTTGCTTGACGAACCATTGTCAAACTTAGACGCAAAATTACGTTCTCAAATGAGAATGGAAATTACAAAATTACACAACAGACTTGCAACAACCTTTATTTACGTTACCCACGACCAAGTTGAAGCAATGACTATGGGTACGAGAATCGTTGTTATGAAAGATGGTTTTATGCAACAAGTTGATACACCACTTAACTTGTATGACCACCCGATTAATTCTTTCGTTGCAGGCTTTATCGGTACACCACAAATGAACTTCTTTACTGGTAAACTTACCGGTACACCAAGCAAGGTTGCAGTTGAATTTAACGGGGAAAAGGTATTATTACCTGCTGAAAAGGTTAAACAAATCGTAAACCTTGATGCTTACTTAAATACTGATAAAGAAGTTATCTTTGGTATCCG
>JAZQVG010000085.1:0-1831 GCA_045631625.1 Christensenellaceae bacterium
TTTTACCTTCACCAGTTCTCATTTCAGCAACTCTGCCTTGGTGTAAACAGATACCACCTATAATTTGCACTTTGTAGTGGCGCATTTTAAGTACTCTCCACGCACCTTCTCTAACAACGGCAAAAGCGTCAACAAGTATATCGTCTAACGTTTCACCATTTTTTAATCTATCTTTAAGTATTTGTGTTTGATTTTTCAGTTGTTCGTCAGTTAAGTCCTTGTACTTTTCTTCAAGTGCTAATACTTGGTCGGATAGTGTATCTAATTTTTTTAAATTTCTTCTTTCTTCTCCGCCCAAAATAAATTTAAATAGTCCCATAAGTTGCTCCTTAAATATAATTACTACTTTTTATTTTTAATAACCGTCCATAGGTGGTACGCTGGCAACCGATATTAAATACACTTTGCTTGCGCCAGCCCTTTTTAATCTTTCGGCAATTGCTTCTGCCGTTGAACCAGTAGTCGACACGTCGTCAACCAAAAGCACGTTTTTACCTTTTACGGTTTTTCTTTCTGTAATACGAAAGGCATCTACTAAGTTTTTAAGCCTTTCCTTTCTGTTTAAGCCTTCTTGCTTAGGCGTATCCTTTACCTTTTCAATACAATCACAAACTTGTAAGTTTAATAGTTTGGAAAGTTCTTCTACCAAAAGTTTAGACTGATTATAGCCCCTTGCCCTTTCTGCACGCTTTGTCATTGGTACGTAAGTTATAAAATGTGCGTCAAACCTATTTTTTAAATATATGCCGTACATATATTCGCTAAAAACTTTGGCTAAATAACCTTTATTTCCAAACTTGAATTTGTGTATTAAAGGAATTACTGCTTCCTTATAATCAAAAATGCTTCTGCCTTTATCTATCGAAAGTAAATTTTCTTTACAAGTTGAACAATAATTTTGTGCGTTTATTAGCGTCCTACCACAATGGTCACAAATATTCCCCTTTATAAAATGTAATTTATCTTCACACTCTTTACAAAAATATTCGCCCGAAAATATCTCCTTGCCACAAACGTTACAACGCCAACTCTTATTAAAAAAATACTTACTGAAAAAGCCCTTTATTTTCTCACTTATTTTCATTAGCCAAGATATTTACTAAGTTTGTCTGCCATATCTGTCTTTTCCCAACTAAACGCTTGATTGCCAAAATGTCCGTATGATGCCGTTTGTTTATAAATTGGGGCTCTTAAATTTAACTTTTCTATAATTGCAGCAGGTCTTAAGTCAAATTCTTTATTAACTATCTTAGCAATTTCGCCGTCACTAAGTTTTCCCGTGCCAAAAGTATTTACCTTTACCGACACAGGCTTCGCAACGCCAATTGCATAAGCCACTTGAAGTTGAACTTCGCTTGCCAAACCTGATGCAACAATATTTTTACAAATATATCTTGCCATATACGTTGCAGAACGGTCTACTTTAGTAGGGTCTTTACCAGAAAAAGCGCCACCACCGTGTGCGCACTTTCCACCGTACGTATCTACTATAATTTTTCTACCCGTAAGTCCAGAGTCACCCGTTGGGCCACCAATTTCAAACCTACCTGTAGGGTTGATAAAGTATTTCGTGTCTTCGTCCAAATATTCTTTTGGCAAAATTTCGTCAATAACGTACTTTTTTAGGTCTGCTCTTAACTGTTCGGTTGAAACTTTGTCGTTATGTTGAGAAGAAAGCACTACTGCTTCAATACGCTTAGGTTTTCCATTTTCATATTCAACCGTAACTTGCCCTTTACCGTCGGGACGTAAGTATGGCAGAATACCCTTACTTCTTACTTCGTGCAACTTTTTGCACATCTTATGAGAAAGCATAATTGGTAACGGCATA
>JAZQVG010000086.1:0-7972 GCA_045631625.1 Christensenellaceae bacterium
CTTGCAGAATATAAAAAATTTTCACCGGAAAAATTTGAACTTATCGCCATCACCATAGACTTAAAATTTAACGGCGTAGAAATGGACGTAAGCCCTATCAAAGAGTTGTGCGACCAACTTGGCGTTGAATATTTTGTTGAAACTACCGATATAGGTCAAATAGTTTTTGATGAAAGAAAGGAAAAAAGCCCTTGTTCACTTTGTTCTAAAATGAGAAAGGGTGCACTTTACAACTTAGCGATAGAAAAAGGTTGCAACAAAGTTGCTTTAGGACATCATAAAGACGATTTAATTGATACTTTATTTTTATCTCTCTTTTACGAAGGTAGGCTTTCTACCTTTGCACCAAAACTACTACTTGATAGAACGGGGCTTATTCTAATTAGGCCGTTAGTTTTTACCAACGAAATAGATATCACCCCTTATGCAAGAAGTTTACCAGTAGTTAAAAGCAACTGCCCTGTAAATAAACTTACCAAACGCGAAAAGATAAAGGACATAGCAAAAAGCATACAACAAGAAATACCAAACTTAAGAGAAATGGTATTTACTGCCTTAGTCCACCCCGATAGATATAATCTTTTTGATAAGTTTGAACGTGACAGCGAAATATTAGACTAAAATATTTAAAAAGAAAAAAGCAGTTAGTTTTAACTGCTTTTTATTTTTTTTATTTTCTTCTTTTCTTGTTGTGATAACTGCCGTATTTACCGTACTTACCGTACTTACCGTTAACGTGTTGACCTACGTACGCTAACACGTGTGAATTTGTTAAAAATTCTAAATCTTCACTAGTAGTAACGGTGTTATCAAGGAAGAATATTATAACAAATAAAACGATTGAAACAGCAAGGCCAATTGCCGCACCGTAAAGCGTTTTAGTTTTTGCAGTACTGTTTGTAGGCGAACAAATAATCTCTCTTTGAACAGGCACAAGTGTGACTTCTTTAGCAGGGCTTGTACCTTCTTCTGCCAAAATTTCTTTAGCCGCTTCAATAACGGCTTCAAGTTTTTTAATAGCACTTTCTGCAGTAGTTGACTTATAACTAATTTTGAAAATCAAACTATCGCTACCATAGTTAATACCGATACTTCCCTTTGAAATGCCATCTTCGTTGCCCGTTTTTTCTTGATAGATTTTGGTAGCCTTGTCTACACAAATAGGTGATTTGATATTGTTTTCAGCAGTTGGAAGATAAATTTTAGCAAGCGTCATTTCCGTCGCTGATAAGTTTTTAATATCTTCTTCAGAAATAGACGTCTTAAAAATCAAAGTATGCCTTGCAGTATATTCTGGAACGGCACGCCATACGGAAAAGCCATAGCCTAAAGCACCACAAGCAATAGTAATAATCAATATTAAAAACCATTTACTAAGTAAATATTTTAACAACAATAATACAGAAGATTGTTCTACGAAGTTATTATTTTCACTCATATTACTTCACCTCCTGATTAACGTGCGCTAAAAGGTTTGCCCCCGTCAAACGCCTTAACGTTTCTTCGTCCTTTATAGTATTATCAAGCAATATCCTTAAGTAAACTATAATGGCTGCAAGCACAAAGCCAACCAATAAGAATATAACGATAATCTTAGTTTGGCTTACGTCTGTAGTAGTGCCTGCAAAACCCCTATCGGTAAGGATAATTTCTAAGTTGT
The DNA here is from genome assembly GCA_045631625.1 of Christensenellaceae bacterium. Lineage (GTDB taxonomy): Bacteria > Bacillota > Clostridia > Christensenellales > Borkfalkiaceae > UBA1259. The sequence continues at coordinate 1,661 of JAZQVG010000086.1, forward strand.
TACCAAAATATTTATCAGTATTGTTTGCGGTAGAATTTACTTCTTTAGAAAACGCCAAAAGCAATAATTTTACTTTGTTTACTGCTTCTTCCTCAACGCTATCTTTATAACTAAGTTTAAAGTAATAAACCGTATCGGCATTTGAGCCTTTAGGCGAAGTAATTGTTATATTGCTTAAAAGGATAGAACTTGTGTCCACCTTATCTGCACCATAAGTAAAATCATCTTCAACTTCATACTTTTTAACAAAATCTTCAAGTGACATATTGCTATTTGCAAACTTATTGTAATAATAGTTTGCACGATAAATAACCACTTCTTGCAAGCAGAAATCCATTACGGTTTCCTTTAGACTGTCCATCATATTGATGTTTGCAACAGAATCGCCCGAAGCAACGCCACCTTCCGTCTTAAGTTCCCTTGCACTGTAGTTTATTTCTTGTGTAGCAACGTAGTAAGGCTTTCTGTAATTAGAATAAACAAAGCCCACTGCACCACAGAGAATAACTATCACTAAAATCAACAGTAAATTTCTTTTTATGATATTAAAAAAATCTCTCAAAGAAAATTCTGCATTTTTTTCTTCGTTATAATTTGACATTATATGCCCGTCCCCTAAATGTTTTATATTTATACATATTATATAATAAACCAAAACTAAAAAAAAAGCAATAGTATTTTTAATTATTTTGACCTGTGTAAGAAAAACGGGTAAATGCATTACTATTGACAAAATTTTATAATTGTGGTTAAATACCCTTATGACAAGCGTTAAAAAAACCATTTTAGACTTTGCTGGTAAAGTTGAATACAAAACTAAAGATATTTTTTACGGATACGTTTTCCCCGTATTCGTGGCTTTTGTTGCACTTTTTAGTTATCTATTAAACTTGTCTTTCATAGGTTTTGCAATAATAGTTTTTTTAATTTGTTTTTTGCTTGTTTTTTATAAAGAACAAACGCCATTTTTGCCACTTATGACTATGTGGCTGTTTTCTTTTAGTGGAAACTCAGTTTTTACGGGTGGGCTATTTACCCTTTTAGCCATTGCAATACCCGTAGTATTCTCTTTTGTTTTTAGGCTAATTATTTATTCTGAAAAATTTACTTTCGGCAATTTATTTTTGCCGTTATGCTTAGTTAGTGTTGCGCTATTTTGTGGCGGGCTTTTTTCTTTAGAGTTGGGCGACTATTATAACGGATTGCTTACCATTTTCCAAACAGGGCCGTTGCTTTTATTTGTTTACGCCTTTTTTAGAAATAGTATTAAACCTAATAAAAACGTACATTTGCCAACCTATTATTCTTTTGTAATGACGATTAGTGGAATTGTCGTTTCTATCCAATGTATTTTGTCGTCTTTAAAGACTTCTAATCCGTTTTACCACGATATAGGCTGGGGAAATATTAACGGTGTGGCAACCTTTTTGTTAGTTTCAATATTCTTTAGTATGTATTTAGCGATAAAAACAAAATACTTTTTACTCTGCTTAATCGCTTTCGTTTTTCAAATAATAGGCATTATCGCAACGGGTAGCGATGGTGTTTTTGGTACCGTTTGTGTACTTTCGCCAATTTGCTTTTTACTACTTTTTCTCTATGCTAATAGAAAAAAACGCCAACAACTATTTTCCCTACTAATAATAATTTTGCTTATCACAACTATCTTAACAATCATACATATAGAAACTAATTGTTTTGGTGAGTTAATTAAAAAATACTCTGAAGGCATACATCAAGATAACGGTAGAACAAACTACTATAAAAAAGCGTTGGAATTGTTTAGAAAAAACCCAATTTTCGGGGTAGGCTTAGGCTATTATGATGCGAACTTTTTAGATTATTTCTATGGGTTTTTTAAGTATTTTTGGTTTCACTCTACACTCTTTCAAGTTATAGCGTGTATGGGTATTTTTGGTGTTGTAGTTTATATCTATTACTTTTATTCAAGGTATAAAATAATAACTTTAAACAATAACGCCTTTTCAATGGTTGTGTTTATGGCTTTTTCTGCATTTACTATTTACGGTATGATTGATTGTGCAGAATTTTCTGCAGCCCCTCAAATGCTTACTGCAACCATTATGCTTGTAATAACTGAAATTATCAACTTAAATGAAAAAGGCAAGGTAAAAGGGCTCTGCCCATTAAGGTGTCTTTACCCATAACAAAACTATAGCACACTACACTTCACTAGAAGTGAAAGGTAGTGTGCTTTTCTTTTACATAAAATATTAAGTTGTATTTTTAGCCTTGTGGCTAAAAGTGATATGCAAAACAAGTTTTGCGTGATATTGCAACTTTTAGTTGCAGTTATATTAAATAAATCCCCAACTTGCCTTTAGGCAAATAAAACTGCGTTAGCAATAACACTTGTCGTTAGACAAATATCACAAATCCGTTTACGGATTTATTTAGTTGTCGCTATTCCCTACGTGATTAGCGACAAAACCCTTGCCTTTAAGTTTAAATCAATTTTAATTTTAGCAATTTTTTGCCAATCTAATATAAAACTCTAAAGACTTGTAAATTGTTTCAAGTCTTATTTTTTCGTTATTCCCGTGTATCGTGCCCCTTTCTTCACTAGTCAAATCCATTGAAGAAAAACGATACACCTTATCACTAATTTTGCCGTAATGCCTACTGTCAGAACATTGTACCATTAGATATGGCGAAACTATCGTGCCTTTCCAAGTAGAAGCGATAGCGTTAGCAACTTTTCTATACCCTACACTATCAGTAGTAGAAATTCTACTTGGGTTATAACCCCTGATAGCGTTAACTTGTACTTGGTCGTTATCTATTGTCTTTTTAAGCCTTTCTATCGCACTATCAACCGTGTCCATAGGGTTAAGCCTAATGTTTGAAACTACGCTTGCTTCAGGCGGAATAACGTTGGAAGCGTCGCTACCTTTTGCCATGGTAAACGCAACGGTTGTACGCACCAAAGCGTTCATTTCCCCGCCACCCTTTTTACATATAGAATTTAGCACTCCTTTAAATAGCCAAAGGTTAGAAAAAATCAAACGGTAAACAAAATTTGAGTGTCTGCCTAAATTATCAAACATTTCACTTACAGGCTTAGTTAAATAAAATGGGAAAGGGTTATTTTCCACTTTACTAACTGCATCTGCAAGTATACCTATTGGCGTATGTGGTTTTGGTGCAGAAGCGTGCCCACCGTTAGAATTTACCTTATATTCTACGTCTATAAATCCCTTTTCGGCAATACCAATAAGTCCACAAGGTTGTTTTACGCCAGGGAAAACGCCCGAAACTACTGCCCCACCTTCGTCTAAAACGAGTGCCGGCACAATATTTTCCTTTTCGAAATAGTCTACTATATTTTGTGCACCCTTGCCCATAACTTCTTCATTGCCACTATACGCTAAATAAATATCGTTTTCAGGCACAAAGCCTTGTTCTAAAAGCGTTTCAATCGCAAGTAATGAGTTGCTAAAAGTAATTTTGGTGTCAAGCGTACCCCTACCCCACATTACACCGTCTATAACTTCAGCAGAGAAAGGTGGTTTCTCCCATCTTTCTGCCAAAACAGGCACTACGTCGTAGTGTGCCATAAATACGGTAGGATTATCGTGAGATTTACCAGAAAGTTTAAAAAGTATTCCCCTATCTTCAAACTCTAAATATTGACATTTTTCAAACACTTTTGGGTAAAGAGTAGGAAGTAGTGAAATCAACTTGTCAAATTCTTTATCGTCTTCTAAACTTCTATCATAATTGGAAATAGTCTTACACTTTATAAGTTCACTCAACGTTTTTACAGCCCTATCTTTATCAAAACTAACTTCACTTTCATCAATTTCAGCAAGTTTTTTTGGCTTAAACGCCCAAGTTCTAATAAGTAAAACTGCTAAAAATATCACTACTACGGCAAGTATGCATACCCAAATATAATCTTCCATAATTTCTCCAATTAAATAATACCTTTCTTATACATAATTCTTGCCAAGCCTAAAGTAAGCAATACGCCTACAGGTACCATAATACCAACCGTACCTTCGTTTAACGCTGGCACGAAAACAAATAGTATAAGCATAAAGATAATAGGCCCAATGCTAAGTTTCCAATTTTTAGAAATAAACACTACTGCAAGCCCGCCAAACAATGCAGGTATAACTTGGTCGAAAGCAGGTTTTAATACAGGCGAATCTAAAACAGGTGTTAAAGGTTGCAATAAAATTACACCGATAATGATAATAATAGTGGTTGTAATGCTTGAAACGGCGATAGATATTGTTGAAATAATTTCGCCTTCTTCACTACTTGGTTTAACTTCAGCCGCTTCCATAGCACCTATAGCACAAGGAAGTTTTAAGTTAGAAATATTACCCGTAATAAACGAAAGGTATGAGCCACCTGCACCAAGCATAGGCACGTAAGTAAATATTTCAATAATACCGACCGTCCAATATACAGGAATTGTTGCAAGCAATCCTTTAAGCAATGCACCAAAATCAGGTATAACTGCAAAAATTAAGCATAAAAGGGTTGGGAATAAAATTACTAAACCAAAAATAATCCACGCCCAAGTTTGCCCGTCTTTATGTACTCTATCTAAATATGATAAATTTTTATTGTCTTTCATTAGATTGCACCTCCTAACCAATTAGTAAACGGAATTGCAAGTGCCATACCTACAAGCAAGCAGATAGGCAAAGCATAGTCGTTAATCCAACGCGCCTTAGTCTTTTTACTAATAATACCAAGTACAGCCATAACGATTGAAGATGAAACCATAACCAAGATTGGCACTAAACCACTTGTTGAAGTAAACTTATCACCATTTGACGCCGTAAATATGCCGCCAACAGAACGCCATAACCTATCAACGTTACAGAATACGTAGCCTAAAAATGCAGAAATCATACCCAAAAACATAGCAGTATTTAGAATTTCTGCCCATTTTTTATCTTTGTTTTCAATCGAAATTAAACCTTTTTGAATTTTCTTAGTTAGTAGTTGTGGTAAAACTAATCCCGTTATAATACCGATAGTCATTACCCAAGCAACGGTAACGAAAATTTGTGGGTCTGTAATGGCTGTGCCCATTTCAATACCAAATGCACCAAACGCATTTTTAGCAGCAACAAGTTCGTAAGAAAGTGAGCCTATTATTGAAAGTCTTAGCCAAGGAAGTGCGATACCCAAACTTTTTGAAAGGGAGATAACCCCCACCAAAATTGCTATTGCAGGCGCAATTGTAAACATAATAGAAGAAGTAATTGTACCCCTAAGTTTAGCCTTGTCCATACCCTTTTCCTTTGCACGCTTTAAGGCACGCATTAAAAAGAATATAGATTGACCTAAAACTGCTGTAATGATAATTGCAACAAGCAGATAGATAATCCAAGAATTAACGTTAAATTCCACTTTTTTATCTCCTTTTTATTTATCTAAAAAATTATATAACTATTTTATCACTATTTGCAGTAAATTTCAAGGTTAATATTTATTTTATTGCTAAAAATTAATTAGTGTGTTAAAATCAAGTATATGAAACTTTTATCGCCCGTCGGCAATTTCGAAAGTCTTAAAGTTGCGGTACAAAATGGTGCTGATGAAGTTTACCTTGGCGTAAACGACTATAACGCAAGAAATAATATTGACGGTTTTACAATTGAAAATTTAAGTCAAGCAGTAGACTTTGCCCATATTTCTGGCGTAAAGGTCTTTTTGGCTATCAATATTTTATTTACCGATAGCGAAATGCAAGATGCTTTAAACTTAGTAGTTGACGCTTATAATTTAGGTGTTGACGCTTTTATTATGCAAGATTTAGGGTTAATTAGCATTGTGAATAAACTTTACCCTAATGTTGAAATTCACGCTTCCACCCAAATGGCAATACATAACCTTGAAGGTGCGCTTTACTTAAAACAGTTTGGCGTTAAGCGTGTGGTTTTGGCAAGGGAAACGCCTATAAACGAAATCAAGCGTATAAAACAAAATACCGATTTAGAGATTGAGTATTTTTGCCACGGTGCTTTATGCGTGTGTTTTTCGGGCAACTGTTATCTTTCTTCTCTACTAAATAATGCAAGTGGCAATAGGGGAAAATGCAAACAACTTTGTAGGCTTCCTTATACCTTGCTTAAAGGTGGAAAAGGGGTAAAACAAGGATATTTACTTAGTGCGAAAGATTTTAATATGATTGACCATCTTAAACTTTTACAAGACGCAGGCGTAGATAGTATTAAAATTGAAGGTAGGGCAAGGAGACCATATTACGTAGCCACTATAACTAACGAATATAGAAAGGCTTTAGACGGGTTAAAAAACAACAAAGAA
>JAZQVG010000087.1:0-10485 GCA_045631625.1 Christensenellaceae bacterium
GCTATGGAAAAGAGTAAGCAAATAAGTGAAAGAATAAAGACTATTGTAAAGAACAGGGGAATAAAGCAAGAAGAGTTGGCAAGGCGTATGGGGGTAACGAAACAAGCAGTAAGTTATGTTTTAAATCATAGGTTTGATAAAGATTGGAACGATAAAGAAATAGATTATTGGTGTAAGAGTTTAAGAATAGAGAGTGATAAAATATATGAGTTACGAGAAAGGGTATGTAAAGCCTAAAATTGAAAAGAAAAGGCTTGTTAGAAATATTCTTGATGGGGAAGTTTTTTTCGCAATTTCTAAAAACATAGATTTAGATGATGTTCTTAACGCAAATGGTGTAAATATGTTTTTTAATAATCAAAGTTATATTACTACTAAAACAACAAAAAAATTAAGCGAAAAAATTGGTGTAGATGTAAGTTTTTTAGGAAGAGAAAGCCAAAACAACGAAATGTTTTCTTATGCTCACGACGAAACCCCTTTAGGTACTCATAGTATAAAAGGTGTTTATATAGAAAAATACGACAACAAGAAAAGTGAATTTGCTAAAAAGTTTGCAAAAAAACGAAAAAGGAAACAAGCAAAGGTTTTGGAAGATAAGCAAAAAGAATTTAGAGAGATAAAATATGGAAGAGTTATTAAGGGTAAGACATAAAGTTAATAATGAGCAAACAAAAAAAATAGAAAAAGCATTTAATACGCTTATTAAAGACAAAACTCTTTTTTCTCCTAATAGTCAAGCATTAGACAACGAATTAAGAAGAATTAAGGCTATGTGCCTTTTAACCGAAGCAATGTTTGAACATAACGATTTTAAGGCTTCGTGTATGGCTTATTCATATACTTTACCGTCAATTATAGATTTGCTCGAATATGTTTTAAATTTTAGGTATTTTATTAAAAATAAATGTTGTACTTTAAGAAACCCCGAATATAAAAAAAGTGTTGAAATGTGGCGTTTTGATAAAAGCGAAATAACTAATACTATTAACCCAAAAGACGGCTCGAAAGTTTCTCTTTCAAACTTGCAATATTTATATACTACTCTTAAAGAAAAACAAATGGCTATTGCAAGTAGATATTTTATACATTGGAATATTCATTATCTTGAAAAAGAAAAATCTAAAAAGAGTTATCCGTCAAGAGAAAGGGTTTTACAAAGTGCTGTTTGGTGGTTTAATCAAGGCTTATTAAAAAAATTCGGTCTTTCTATGCCTGATAGTAAAAACACCGAATATGATATTAGACCTAAAAAAATTATATTCTCTACAATGCCGTCAAGTGGTAAATCGTTTCTTTGTAACACTTTAAATGAAATGTTTTCTGAATTGTCTATGATACTTGATAAAAGAGGTGGCGTTCTTCGTGTAGGTAATAAAGACGAAAATATTTTAAGACAAAGTAGGCAAACTACTAATTTAATTCTTAATAAACTAATTTTTGATATTTACCCAGAAAATAAAGAATTTATTAGTCCGTCAGGTGTTTATAACCCATTTAACAAAGGCTCGGAAGGCGAGTGGGGTTTATTAGGTTGCGAATACGAACCAAATACTTCTATATTTACTACAAGAGATAGTGCTTTAAACTCTATTAGATGTCAATTAGGTATATTTGACGACCCGTCAAGAGGACAACAAGAAAGTAGCAACATTGCTATTCATACAAAAATAGTAAACCTTTTCAACGGCGACTTTATGGATAGATTTGAAGATGAAGAAGAAATGTTTATTATTTTAACAGGCACTATGTTTAACCCTTTTGATGTTTTTTCAACTGAAATTCAAAAAGCATTACAAGACGGTTTTACCAAAGACAATAGATTTTTAAATACTTATATTTCGGCAGATAAAGAAACAATAGTAATTTTAAACGATTGCGAAGATGAAACAGGCGAAAGTGCTTTTCCTGAATTTATTTCTACAAAGGCTCTTAAAAATAAGCGTGATAGTATGAGTGCTTACGATTATGCTTGTACTTGGCGACAAAAACCTATTCCTGCCGAAGGCTTGATTTTTTCAAAAGAATATCTTAAATTCTATGACGAACTTCCACCTGATAACGAAATGGGGCAATTTGCTTATGCAAGTATAGACCCAACAAGACGAAGAGCAAGCGACTTCTTTTCTATGCCTATTTTTAGATTACATATTCCAACAAATAAGTATTATTTAGTAGATATAATCTTTGAAAAAAAGTCGGTAAAAGACCTTTACGACAAAATTGTTAAAAAAATTATCCAAAATGTTATTGTTCGGTGTTATTACGAAGAAAATATAGATACTTCTTTAGGCGTTGCTTTAAAGGAAAAATTAGAAAAGACTAAAAGTGGTGCAGAAAAGTGGTGTACTATGAAACATATTTATTCAGTTGGTAACAAACAAGGTAGAATTGCAGATATGGCAGATACTATAATTAACAATATTGTTTTTCCAAGTGAAAAATTTGCTAATACTAAAACACCTATGGGTTTTGCAGTTTATCAATTAACTCAATATAGTGGCGATAGCACGCAACACGACGACTTTCCTGATAGTTTATCAATGTTTGCAAGTGAAGAAATTATAAATAAAAATAGAAAAAATACAATAAAAACGGCAAAAAAATTACCAATATAAATAAAGAGGCAAGAAATGGCAAAATTAGTAAAAAATATGGCAACAAGAGAAAAACCATTACCTATGGTTACAGAAGAATTTGAAATTTCTCTTAAAGATTATGAAAAAAACGCTTTACAAGAAATAGAAGATTTTGATTTTGATAGTTTTGAAGGCAATTTGCAAGTTTATTTGTCTAATAGGTTTTTTTCTACTTGCGAATACCTAAAAAAACGAAATAGACGTGAATTGACTGAAGAAGATTACAAAGTAGGGTTTAACGCTTTTTATTCAGTTTTTAGCAAATTAAACGAAAAAACTGTATTTTTACCTACTTCTTATACTTTTGCTCAATTTATGGGTATATCTGAAGGCACTTTAAGAAAACATAAAAACCAAAACAACGAAAGAGGGGCTATTGTTAATATGATTTTAGACAAACTTACCGAAAATCATTTACAAACAATGCAAGGCGATAGAATTAACGCAGTAACAGGTATATTTATTGCAAAAGCAGTTCACAATTTAAGAGATAACGACAATCAAAATATTAACATTTTAAACATAAATTCTTCTACAAAATCAGTTGAAGATATTATGGCAGAATACTCAAACGGAAAAAATTAACAAAAATTTTTAATATTTTTTGTAAAAATTTGCAAAAAAGTCTTGACAGTTTTTGTTTTTGGTGTTAGAGTAAAAAATATAGAAAGGCAAAATGCCTAAAATTTAAGCAAAAAAAAGGAAACAAATTAAACAAATGAGTGATTTTGATACTTCAAGCAAATATTTTGGCAGAAAAATATTAAAAACTAACCTTTCTATAATCAATGACGAAAAACAAGACTTGGAAACGGTTAAAAATATTCTTGCTTCGGCATTAGCAGTTCATAAAACTAATGTAGAAGAAGAAACTGAACTTTTTAATATTTATCTTAATAACCCTGAGTGGTGGTCTAAAGACAAAGTACAAAGAAGTGATATAAATAACATAATTTCCGTTCCAACTGCTTGGGCTTTAACAAGAACCCTTAACGGATATTGTTTTGGAGAACCGATAAAATATCTTTATAAAGACCTTGATAACGAAGATGAAAGTGAGTTGACGGAAGAACAACTTTCTAAACAAAAACAAATAGAAGTGCTTTCGGCTATGCTTGATACTCAACATAATCACGATAGTACAACTATGGCTACTTTATGTGCAAGCATTTGTGGTTTAGGCTATAAATTGGCTTTACCTGCTACACAAGAAGAAATGGAAGAAAACGGTATTCCTTTTGTTATCAATGAAACTATGATTTACCCACAAAACGCAGGTGTGGTGTATTCGGACACTCCAATACCAAGAGAAGTTATGGGTTTTTTAATTGGTAAATATTACGACCAAAAAACAGGCGAAGAAAAAGGAAATCAATATACTTGTTGGACTAAATATTATCAATATGTTTTAAAAGATAGTGAAACAGGCGAAGGATATGATATTGTTAAACAAGTAGTAAACGGCAAAGAATTTGACGCATATCCACTTCCTTATCAAAAAATACCTTTAATAGAAGTAGAAAGAAATGCTTTTAGAAAAGGCGATTGGGAAGTAGCAAAAGACCTTTTAACACTTCGTAACCAACTTATTTCAACAAGACAAGACGATGTTCAACAAATAGTTGACTATGTTTTAATTCTTACTAACTGTGTATTTGAAACTGACAAAGACAAACAAGACGCTTTAAATAGTCGTTTGTTAAGTTTAAAAGTTTCAGACCCACAAAATAAGCCGTCAGTTGAAATTCTTAAAAATGCTTTAGAACAAACTGGTTTACAACAATATTCAGATTATCTTGATTTATTGATACAAGAAACAGTAGGTGTTCCTAATAGACAAGAGCGTGGTGGTGGCGGTGGCGATACAGGTCAAGCAGTTAAATATCGTAACGGATTTAGAGATTTGGAAAACAATGCAGGAATTATTATTCCTAAAATGGATAAAGCCGAACTTAAATTTGTTGCATTGTGTATAAAATATTGTCAAATTGCTAATGATAATAGATTGCAAAACTTAATGCCTTATGAAGTTCGTTGTAAGTTTATGAGAACTTTAAACGACGACATAATAAGTTCTGCACAAGCATTTGCCACTTATTTTGCAAATGGTGTTTCTATGGAAGATAGTTTATTGCTTTCTAATAGCGGAACTGACCCAAGTGAAATAACTCAAAGAGCAAAAAAAGCAAAGCAAAATGGAACTGACTATAATTCAATAGTGAACGGTGGTGCAAGTAATTCAACTGAAACAACAACTACACCACCTACACAAGTACCAACTGAAACAATAACGATATAATCGCTATAAGCGTTTATAAATATATAATTTTATTACGGTTTGGGTTTTAATAAGTAATACGAGTAATTGGAAGAAAGTTAAAACACGAATTGGAGGAGAAATTTAATGGCAAAAGAATTAAAAGACTATGTAACCTTTGACGACAATGGCAAACCTATTTTTGACAATGAAGCATTTACTGCCGATTTAGATAGGGAAAGAAACCAAGCAAGTGAAACTGCTCGTTCAAATGCGGAAAAAAAACTTCGTGCAAATCTTGAAAAAGAAATTCGTGATAAACTTGCACAAGAAGCCGAAATGACTGCAAACGAAAAATTTGAAGCAAGATTAAAAGAATTTGAAGAAAAAGAAAGGCTTTTTAATAAAAGGGAAGTAGAACAAGTTTTTAAAGCAAGTAATTTGTTTGCAGAAGAAGAAATCAATCTTCTTATATCAAATCTTGGTAGCGACCAAGCAAAAAATTTGGAGAGTGCAAATGCTTTTGTAGAAGCAAGAAAAAAATATACTGAAAAGTATGAAAAAGACTTCTTGGCAAAAGTTCAATCACAACAACCAAGACCTGACGGAAATGGTAATGGTGGAAAAACGGAAACCGAAGCAGAAAAATACGCAAAAAAACATAGTGAAAAACAAGAAACAAAAATAATAAACTTTTAAAAAAATATAAAAACAAAAGGAGAACTTAATTTATGGCAAATTACAATCGCCCAAACTTTCTCGCAAGTGAAGTAAGTCTTAAACTTGATACGATTGGTCTTGACGCAGTTACCCACGCAACTTTAGCAGTTGACGAAGTGGTTGACGGCGAAACTCGTAAAATTGTAAAACAAGGAACTGTTTTCACTTCTGGTAAAATTACTGGTCTTGTTTTTCAAGACATTGATGTAACAGGTAGCAATGCAACTAATCAAGTGCCTGCACCACTTATGACGGCAGGACATTTTATTAACACCGCAACGGCTCTTCCAAAAGTTGTTGAAAGTGCAACTCTCACTACTTTTGCTTCACAAGGTTTGTTTGCAGACCCTGTAAAAGAAGATACGGTTACAAGACCTTACTAATAGGAGGAAATTATGGCAGATATTTTAAATTTAGTTAGAGAAAAAGATTTAGTTGAATATTCAAAAGCATATAATTATCAAACCGCATTTAAAGGAAGTCAACTTTTTCCTGCGGTAAAAGTTCAAGATGTTAAGTTTAGATATAAGCAACTTGTAGAAGGTGGAAATATTCCTGTAATGGCAAAAGTTCACTCTCTTGATAGTGAAGCAAGAATTGGCGATAGACCTGATTTTGAAGAAATCTCTATCGAACAAATGTTTATTAAAGAAAAGATTAACTTAACTGAAAGACAAGCAACTATGCTTGGTGCTAATCCGTCTGACAGTCTTTTAAAAGAATTTGTTTATGACGACGCAGGCAATATGATTTCAAGAGTTCTTACTCGTGCAGAAGTTATGAATATGGAACTTCTTTCAACAGGTAAGGTTACTGTAAATGAAAACAATGTAAAAATGGAAGTAGATTATCATATGCCTACTTCAAACAAAATTGCTCTTGGTAATTGGGCTGACCCTAATTATGACATTATTGGGGATTTAAGAAATGTAAAGACTGTTGCAAGTGGAAAAGGTATTGTAATTGTTAGAGCATTTACTACTTCTGAAGTTGTAGGCTATATGTTAGCAAACAAAGGTATTCAAGGTTATTGGGCTAACAAGTCTGATGTTTTAACCGATAAAGCATTATTGACTTGGATAGAAGGTCAATTTGGAATTAACTTTGTTGCTATTGACGAAGTTTATAAAGATAGCCTTAAATCAAATACTGTACACAAGTTCTTTAAGGAAAACACAATTACTTTTGTAAACACTTTAGGTGCTTTAGGCGAAGGTTTATATGGTGTAACCCCTGAAGAAAGATTGCTTGACGACGGTAAGCACGAATTTAGCGAAAAAATGCTTGTCGCTCTTACTATTTGGAAGTCAACTGACCCAGCAGGCGTTTGGACTAAAGGCTCGGCTCTTTATGTACCTGCTATTAAAGACATTAACAGTATGCTCATTGGAACTATTGCCGTAGCATAATAGATAGGTAAAAATTATGGCAAAAATATACAAACTTAAAATAAAAGCAAAAAATATTATATTTTTTAATAACAATGTATATTATGCCGACAATGAATATGAGTTAATAATGACTGATAAGCAAATAGTGGCTTATAAACCGTTTATGGAAATATTAAGCCACTCGCTTATTGGCGAAGAAACTGAAAAAACCGAAACAGATAGTATTCGTAAAGGCAGACCACCTAAAAGAGGATAATACATAATGAATAATTGTAGTTGGAAAGATATTATATTAAAAAGAGTGTATATAAAAGTTCCTGAACTTAAAGAAAATCAAGACCTTGCACAAGAACTCATAGAAAGTGCTTTTAGTGCAATTATGATACACTCGCAAGCAATTTCATATAAAAAAGATTGGGATAATACTCTTGTAAATTGTGTATCTATTCTTTACAACTATTTAGGTGTAGAAGGCTCAACTCATAGGTCGGCAAATGGTATTGTTGACGAATATGAAAGTTCTCATATTTTATCGCCTATCTTATCACGAGATATTCCACATTATATAAAACCTTCTGGGTATGTTTTTCCAAGTTCAAGATTTGATATGCCAAAAGATTAGGAGTAATTATGCCAAAGAGAATAAGAAATAAAGATTGTAGTATATTTTATTATTCTTATCAAATAGGTAAGAAAGACAATGATATATATTATGGCGAAGTTTTAGAAGCAAAAGGGCAATTTACTTCCTATGATAGCACTAAATTTATTGATTATTATGGAGAAACATTAGATTACAACGCTACGCTTGTTCTACAAGAAGAAGTAAAGTATATAAATAACTTTAGTAAAATATGGGTTGGTAAAACACCTTTAGACAATAAAGAAGTTGCAACCCATATTATTAAAGGCAAAACGCCTGTTGTAGATGGTTTATATAAGATTTATTTAAAATCTAATTTAGAAAACACACATAGTCTTTGGATAGAATATCTTGGGGAAATATTAGAAATAACGCTTGATTACGACTTTGATAAAAAAGTTGCAACTATATCAAACGATATTTTTTGTCCTATTAACATATTAACAAAAGTTTGGGAACAAAAGCCTGACAATATAAATTCTATCAAAGATAGAATAAATCTTTTGTATAGTGAAATAAAGGGAAACTTTACAATATTCCACTTTAAAAAGGAAGATTGATATGAGTGTAATCATAAAAGGTAAAGACATTTCAAAAAACATAGATGGAATTATTAAGGAATTAAAAGGTCTTGATAAAGAAATAGCCGAAATCGCAAGAAAAGGTTTAGATGAGGCTCAATTAAATCTTTCAAAAGCGTTATCTTATTCGCAATTTACTCAAAAACACGGTTCGCAACTTGTAAATGAAATTGGTCTTATGCAAGTTGCTCCAAAAGAATATAAAATCTATGCCCCTATTTCGGGAAACCCTGAAATAGCATATGAAATGTATTATGCCGAATATGGTGCAGGTATTGATGCTAATTTTTCATTAGATACACAAAATCGACCAATAAGTGGATATATTCCTAAATACACAAGAAAAGAAGGTGGATATTGGGGATATTATGATTTAGAAGGCAATTTACACATTGTAAATACAAGTATGCCTGTAAATTATATGTATAATGCAAGAAGTGTAATGAAACGAGAAATGAAAAAATTAAGCACTAAACTTCAAACAAAGATTAGAACTGCAATTAAAAGATATAGGTAATAAAATATGGATAATTTATATTTTGACGAATTACAAATGAAGGAAACTTTTGAACACGCTATTGCCGATTTTTATAAAACCGATAGTAGATATGAAGAAAATTATTGGTTTAAGTTTTTTGGTAATAGAGATTTAAAGTTTTATTCTTCTATGTTTGAAGCAAACACTAACAAAGAAAAGCCACATTTTCCTTGTGTTATTGTTTCAATAGAAAGCACACCAAATACACAATGGTCTAATTCAAGTGAAATAGAAGAAATATCTTCGGTTTCTTTTAGTATTGAATTTTTTACGACAGATATAGGTAATATAGATAAAACACTTAGTTCTTATAAATTAAGCACTTTGATACTTTTAGCATTAAGACAAGTTTCAGGAAATATTACCATTACAAGAAACGCTCCTATTTTAAACATTGATAGAAATGTTTGTAGAAGAATTATAAGGGGAGAGTTTCAATATAACAATAGAACAAAAACATTTTATAAAGGAGAATAAATTTTATGGCAGATACCACTATTAGAGTGTTTTTAGGTATCGCAAGTGAAAGCGATTTAAAAGGTGCTACTGTTGTAACAGGCGATTATAAAAGCATTGCCATTTCCTCATTGCCTACTTCTTATGTAAAGGTTGCAGATATAACTAATTTCCCTGATATGATTGGAGATGTTGAAGAAATTGAAAGTACCACAATGAGTGATACTCAAAGAACTTATGAAGCAGGTCTTCAAGCAACGCCAACGGATAGTTTTACTGCACAATTTAGTAGAGAAGTTTATGAAAACTTACAAGACCTTATTGATACAAATGGTAGAAATGCAAAATATAGATTTTGTCTTTTAATTTCAGATAGCAAATCTGTATTTGATTGGGTTGGTTCGTTTAATGTAGGTTTAGGTGGTGGCGAAATTAACTCTATACTTTCAATGCCTATTCAAGTAACTTTTGCAACAGGCGTTAAATTAAGAAAAGGTTATAATGGAAGTTATGACGACGCTAGTTCAAAAATTACCGTTTCATTAAAAACTGCTTAATATTAAAAACTAAAGCCTATTAAGTTAGGCTTTATATGTTAAAAAGAAGGCTAAACCTTTAATTTGACAACAAGAAGGCAAGAAAGGAAGGAAAGATAATATGGCAGTTATACCATACAAAGTGTTAAAAAAGAGTTTTACCATTGATAACTTTAGTTTTTCATTAGGAATTACAAGAGTTTTAGCAGTAGAAGGGTTTAGAAAATTTCCTAAATATTGGGAATTGTTAAACCAAAAAGGTGTAAAAGATTTAATTACAAACAAGAAAGACTTTATAGAAAGTTTAGAAGAAGACAATAATAAAGCACTTCTTTTAATGGAATTTGGAGAAAAGTCAAATTATTATAAAAAAGAAATTGTTGAGTATTTATTACCACAAATGCTTGAATATGGCGAAACTAATATTGAAGGATATTCTTCTTATAAAGATTATGCAAAAGCATTATTAGAATTTTGCAATGAATATAATATTTTAGAAGATTATACCGAAACACCAACGGAAGAAGAAATACAACAAGCAATGGAAGAAAACCCTGAAATGACGGTTGAAGAGTTTATAGAAATTAAAACCGAAAAAGGTTTTTATACTATTGTAATGGAGTTGATTAACTTGGGTTTTACGCAAGGCAATTCGCCATTAAAGCCGAAAACAAAGATAATGGCAATGTAAATGAAGAAGAAAGTTTTGATGATTTAGAAGAGT
>JAZQVG010000088.1:0-1133 GCA_045631625.1 Christensenellaceae bacterium
AAAGGAACTTAAGAAGTTTTTTCCCGTTTATAAAAGTAACGTTAATAAAGGCAATTTTAAAAAGTCGTGTGTCTTTGGTGGTAGCAAAAAATACCCTGGCAGTGCAATATTGTCGCTAAATGCACTTTCTGCATTTAAAATGGGTATGGGGTATTCAAATTTGGCTATTCCAAACTGCTTGTTTAACGCTTTATCAATGTTAAATCCAGAGTGTACCGTTAGCGTCTGCGATGACGATGGTGGGTTTTTAGTTTATAATGAAATATTTTTAAGCAAATTATTGGCTTTTGACAGTATTTCATTTGGTATGGGCGTAGGGGTAACTGAAGATAACTATAAAATACTTACTTATTTATTAAAAAATTATAATGGTAGGCTTATAATTGATGCTGATGGGCTAAATACCCTTGCTAAATATGGCATTGAAGTATTACTTGATAGAAAGTGTGAAGTTGCTTTGACGCCACATATTGGAGAGTTTTGTAGGCTAATAAATGCTGATAAAAATGATGTGCTTGGCAATGAAATACAACTTGCAAAAGATTTTGCTAAAAAATATAACGTTGTTTTGGCATTAAAAAACGCCGTAAGTATTATTACGGACGGGCAAACTACTTTTATAAATACAAGTGGCTGTCCTGGTATGGCAAAAGCGGGTAGTGGCGACGTATTAAGTGGTATTATGGCGGGAGTTTGTACTAGAGATAGAGATTTTATAGATTGCGTTTCTGCTTCTTGCTATTTATTTGGCTTGGCGGGTGAAAGTGCTGAAAAAAAACAAAATTCTTTTACTATGACGGCAAGTGATATAGTTAGAGAAATAGCGACGATTATTAGTGAGATTATGTGAAATAAACTCCAAATCCGCCCCTATATATCGATACTATAAAATAAATGTTTATTGCAATTAAAACGGGCATTAAAACCATTAAAAATAAACTTTTTATTCTGTATTTTAATAAAAACATAAAAATAAAAATGCCTAAAGCACCACCAAGCAATCCGGCAAAAATAAGTTTAGTGTCGCTTATGCTTTTACAACTATCTTCTTGATTTTGCCTTGTTTTTTTTTGGAAGTTTAACATTAAAATTCCGTAGAAATTTATTGCTAATAGATATACGATTAAAATTAT
>JAZQVG010000089.1:0-4732 GCA_045631625.1 Christensenellaceae bacterium
TTTCCCTTCAAATACGCCGACTTAACATTTGAATCAAAGGATTTTGCTTTTTCGCTGACGCTAAAATTTAGCCCTAAAGACTTAGTTTCGTTCTCTATACAAGAAAAATATTTAGTCAAGTCAAACTCAGGGTTTTGAGAAACAAGTGAAAAATCTAAATCTTCACTAAATCTATCTAAACCATAGAAAATCCTAAGCGCAGTTCCACCGTAAAAAGCGGCATCTTTAAAAAACCCGCCACGAGAAAGCCCACAAAGAACAACTTCTTGCACAATTTCTTTAATAGCATTTTTCTTATCGTCTATATCTCTTATTTGATATTTGGAAAGCATTTGAGCTAAAACTTGTTGCATATTATTTTCTTTCTCCTATAAGCTTTACTAATAAATTTAAGTTCGTTGAACGATACAACGGTGCCATTTTTAATATATCTTCCTTGTTCAACTTGTTAAAAGCATCTTCGTCAATTCGCAAATCTTCAAAAAGTAAATTTTTTAATTCTTTAACACTTGTAACAGGCGATATTGTATAAAGCTTATCACAAAGCGCCTTTTCTGGTGTTGCTACTTGGTAGGAATACTGTCCATTCATAATAGCGATAACACCTAAACTAAAAACGTCTTTTGGAACGTCTCTATAAATAAACGTTCCAAATCTATTTTTATACGTTTTTATTTTCCTCTTATTAAACGTAGCACAAGTAATCGTATGATAAACTGCTTCAGGAATTAGCCCACGATTGTGCAAAACAAAATCAAAAGATATATACGATGGACCATAAATAAATTGTGCCAAATTGTGTCCGCTTGCATTCGGGTCAGTTTCGTATATACCTTTAACTAAAGGAAACAATTTGCCATTTTTAACGTCTCTTAAAATTCTGCCCTTGGGGTCAGAAAGAGAACTATAATATTCTTTTAGTTGTTGTGTTGTAATAATCATTGATTTCCTCCAGATAGTTGTATTATACCACACTATTTGGAGAAAATCAATAGGTTTACAATATGTTTGCTCCAAATAATTGTGTTTTTTACAACTTTCTGGAGCAAATCTCGCTTTCAAAACTTTAAAAATTTTTATTTTTCGAAACCGACTCTAAATTTCACGAATTTTATATACTTTTCGTGACAAGGTTTTAACTCTATCTTACACGTTATCTTGCACGATAACTTACATGCTCGTCTCAATAGGATTATAAATTAATTTTGAGACGCATAAAGACAATTTTCTTATTTTTTATATAATATCATACAATATATGACATAAACTGTCATATTTACTATGTTATACTCAAAGAAAAAGGGGAAAAATATGAAAGTTAATCGTGCGTATAAATTAAATAAGGAAAAACAACCTGCCGAAGAAAACGGCAAGTTTCTATACTACTTTTATAACAACCACAAGTTGGATTCTGTTGCAGTTGATGAAGAACAATGGGAAAAGCTAGTTGAACTAGATACCGAAATGTATAACGGCAATCGTAGGCATAAAGACCACTCGGTTAAACTTACCGATAACGTTAAGCCTGCCGTTGGTGCGGATAACGGCTTTTTACATAGTAAAAATTTTGACTCAGAAGATGTTTTCTTACATAAAAAAGATATTGAAAATCTTTTGATTAGAGAATTTAGCGAACTTGACCGTGATATTTATGCCCTTTACGAAGATAATTTTACACAAAAAGAGATTGCCAAACAAGTAGGCTTATCACAAGGCGAAGTTTCTAAACGTCTAACTGAAATGTTCTCCGCCATAGAAACGGATGACTTAAAAGGTCAAACTCAAGATGATGATGAAATTCACGCTATAAAGCAATGGCGTAAATTCAAGAACAAAGGCGTTACCGACGGTGACGAAGATATTTTGTGGGACGTGTTCCGTGTAGAAATGCCGTTACAACTACAAGAATATATTTGTTCTTGGTTTTACAGTTATAAAGAATACTGCTACTTTGCAATTAAATATCTTGTTATGAGAGTTTGGGAAAAGTATGACGAGTTAGAACTCGGCAACCGATTAAACGAACTTCCACGCCAAGTACGTGAGTGGTTTTACGAATATTACGAATACGAGCCACCGTGTTTTCAATGGTTGTTTATTGCTTTCTTTGAACGAATTGAAGAAATGAAAAAACAAAATCAACCACGCCCTACTGACGTAAACTTTCAAAAACTTTTAGATAAGTATGACGCAATAGTTAAGCGACTTGAGTGCACGGCTGAAGAGTTTTACGAAGAACGTATTGCAAAGCCTTACGTTGAAAAACGTAATAAACGTTATCAAAAATATCTTGACGAAAACTACGTTTTGGTTGTTGACGAGAACGATACACGCCCTATAAAAAAACAAATAACAGCCTTTATGGAGCATTGTAAAAAACTCGATAAAAAGTATAAAAATAAGGTTGTTACAAAAAAATTAAAAGTTACGGAATAATTTCGGCGTTTTAACCGCTTGATAATTAGAGAGTAAATGACGGAAGCTTGCTTACAGGCATTTGCGACGACATTTCAAACGAAAAATCGCAATTATTGCAAACAACCAATAGGTTGTTAAATTTCAAGCAAAGCGAAGAAATTTGCTTTTCTTGTTTATATATGGAGGGGTAATTTAGCCAACCTTGGAGCATCTATTTAGGTGCTCCTTTTTAATTTGCGCAGGTAATGAACACTTGCGCTTTTTTAATTTCCTAATGAACAGGATTTTAAGTTGGAAATCAGCCCTCGGCAGAGCGAACGGGATACAAAAACGAAGTTTGTATCTTAGTGAGATATGGCTATGCAATAGCCGTGTCAAAAAAACTAAACGCTCAATAAAAACTGACAACGGTCAAAGGAGGTGAAAATTATTAGTTATCAGGTTATAAGAGTTCAAAAGTTTACAAAAAATTCGCTCGGAAAAATCGGTGCTGAAACCGAAAGAACTTCTAGAAGCAACCGAAACCAAGATATAGACGTGGAAAGAACTCCGCTTAATCTATATTTCAAAAAGTCCCCAAACGGTATGAACGCTGAATGGAAAAGTATCGCAACCAAAACAAACGCTACTTTTAAGGACACGAAAAAGTCGGTTGCTTTTGAAGGAATTATAGTAACGTCAGACAAAACGTTCTTTGAAAATCTTGGATACGTGCAAGGCGAACAGCCACCACCAAAAGTTTTAGAATTTTTTAACGACTGTTATAAATTTGTTCTTAGAGAAATCGGTTATCACGGCACGGACGAAAATGTTTTGTCTGCCGTAATTCACTTTGACGAAACTACACCACACTTGCAACTTTACTACGTCCCAATAGTTGACCAAGGCAAAAAGAAAGTTTATGCAAAAGGTAGTGACGGCAAAGTTTTACGAAACGAAAAAGGTTCTCCCATTCAAGCAAAGGACGTTAATGGTAAAGGAATATACGAGTACAACGCTCTCCCCAATCCTAAAATATGTTCTTCTGACTTTTGGGAGCAGCGAGGCGGACAAGTTTCGTTTGGGAACTTACAAGACGATTTTTACGAGCAAGTTGCTTATCGCTATGGACTAGAGCGTGGCGAGATTGGAAGCAACAAAAAACACACAACTAAATACGAGTGGGAAATGAAAAAACTTGAAGAAAAGAAAAACACCCTTTCAAAAGAATTAAAACCTTTGGAAGAGTATTTAATAGCGTTTGAAGATGCTATTAACGGCAAAAAGCCTTTCTTTAAAAGTGGACTTGAAAAACAAGTGGTCGGCTTAATTGCTAAATACAAACTGCTTGAAGAAGAGAAGAAAACGACTGATAAGGACAAAGAGTATCTTTTTAATGAACTAAGAAAATACGAAAAACAACTTCCCGAACTACAACAGCATAAGGAGTTTTTGAAGTTCTTATCTAAGTACGCACCCAACGAACTTGAAGAAGTAAAATTGGTTGCTAAGCAACGTGAAAGTCTTTCAAGAAAACCCACGAAGAAAAAATTTAATGATTTTATAAAATATTAATCAAAAACGCTTGCTTTATTCCAAAATTTAGGGTAGGATACAAAACCAAAAATCCTAATGAACGGGATAAAACCTTAATTAAAGAGTAAAGCAAGCCACAAACCAACTAAAAAAATTAAGGAGGAAAATTGTGGTATATGGTTAAAGATTTACTAACAAACACAACGCATCTATATAGGTGTAGTTTATTGGTGCTCTACCATCAGGAAAGAGAACATTGTATCCGCACAAATAAAAAATTAAGGAGAATTGAAAAGACATTATTTAGACGAAATTAACAAGGTGGAAATAAACCTTTCCACAAACGAAACGGAAAAATTTCCGTTTGAAGCAGACCAAAGCACTATTTTAAGAGCCGCAAGCATACTTGCAAACAAAATTTTAGACTTCGCAAATAACGGCGGAGATATTAAAAACATAACGCCGAAAGCACTTTTCGGCAACAAGGAGGAATTATGAAAAAGAAAGCAGTAATTTACGCAAGATTTAGTTCACACGCACAAACCGAGCAATCTATTGAAGGTCAACTACGTGAGTGCTACGATTTTGCAAAGAGAAACGATATTACCATTATCGCCGAATACATAGACCGTGCACTTACGGGCACGTCGGACAAACGACCACAGTTTCTTAAAATGATTGACGACAGCAAAAAGAAACATTTTGAGTACGTGTTAGTTTATCAGTTAGACCGTTTTGCTCGTAATAGGTACGACAGCGCAAACTATAAAGCAAAGTTAAAGAAAAACGGCGTTAGAGT
>JAZQVG010000090.1:0-2354 GCA_045631625.1 Christensenellaceae bacterium
TTTTGGACAACTTCAAAAATAATTTCTTCGGCGGTTTGTGCAATAATGCTTGTATTTTCGATCGCTTCTTCAATAACTGCGTCAATTTCGCCGCCTATTTTCTCGTCAACTATGCCTTGTACATCTTTATTTGTTGTATAGTCCGCCGTGATATTGTTTGTAACTGTTAAAGCACTATTTGCCGTTCTGCCCGCACCTAATGTTACATCTGTTAGCGTTTTCCACGACTTGCCTAACACAATTTCGGTATTTTGCGGCTCTAATAAGTCCATATCTATTTTTTCTAATAAATATGTTGCCCCTGCATTGTCGTTATTTTCGGCGTGTATGTTGTGCGGCTTTGAATAAACAATTATTTTATCTTGCCAATAAAAACTTTCTATGTCTTTATTAACCAACGCCAAATCAACGGCTTTTAAGGTTATTGTTGCCCCCAAATAAACCGCTTCGTTTTTAAGTTTTGCAATAGCCTTTTGGAATAAAGTAAAACTTATAGTTATGTCGTCAAATGTAATAACCTTTGCAATTTTGCCATACTCGGCAATATGTGTTTTGCTCCAAATTCGGTCGCCACTCTTTACAATGTCGCCGCCTTCTTCTAACCTGCCCTTGTCATTATATGTGCCGTCTGTAATACTTGTAATTGTTAAACTATCTTCGCCTTCGCTTTTGCCAAGCGGTATAAGCACGGTTGCAACATCTGCCCCGTTTACTACTTGCTCAATATCTAACAAGTTTTCGCCAAACTCTATTTTTTGTGTTGCCGTTTCTGTAAAGTCGTGTACATATTCCAACAAGTCAACTATTTTGCCGTCTTTCTCAACATCATATTTAACATTGATATAACCGCCTAACAAATCAACGAATTTATTAGTTAGTGTGTTAAAGGTTGTGTCATAACTTGCATTTGATCTAATAATAGTGTCGTTGTCGTCTATAACGGTGCAATACTTCGGCACGGTCTTTGTAACCTTTTGCCCGTCTATTGTGTACTCAATCTCTACTTCTGTTTCGTCTAATGCGAATTGTTGCCAATCTTCTACTTGCTCGTTGTGTTTATCTACAACCCACTTAAAAAGGCTTTTAGGGCTTGCGTCGCCTGTGTAAACTGTTTGCCCGCCGCTTGTCAATGTGCCGTTTTCTAAATTAAACGGCGGTGTTTGGCTATCTATTAGCATTGCAAGTTTACTTTCGCACTCAATAGCCCTTTCATTATCAAAGCCTTGTTTATCTTCAATAACTCTGCCCTTAAAAATCAATTTGCCGTCAATACTAGGGCTTGTCTTAAATTGATAAACCCTAATAATTGACTTTAATTTTTTAATTTTGTCAAAGTAAGGGTGGGTGTCGTAAATTGTAAATGTTAATTCCCCTACCTTGTTTGTTTCAAGTTTAAGTTTAGGGTTGGCAACTATTAAGTCTTCGTCCCTTAAATCAAACAATATATAATCGTCGCATTTAATTTGGTACATAGCCAACCCCCTTATAAACTTGCTTCTCTATATGTTAGGCGTATGTCGCCGCCCCTAACTTTAAATGTGTTATTGCCTTCATATAACTTAAAATCTAGTATTTTGTTATCAAAATTGCTTGACAAAGCATTTTGAAAACTCGCACCCGTTTTTTTGTCTGTCCAACTCAAAATCGGCTCGCCTGCAATAACTGTAATTTTTGGCGTTACGGTCTTTCTGTCGTTTAGTATTGTTTTGTTGCCTTCTTCTATTTGAATATTTGATATAACGCCCGTTACTGTTGTTGTGTTGTTGTCTTTTGAGATCGCCATAATATCAACACTATTAACTTCTTTTGTCGGTGTTAATTCAATAGAATAACGCTTATTTGTTTCGCCCATTAGCACGCTATTTGTAATAAGGTCGCCGTCGTTGTAATACATTAAAACCCTATATTCCAAGTTGCTGCCTTCGCTATCTTCTAAACTATTAACAAATTGCGAAAATGTATAAGTTTTTCCAATCTCAAAACCGCTCCCCGCAACGCTAATAGTTCCATAACTGTTTGTATTATTCATTGCAAATGTGCCGTCGTTGTTGTTTGTAATATAGAAAGTTGTGCAATCTGCGTAATTAAATAAATTTCTATTTCTTATTTCTACAATCGTGTCTTCCAACCTGTATTTATAAGGCTCACAATCGCACTCGATCGCAAACTCTCGTATGCCCTTATTTGTTTTTGCAGCACCAACAAAGCACCTTCCAACCCAATAATAATCTTCTTCAAAATATATATTGTGTTTTTGCCCGTTAAGGTAGTTATGCAACGCACTTAAAGTTTTAGCCCAATTTGCGTCGCTGCCAATATAAGAAAAGTTAAAAACAAGTCTTCTTTCTTTATAT
>JAZQVG010000091.1:0-1936 GCA_045631625.1 Christensenellaceae bacterium
ACACCAATCTCTAATATCTTTTTAGGTTTTTTCTCTTTTACTATATCTAACAAAGTTTGATAAGACTTGTCCCTTAAAATAGGTTCTCCGTCTAACTTTGCTTTTTCTCTTAAAAGTAATATTTCGTTTAACAATTTATACCACCATCACAATAGGTAAAATCATAGGATTTTTCTTCGTCATTTTAAATATATAATTTTTCAAAATTCTTCTTATATAGTCGGAAAGTTCTTTTTCGTCGCCAATCTTTTTTATATCTAACTGTTTAACTGCGTTTTTAACGTTGGCTTTGGCTTCCTTTATAATTTCATCCGTAAGCACCAACCCTTTACCTACTATTTCAAGTGAAGAAATATCGCAACTAAACGCATCTATACCAACTACTACAACTATAAGCCCGTCTTCAGATAGATGTATTCTATCTCTAAGTACGTAACTGTCGCCACCGTCAATACCTACACCGTCAACAAACTTACTGCCTGCCTTAAACTTTTCGCCCCTTTTCATCCCCTTTGAAGTAAACTCTATCGTGTCGCCCACTTCTGCAATTAGCGTATGCCCTTTCTTTATGCCTACGCTTTCTGCTAAGTCTACGTGTTTTTTAAGATGACGATATTCGCCGTGTACCGGTATAAAATATTTAGGGTTGATTAGTGAGTGAAGTAACCTTAATTCCCCCCTACAAGCGTGGCCCGATACGTGTATTGGCTCTAAAGATTCATAAATTACTTCTGCACCCAATTTATATAGATTGTTTATAACGGCGTAAATCATTTTTTCATTACCCGGTATAACTGATGCAGATATTACTACCGTATCGTTATTTCCGATAGTAACTTTATTAAATTCTCCACTTGCCATACGTGTCAACGCACTCATAGGTTCTCCTTGTGTGCCTGTTGATACTATTAACACTTGTTCATCTTTATAACTTTTAATCTTTTCAACGTCAATAATCAAGTTTTCAGGTATATTAAGTTCGCCAATCTTTGAAGCGGCTTCGGCAATATTTATCATACTTCTGCCAGAAAAAGCCACCTTTCTATCGTGTTTTACTGCCAAGTCTAAAATTTGTTGCAACCTATGCACGTTTGATGCAAATGTTGCAATAATTAGCCTACGTTTTGCATTTTCCGTAAACACGTGGTCTAAAGTTTCCTTAACCACCTTTTCACTCATAGTAGTGCCTTCTATCTCTATATTGGTAGAATCTGCCATAAGTAAAAGCACACCTTTTTTACCTATTTCACTTATTCTCGTTAAGTTGGTTGTTTCGCCGTTTACAGGCGTATAATCTATCTTAAAGTCGCCCGAGTGGAAAATTACGCCAACAGGAGTTTTAATTGCAAGCCCTACTGCCCCTGCTATAGAGTGGTTTACGTTTATAAGTTCTATTTCAAAGCAACCTAACTTCAAAACGCTACCTGCATTTACACAGTTTAAAACTGCATCGTTTATCTTTCTTTCACGAAGTTTATTTTCAATTAGCGTCAAAGTAAGTTTAGTGCCGTAAACTGCACAATTTAAATCTTTTAAAACGTATGGAAGTGCACCAATATGGTCTTCATGCCCGTGCGTAATAACTATGCCCTTTATTTTTTTCTTGTTTTCTACTAAATAACTTGCGTCAGGTATAACAAGGTCAACACCCGGCATATTTTCGCTTGGGAAAGTTAAGCCTGCATCAATAACTATAATATCGTCGCCATACTCTAACGCCGTCATATTTTTACCAATTTCGCCAACGCCACCTAAAAACCTTACTTTTAAGGTTTTTGCGTTTTTATTAAATTTGGGCGTGGTTTTACTGTTGTTTTTTTGTTGTTTTGACGTAGTTTGAACTTTTTTAATGCTTACCTTTTGTTTTTTTACGTTAGTTTTTTTATTCGTCTTTTGTTTTTTTACCTTTTCCGTTTTTTTAGTATTGTTAAAAGAC
>JAZQVG010000092.1:0-7140 GCA_045631625.1 Christensenellaceae bacterium
GCGATATTGCTTAACGAAAAGTATTTTGTTATCCTTTTCGCAATAAACGGTACTCCCCCCACTATGCTCCACAATTTCGCGAATTGCTTTTTTATCGTTTGGCAATTTAACGTCGTCTCGTCTAACGTTTATTATTTTGCCATTATAGATATAGTTTTTATTTATTGTTTCTTCTTTAAATTGCATTTAGTACGTCCTTTAAAAGTTTTGCAATCTTATTTACCTTGTTAAAAAATCTAAAGAAGTATACTTTTGCAACGTATTTATAAGAGATAAAGGCATATCTAATAGCATCTTTATCATCACTTTCAACGGCGTTTGCTAACATATCTATAACTAACACCATTTCTTGTTTTTTATCGCCAGAAAGTTTAGAATTTTTTATGTCCATTTTATTTTTAAGCAATATATCCTTAATTGCTTTTATATTTTTAAAGTAAGTTTTTTTCGAAAGTTCTTTTTCTTTTTCTTCTAATTCTTTAGCAAGTTTTTCCTTGTCTGCACGCTTTTTTTCTTCTTCTAAAACTGCTTCTAACGGGTCTTGAAGTTTGCCTTCAATTACACTTTCCATAAGTACTTTTACAGAGTTTTTGAAAGGTTTAATCATTAAATTTTTAAAACTTTCAAATGATGCAGAATAACTGCCGTCAACGTAAAAATATTTATTTAGGAAATCACCAAAATTGATTGTCTTTGCATCAATTTCAACCAAGATATTAAAGATAAAAGCCAATAGTTCTCTTGAATTTGGTGGCAAAATAAATTCACCCTTTTCTTCTGATAAATATTTGCTTTTAACTAAGTACGTTTTCTTTGCTTCGCTATAATCAAAATCTGTTAAACAGTTTTTAAATAACGCCAAAAGCGTTTCCGAGCCTGCGATGACCTTTAAAATATTTATTATCTTTACGTCGGCAAGTATATATTTACCATCAATAAACTCGTCAATACGTTTTATAAATAAATTTAATTCTTCTCTTTTCGTCATCTATTTTCTCCTTTTTATCTTGTGTAAACCTTTATTTTTTACCTTTTAATTATATCACAACTATTTATAAATATAAATGGTTTTTGCCACATTTTCTTCATTTTTACAATTTTTTTTGATATTTTCTTTACAAAATGGTAAATATAGTATATATTATTATTGTTATCAAAAGAAAAATTAGGTTAGGTTATTATGCAAGTTAAAGGTGATTCTTCACTTAACAAGTTAATATTGCTTTTTGTGTTTGACAAAATGGAAGTTCCTTTGTCAGAAAACACCATACTTGATATGTGTTGTTCTTCTAATAACTGGCTTGCGTATATGGACTGTCAACCTATTTTAAACCAACTTTTAGACTGTGGTTGGATTTATAATATTGGCGAAGAAAATGAGCCACTTTATACAATCACTATGGACGGTAGGGTTTGTTTAGCAAACTATTATATCAGTATACCTGCTTCCACCCGTGAAGAAATTTCTAAGTTTGTAAAAGCCAACAGTGCTAGGTTTAGAAAGAAGCAAGAGTGTGTTGCCGATTATTATATGAATAAGGACGGCACGTACACCGTTTCTCTTAAAATTATTGAGCCAACGCAACCACCGTTAGAATTAAAACTTGTAGTACCAAATAGAAGTATTGCAAAAGATATCTATAGAAAGTGGGGAGATAAAGCACCTATCGTTTTCAGAAATATTTACGACACGCTTGTTGATTAAGGAGTTTTTATGCAAATTTACAATACTAAAGGCACTTGTTCCAGACAAATTTTCTTTGACGTGACTGAAGATAATAAAGTGACAAACGTTAAATTTATAAATGGTTGCTTAGGTAACCTTCAAGCCGTATCTAAACTTGTTGAAGGTAAAGATATTGACGAGGTTATATCTCTACTAAAAGGTATACAATGTAGGGGTGGCACCTCTTGTGCAGACCAATTAGCAACGGCACTTATTAAGTATAAAGAAAAGAAAGAAAACAACTAATCAAAAAATCAGGGTATCTAACCCTGATTTTTATTATACTTTTCTATTCTATTTTTCAATAATTAAGGTAAACGGCCCGTCGTTTTCTTGTGTTATTTTCATATCTGCACCAAACACCCCAAGTTTTACTGTTAAGCCTGCTTTTTTTAAGCCGTCTGCAACGTATAAATACATTTCGTTTGCTTTATCTGGGCTTTCTGCTTGTAAAAAAGAAGGACGATTGCCGTGCGAAGTATCGGCAAACAGCGTGAACTGTGAAACGAGTAAAATTTCGCCACCAACGTCTATAATAGACTTGTTTATTTTACCATTTTCATCTTCAAAAATGCGCAATGGTGGTATCTTTTTTATCATATAATCTGCTTGAGCATAAGTATCGCCTTGTTGCACGCCTAAAAAGATAACGTACCCCTTGCCTATTTCAGATATAAGTTTACCATCAACCTTTAAGTTGGCGTTATTTACCCTTTGTATTACTGCCTTCATATCAATCTCCTATCTATATTAGTTTAACACAAATTACAAATAGTTTCAAGGCAAATTATTGACTTTTGACTTTCTTTAATATATAATAATTAAAATTTTGTTAGGTTTATAAGATATTTAGGTAAAATATGAATTTATACGGCTTAGAAAAATTATCACTTGTCGATTATGACGGGCATATAAGCGCCACACTTTTTACGGGCAACTGTAATTTTAAGTGCGGGTTTTGCCATAACTCTTTATTAGTTAACGATTATCAAGAGTTGCCTACTTTTAGCGAGCAAGAAATTTTTAATTATTTAACTAAACGTTTTGGCATACTTGACGGTGTTTGCATTACGGGTGGTGAGCCTACGCTTAACGCCGATTTGCCATTACTTTGCGAAAAAATTAAAAAGATAGGATACTCTCTTAAGGTAGACACTAATGGTACTAACCCAAATATGATTAAAACACTTGTTGATAGCGGGGTTGTTGATTATTTTGCAATGGATATTAAAAACGACTTAGCGTCTTACGGCGAAATTGTCGGTATAAAAAACTTCAATACCAAAAAAGTAGAAGAAAGCGTACAATATCTTATGAGCAGTAAAATTGGATATGAATTTAGGACGACTTTAATAAAAGAATATCACAAATTAGACAATATAGTTAGGATTGGTGAGTGGATAAAGGGTGCAGATAAATACTTTATGCAAAAGTTTAAAAACGGCGAAAACTGTATTAACCAAAATTTGCACGAAGTTGACGAAAATACGGCTAAAGTTTATCTTGAAGTTATTAAAAATTATATTCCAAATTCCAAATTAAGGGGCTACGATTTATAATCAAATTAAATAATAAAAGCCTGTGTCAAAACTGACACAGGCTTTTTAATTTCCTTTTTATACAGGGCTAAATATACCCAAAATTATTATACCAATAAGTGTTAATCCTATTGCGATATAATGTTTTACTGAAAGTTTTTCTTTTAGGAAAATCCTACTCCAAACAAGTGATAAAACGCAGTATGACGAAATTATTGGCATACCTACTTCAAAATCACTAAACATAACTGCCATATAAAATACTTGACCGACAGTTTCGCACGCACCACCTATAAACAAGTCTCCGTTGCCCTTAAATATTTTTTCTTCCTTTTTAACAAACTTTAACCAAATAAATGCAAAGATTGCCAATAATAAAAAGGTTAATTCAAAAGCAGAGTTTGCTGCGTAGTCCGTAATATCTGTTGTAGCAAAAATAAGTTCATCCCCAACGGTGCCAAGAGCATCGATAATCAAATATGCAATTGGTAAAAGTAATGCTAATATGCTTTTAGTGTACTTCCTATTAGATTCTTTACGTCTTAATTCTTTTAATTCTTCATTTTCCTTACTGTCTACAATACCAATACCTAATATACCAATAGTAATAAGCACAACACCGATTATAGATAAAGCATCAATACTTACTTCTAACATTGGTATTAAGCAACAAATAAGTAGTGCCATCGAACCAGAACAGTTACAGATTGGAGATGAAATAGATAACTCTATATATCTTAAACCTATATAGCCTATAACCATTGCGCCTATATACAACGCTGCAACAGGTAGATACCTTACAAAATCCATAAGTTTAAAGTCGGTATAAAACAAACTGCTTACAAACTTAGGCAAACTATCTGGGTCATCAATTAACGCACCACCGATAAGCGTAATAAAAAAGTGCAAGCCCATAAGCAAGCCTACTGCAAAAACCACTTTCCAATGGCTGTTTTTATCTTTTTCTGCCGTGCCTTTTTTTGAAAAAAGGTCAGACCCACTCCAACATAGCAATGCTACCAATGAAAATACAAAATACATTTTCTTTTCTCCTTTGTTAAACGTTATTTGGCAACTTAGTTATTTTTCCGTCTAAGTGACTTGTGTCGCCTATAACTTCTAAAGTAAATTTTTGTCCGTCGTAGACTACTTTTGTAACCGAACAGTTTGGCACCCAATCTGCAAGTTTTTCATCTAGCCCGTTTAACGCATAAACTTTGCCGTTAAACGTCCTAATAGGTGTTGCGTGGGTAGCAAAAACTAAAACTTTGCCCAAATTTCCTTCTACTTTTTCTTTAATAAAATCAAACACCCTTTCGCCTAACTGACTAACAGATTCTCCACCTTCACATACAGCGTTAAAAATATCGTAACGCCAAACGCTATAAGTGTCTAAATATTTTTCCATTAAGTCTACAAACTTTTCGTTTTCCCACTTACCACCATAAATTTCACGCAAGGCTTTTGACTTTTCTATTTCTAACCCTTTAACGTTAGCAACGGGGCTAATTGTATCAAACGCCCTTGATAAATCAGAAGCAAAAATTTTGTCTATTTTAATATCTTTAAAATATTCTATCAGACAGTTTGCTTGAAACTTGCCAAGTTGAGATAGTGGTAAATCAAGTTGACCTGTAAAAGTTTTATCTACGTTAGATATACTTTCGCCGTGTCTAATTAAATATATAACTGTTTTCATTTATCCGTTTGCCTTGTCTTTTTTTTTCATTATATAAAGACCTACGGTTGAAAAAATTGCCGCTGAAAATGAAACGATTAAAAGTGTTAATAAAAACACATCCCAACCATAATTATCTACAATTGTTGCTAAACCAAACCCACTAATGGTACTACCTACGTAGCAAAAACTATTTATTATACCTGCCGACTTACCACTCTTTAATTTATCTCTATAATATAGTGGCAAAATAGACGTAAATAAATTATTTAACGAGCCCATTAAAAATGCTAAAACTGCAAAAATTACAATTAACATAAATGCTGGGGTTATTTCTCTAAATATAGTCAATATAAACAATACAACTGATGCCATTAAAAAGATAGCCATGCAAGACTTAAATATATCATTAGTCTTTTTCATTATCCAACTAGCAAAGAAGGATGAAAAGATTGTAAAGATAGGTAAAAGTAACGTGACTAATATTGAAAAATAATCAGGCATTTTATAGTTATCTATTAAGTAACTTGGCATCCACGTCGTCAAACAATCTTTTATTATACTTGAAAAAGAACTCATAAAGAACAAACAGATAATTGCAAAAGAAAATACTTTTATTAAAGATTGTCTATTGTCTGTTTGCACTGTTTCTTTTTTACAACCTTCATCTTGAAGTTTAATTTGCTGTTTATTTTGTTCCTTAAATAAGAATATACATTTTTCGGCATCTTTTATACCAAAATAAAAAACAATAGCGCCTGCAACCATTATCGAAGCAGCCAAGATAAAATATACGTTCCAAACCTTAAAGAAAGTTAATAATGCAGTTACTCCATACGCAAAAAGCGTACCCGTTGGTAATGATAGCGCCATAACTATTACTGCTTTTTTAACGTATTTATCGTCCCCTATATACGCCATTATTTTTATAAGGTTGCTCCAAAGCGTTGATAGTAAAAATCCGTTTACACCCCAACTTATTGCTATTATAACAATATTGTCAACAAGCGTTAAACTTGCCGTAATTAATGCAGAAACGATAAGCGTACAACTAATTATAACTTTGGAATTCAACTTTTCACAAATCATGCCGTTGATTAACTGACCTATGCCGTAGCAAAAGAAAAATGCCGAAGTTACTACGCCAGCAGACGTTTTATCTATAACTAACTTTTCCATAATATTTGGAATATTGGTATTATAACTAAGTCTGCCAATATACGAAATACTATATGCAAAAGAGCATAAAATCATTAGTTTTATGTATTTTTTAATTACCGTTTTTTCGCTTATCATTTCTTCTCTTTACTTACTTTATAAGTATCTTACCTACCCAATCTTCTTCTTGTTCAACACCTAACATATTCGCTATAGTTGGCGTTACGTCTAAGAGTGAGGCATTTTCTAATTTTTTACCTTTTTCTATTCCATTACCCATAAATAGCAAAGGAATTGTCATATCTTCTGGTGCGGCACTGCCGTGTGACCTACCGTGCCCGCCGTGGTCCGCCATTAAAACGATTGTATATTCATCACCCAAAGCATCTAACACTTGCTTTACGCAATTTACAGCGTTAGTTGCCGTGTCAAGATAAACATCACTCATCCAACCCGTTTTATGCCCTTCTATATCCGTCCAACCAAGATAAAGAAAAGAAAAATCAAAACCATATCTTTTAATTTCTTCTATTGCCCTATTAGTCAATTCATTATCTTGTCTGCCATATAAAGATTGACGAATGTAAAGTGAAAAAGCGTTAAAACCCGGCCTTACAATATCCCTTAAATTTTCATATGAATAGAACATTGCACATTTTTTGCCTGCAACGGAAAGCGCTTCAAACAAACCGTTTGTAGCACGTAATTGTGGCATATAATCGTTGTCTAAAATAGCGTGTTTTTCAGACGGTATGCTATGAAATAACGAATAGTGACAAACCATTGTCCAAGAAGGCATTATCGTTTGAGTTTCTAAACAATACGTACTTTCTTTTAATAAATCAAAATCTGCTTTTTCGTTAACCATCTTAAAGGCATCCGCCCTTAAACTATCTATTAAAATCAGAATTACTTTTTTCATTTTTTACCCCAATTTATAATATAGTTATATTATAAACTTTTATAAAATTTTGTCAACTTTGTATAAGGCATTTAATAAAAAAAGACACTTAAATAGTATCTTTTTTTCTTTTTATTTT
>JAZQVG010000093.1:0-6574 GCA_045631625.1 Christensenellaceae bacterium
TCTAATGTAAGGTAATAATATGAGTAAAAGTGGAATAAATAGAAGTATATTTGAAATATTAAGCCTTTCTAAAGAAGAAAGGTCAAGCGAATACAAAGCCGAAAATATACACAAAGTTTTTATTGACGGCAACGAATATACTAACTACGGTCAGTATAGATTTATTTGGGAAAAAACCTACCCAACTTCGCCTACAAGAAGTTTAGGCGGAGTTGTAGGTGGTCTTAATACAATGGCTACATTTTTGGTTGGTCATTTTTATATTGACTTTTCGTTAATGTCTATTGACGATTATAGGCGAATTATGCAACAACATTATAGCCGTAACGAATTTACTGTTACTTGCTATGACGTTATTTACGACAAAAGCATAACTCTTAAAATGTATTTTGCCACCGAGCAAGTTGCCAAATTAAGAACTATTGCAAACAATAGGCTTAAAAGCGACGGCACTTGGGAAGATTGGGTTGACCTTGTTGGCGTAGAAGATTACACAGTTGAAATGATAGGCACTAATAGTTCTTTAGATACTGTTAGCGTTACTTATCATTTAAACCCACCTACAAGCACAGGTTTATCCGACCAAATTATTGGTGGTACTGAAGATTTTATAGGTAGTTACTTTGTTATGGGTAAAAATACTGCTTATAATTATAAAGAAGAAACTTTTAACAATTTATACAAATTTAAGTGTTGGGAAACCAAAAATGGCACTACTACTCAATATTTAGACGGTGCAACATATCAATTAAACGAAAATTTAGATTTTTATGCCGTATGGGAAAGTAGCAAAGTTTCAACTTTAAATTTTAGTTATGGGTTAGCCGAGCCTATTAAAGATAGTTTGGGAAATGCAACTTATAGTAAACAAGTTCAAAATGGTGTTGCTATTGGCGAATTACCAAGTTTTGAAACTCCAACTGTTACCATTGATAACATAGAATATAGACCTTATAGGTTTGGCTCTTGGTATAAAACTCCTATTATAACTGAAAATAGTGAAATCGTTACAAGCGATACTTTATATTGGAGCGATTATAGTTCTACTATCTATTTATTGTTTGACAAAGTAAAATATAGAGTTGAATATGTAACAAATTCTTTTATTAGAGTTAATAGTATGCTATTAGCGTATCAAGATACTTTACCTTTGCCTGAATTAGAAAGAGATGGTTATGAGTTTAAAGGTTGGTATAAAGTAGATTTATCAAATAATAAAGTTGATGAACAACAATGGACAAGTAATTCAATGCCACCTTATAGGCTTAAATTAACGGCAATATGGGAAGAAAAAAATGATTAGTTTAAATGCTAAAATAAATTTTAATATGGGAAACGGAAACTCTATTAGTAGCGTTTCTTGCAATATACCAAATGAATTAAATTATTCGGCTATTAACGAAATTGTAAACGTGGAAAATTCGGCAAAGCCGTATGTAGGAACTGTTTATAGCGATTATAACGGCTTTTTCCCTACGCCTTATGAAATTACCATAAGTGGTGCTAATAGCCGTTTATTCTTTGTTTTTGACGCTTACAGTACGCAATTTCCTAAAAAGGTAACAACGCAACAAACTGAATATGTTTTAAAATACCAAACTTATAGTTTAATTACGCTTGAAAATGGCGATAAATATATTTCGGTAGACCAAATGTTGCAAGCCCCTGAAAACTCTTATTTTAGTGGCGATATAAATGTTAGTTTTGGCGATGAAGAATTTTATGATTTTTCTAATGTAACTGTTGATATAACTTACGAAAACGAAAGAAAAATTGCAAACATAAGTATTTATGGTGTTGTGTTTGGTAGAAATGGAAACCCTATTGAAAATTACACAACTCTTTTGTTTGGTTATAATCTTGTTACGGAAAAAGTTTACACCGATAACGACGCATCTTATTTATTAGATTTTTCAAATTCTACATTAAGTTTAAATGTTGGTAGAATTGCAAACCCTATAAAAGTAATCATACAAGAGTGGAGTGAGCCTTACCAACCATTAACCTTAAAGGGAATTTACACTAATTTTGTTTACGAATTAAATAATCGCAACTTAAAAAGTTTTGATTTTGCAAATGCCGATAGGTCAAGCCTTGAATTGCCAAGTTATGGCGTTATTTCAAATTCAGGCAATATTTCGTTTGTTGATTATTCAAGAATAGTTGAAGAAAGCATTGAAAAAGATTTAAGTTTAAACAATTTAAAAGTAGACATAATTGTTAAAAATTTAATTAGTGATTTATTCCAAGAAGTTGGTGTTTTTTATACTGACAAATGGAATTATGATATAAATAATTTAGAAGTAAGTGTTTCTTTAAAAGACGATTTAGTTGAGTGGCAAAACATTTCGCTTGATAGATATACTTTGAAAGACGAAATGACGTTTTATCAAATTTACGAATATTTAAAAAGCAAAACGCCAAGTAAATTTGAGTTTGATATAGACAACGACACAAAATCTTTTTTAGAAAAAACTTATTGCAAATACCCTTACATTGAAAGTGGTAGTTTGTGGTCGCAATTTGATAAATTGTGTAAAGTTTGTGCTTTACATATTTACAAATACAAAAATAAAGTTTTAGTTAGGCACGATATTTAATTATGGCAATAGTTATACCAAGTAAAAATATTTACAAAATAGACAATAATAAAATTATTGATAACAAAATCGGCAAAGTGGTTTCTAACGAAAACTTATTTACATTAAAAACCGATTTGTTAAACCAACAAAAAAACGTTGTTTTAACCGAAATCGCAAATCAAGATGATAGCACAACAACTGAAGTTTATAATGATATAAGCAAAAATGCTTATGCGACTAATATAGTTGAAAGAGAATACAGTAGTGGAGACAAATATTATTATTATGCAACTGAACTGACTTTTGATTTGAGTGAGTTGTTTGTTTCGCCAAGCCAAATTAACGATTTAAAGTTTTATGTTGAAGAATACTCATATATTAGACAAGATTTTAATGGCTCAAAAATGTGGCGAACACTTGAAAATAAAGCATATAGCGAAACTTTTAAAGTTATTATAAATGATTTTATAAGTCAAGGCAAAACAATAACTTTTGGTGGTCTTTATATTAGGGATTTAAGCATTGAAAATTCTATGGTAAAAGTAACGATTGAAGCGTTTAAAAATAGAGTTGGCAATGGTACTGCAATAACTCCAACTTCTACAAGTTATTACAATCTTAATATTTTTGGCAATAGTTACACTAAAGAGCAACAAAATATTGCTTTTGGCAACACCGAAAAAGAGTTTTCTTTAAATTCTAACGAATTGTCGCAAGCCGAAAACATTTACGATACCCAAAGTTTAACAAATTATGTTGCAAATAACATTTTGACCAAATATTCCAACGGCAAAGAAACGGCTACGTTATTGTGTGATATAGATAATTATTACAACGAAAACGGCGTAAAAATTATAGACTTAAATACAAATAAAATAACATTTGCTATTGGCGACATAGTAATACCTATGGCTTTAGACGAAAACGGAAAAGAAAAGCCAATTTCCGTATACAAAAACGGAACTCCAAAGCAATTCAAAATTATAAAACATAAAATTTCTTACAACGGTATGTTGTTCCAAGAACTACAATGCCAAGAAATTTAATAATTTATTAAAAAGTTTCAAATAATGTTGACAATACAAAAAATATATGCTACTATAAAATTGCATTTTAAATATTAGCATTTAGGGAGAAATTATGCCTATTATTAACATAAGCGTAAAAAATAAAATCGCTCAAAGCGAAAACAACGAATTTATAGTTTGTAATAATAGCGACTACGAACTTTTGTTTGATTTTGACAACGAGTGGGAAAAATACGAAAGCAAAACGGCTACTGTTACTTTAAGCGACGGTACTTATATTGCCGTTTTATTCGAAGGCAACATTTGTAAACTCCCACCTTTACCAAATACAACTTTTTGTATGATTGGCGTTTGTGCGACCAAACAATTAGAAAACGCCACAATGTCTATCTCAACAAGCGTTTCAACTGTAGTAAATTGCTTTGAAACTCAATTAGACGACGAAGGCAACGCTTTACCACCTGACCACGATATTTATTTGCAAATTCTTGCAAAACTAAACTCGTTAGAAATTAGTGGTGGCGGTGGAACTAATGTTACTGTCAACGGCGAAGTGCAAACAACTTGGAACGCCGACACTAAACTTGATAGAATAACCGATGTCAAAGGTGCAAATTGGGTTTATTGTATAAATTCGGCAGGTCAAGATGTTCACAGAAAAGTAGCAACTAATGATAGTAATATTGGAAGTGGTGTAGTTCCTTGCTATTTAGCAAATACTGCTTCAAATTATGGTGTAACTGATAAAGGCTATTCAATAGCAACAAGTGAGCCTATTAACGATTATCACGCAACGCCAAAGAAATATGTTGACGACGGTTTAAGTGGTAAGGTTGATAAATTAGAGCCTTTATCAACGGCTGCTGTATATACACAAGAAACAAACGGAACAATTGGTCTTAAACGATATTCGTTTGGCAACTATAATCCTGACGGAGTTTTGGCACAATACGAAAAACCTAATAAACCATATAACGAGCCTGTTGGCGTATTAAAAAGTGGTACACCAACAACCGATTGGGAGTGTACACCTAAAAAATATGTAGACGATAACTTTGTTGGCAAAATAGAAAAAACTTCGAAGGTTTTAGTTTATACAAACGATAATAACGATACAGACGCAACAACACATTATTTGGCAAATTCTACAAGTTATTATCAACCTTACAATATTCCTATGATTTATGGTGCGTCTGGTGGTGGCTCTGCTCCTTCAAATGGTTATTTAATAACAAATACCCCAAAAAACGATTACCATTGTGCTAATAAAACTTATGTAGACGAAAAATTTTCTTCGGTTAGTGGTGGAAGCGGAATAGAATATTTTGATTGGTACACAGGAAGCGACAATAATCCAAATTTGAACGATTATAATATATTAAGCATTTTAATTTATGTGGAAAATATGGATACGGCAGGTATAAACAATTATGTGTTACCTTATTGTGAAACGAGTTTCGAACAACTTTTTCAACATTTGATTTATGCTTGGGGTCTTGTTCAAGTATCTTATCGTGTAGAAAATTTAAATAACCAAATTGAAATAGAAATATATAGTCCAGACAATAGTGTTGATACTTCAATACTTGATTGTCAAGTAATTGGAATATACGCAATAAAGAAATAAAATAAAGGAGTAAAATTATGGGTTTAAAAACTACTAACTATTATGTTAAAGATTTAGGCATTACTTTACCAACCGCTTATGCCATTGTTAAAGATTTAAAGATTGAAGGCAATCGTGGTGTTGCAATTTTTGCTATTCAAAGCGATAGAGCAAATGCAACGGCTTTAAAACCTATAGAAACTGTAAGGGTAACATTTGAGTTTAACCGAAAAGAAAATCCTGTAGAAACGGCTTATATGACGGCTAAAAGCACAAAAGAAGAAATTGTTTACGACGAAATAAGACAAGAGAACGTAAAACAAGTTGTGCCACAACCTTTATATGGTTGGAATAACGATATTGTGTAAATAAAGGAAATTTATCGTGGAAGAACTTGACAAAATTATTAGTGATAAAGCAAATGCTTTAATTGAAAAGAGAGAAAATAACGAGTTTGATTATAATCCAAACGAAGAAAAATCTTTAAAAGAACAAGCGAAAGATTTTGTCGGTGCTATGGCAGTAAAAAATGCCGTAGAAGATACGGAACTCGTTGAAGATTTAACTGAAAAAGCAAAAGAAGAATTAAAGCAAAGTGCTACGGCAAACCTTAAAGAAGAAAAAGCAAAAAGCAAACAAGCAGACATTAACTTGCAAAGTGCCGAATATGGCGTTTTTGAAGGCGTGGCGACTTACGCAGGCATTAAAAAGCCTTTACCAAAGAAGATGCAAGTTGTTTTATTTGCTATTTTATCAGTAATACAAACGTTGTTTTTAATTATTATAGGTACGCCTATAAGCATAATTAACATAATTGCCGATTGTATTGATAGCGTAGTGAAAAAACTTTCAAGCATAGCAAAGTCGTCTATGTGGCTTGTTTTAATTTTGTTGTTGGTTATTGTTGTGGCAGTAGTGCTTATGATTTTAAAGAAAAATCAAGTAATACCGTAAAGGTAAAATATAAAGGGGTGTAAGTATGATTACATTTGAAAAACTTTATGAGAAAAAACAAGAATACGAAAAACAAAAAGTATTTATTGAAGCAAAGATTTCAGTTGTAGACGAGTTAATTTGCGAATTATCGCAAGAAAAAGTTTGCGACGAAATTGTTGAAAACGAAGTACAAGAAAACGAAACGCAAGAAAGTTATTAAGGTGGTGTATTATGGTAGAAGCAAATAGACATATTGAAATTGCAATTAAAAACATTGAAAACGAAAAAGCAAGAATTATCCAAACAGTAAAAGATAAAGTGCAAAGAGAAAAAATTATACCACACAATAGCGAAGTTGACCAATTAAAAGCAAAAGCCTTAACTGAATTACAAAAGCAATACGAAGAAGATAGAAATTCAAT
>JAZQVG010000094.1:0-7586 GCA_045631625.1 Christensenellaceae bacterium
TATTGTCCTGAAAATTGTCGTTGGGCTACATATAAAGAACAAGCAAGAAATAGAAGAAATACAATTTTTATAACTTATATGGATAAAATACTTCCACTTGCTACTTGGTGTGATGTTTTAATGGTTGATTACAATAAAACACAAAAAAGATTGCACGATGGTATGAGTTTTGAAAAAGCAATTCAAGATGTAGATTTTAGAAAAGTAAAATACAATATAGGAGAATAATTATGAGTAAAACATTAAAATATACAAAAATAACTGAATGTTGTTATTTAAGCAATAGCGACGAATACGAATACTATGGCGAAGATTTTGAATACGAAGTTGACGATAAAGATTTGATTGAGGCTTTCGCCTATATAATTTATGATAACCATTTCAACGGTAAAGAAATGAGAGAGTATCAATCTTTTTATTCGCAAGCGTTACAAGGCTTAAAATCGTTTTTAAAAGACCACGATTATATGCTTGACGATTTATGCGAATATTACGAAGAAGAAATTAAAGATTATTTTGAACAAGAGGCGATGGATAGTTATGAAAGATAAAACAACTATCAAAGAAACAATTAAAGCCAATTTGAAATATATTATATCAATTTTATGTTCAATATGTGCCATAGTTATTTCTTGTGTATGGACTTGGGGGATAAGCACTTTTATTGATATTTTTGGTTTGGTTCTTATAAGTCCGTTTTTAGTAATTGCAATTATTTTTTGTTGGTGAATAAGGGGGAAGTTATGTTAGTTTATATTAGTGGTAGAATTACCAATAACGAAAATTATAAAGAAGAATTTAGCAAAGCCGAGTGTTGGCTTAAACTCAATGACTACACGCCTATCAATACGGCAAGGGTGGGCGAAGTATTGCCTAACTTAACTTATCAACAATTTATGGCTATTGATTACAAACTTATAGAAATTAGTGACGCTATATTTATGTTAGATGGTTGGCAAAAATCAAAAGGTGCGTGTGCCGAATTAGCATTTGCAAAATCATTAGGTAAGAAAGTTATATATCAAGATTATTTTAAGGACTTTAAAAATAGTAAGGTAAAGCAAAATGAAAGATAAAGAAAAGCAAATTGAAGAAATGGCGAAGATTATAGACGATAGGTTAATTGAAGCAAGAGATTATCTTGGCTCTATGAACAAAGGCGAAGGTTATTGGATAGCACAAAGACTTATAGAACACTATCAACCCAAAATAGACAAAGATAGCGTTGTGCTTTCAAGGGAAGAATATGAAAGTTTACAAAACCTTTTAACGAAAAGGCAAAATGTAATCGACAGTTATAGAAAGTGCATTGACAAAAGAAATAGTGCAATAAAACAAGCAAGCAAGGAAACGGCAGAGAAGATTATTTTATCTGAAATAGCAACAATTAAAAATATAAGAGATGCTTGTGTTCTTCCTACACCAAAATATAAAGAAGGTTATATAGATTGCTGTAATGGGATTTTATTCTATTTAAAAAATAATATCTCAAAACAATTCGGTGTTGAGATAAAGGAGTAACTTATGAAAGATAAAGCAACAAGGTTTTTAAATGGGCTTATAACCGAAGAAACCACAAAAGGCGAGTTAGACATCATAAACTACCTAAAACGCCTTGTAAAAGCCGAAATTGAGCCTAAAAACGATATTCCTAAAGTTGACTACAATCCCTACTTTGAATATTTGTGGAAAATGTACCCAAGAAAAGTAGGAAAACAAAACGCTATTAAGCAATTTGAGAAGAAAATTCGTGGGTTGAGCGAAGAAGAAGTAAAGACCATTTCAAATAAAATTTTTCTAATCTTAAAAAAGAGAATAGCATTTTGGCAAGAAAACGAAACCGAATTTGTCTATATCCCACATTTCGCAAGTTTTTTAAATTCTGAAATACCTAATAGCAAGTATTATAAAGGGAGATAGGTATGCAAAAAATATACGACATTGGCTTAGTGCCAAAAAGAGAAGAATTGCCCGAAAGGTTTATGTTTCCGTTTTCTCAAATAAACTATTTATTAAATGGTGGTGAGTTTGATAGAGTTACATTGATTACAAGTGGAACTGACAACGGCAAATCTACTTGGAGTTCTCAAGTATTGTGCCACATAATTCAACAAGGTTATAATTGTTGTGCGTTTTTTGGCGAAGATACTCCATACGAAAGCCAAGATAGAATTTTTAAACAATCTTTATATGGAGAAGAAAGAAATATAGAATATAAGCCGTATGTGGTAAACGGTAAAGAAACTAACTGCGGTGAGTGGGTTTTAACTGACGAAGCCTATGAAAAAGCAAAGAAAAAGTTTGAGGGGCGTTTATTTCTATACAATACAAAAGCAGACGCAAGTGTAGACGAAATACTTGATGGCTTTGAAGAAGCAAGAATAAATCACGATTGTAGAGTGTTTCTTATAGACAATGTAGAGCAATTTCAGTTTTCAAGCGAAAATGAAAATAAAGCAGTTAAAGATATTGTTATAAAAATAAGAGATTATGCGATAAACAACAAAGTACATATATTTCTTGTTAGCCACATAAGAAAAACCGAAAGGGGAGTTATATTGCCAAGTATGTTTGACATAAAAGGTACAAGTGCTTTAATAAATATTGCAAAAAATGTACTAATAATTGTTCGTATGGATAAGGTAGACCACGAAAGTCAAGAATATAAGGCATTAAAAAAACTATTGGAACTTAACAACTATGATTTAGACCAAGCCGATTGTTTAGTCCACGTTGCTAAAACAAAAGGGCGTAAAATTGGGTTTGCTTGCCTTAAATATAATAAAAAGACTAATACTTATTACGATTGTAGAAAGATAGACGAAAGTAAGGAAGAAAGTGAAAAGGTACAAGTTATACCTAAAAAGGTTACACTTTTTGAAGTTGACGAACTTGATGAGCCACTTCCGTTTTAAAGGTGAGTTATGGAAGAAAACATTTTAAAAGCGATTGAAAAAGAAATTACGAAAGGCAACGACCAATTTTTTGATTATGCTTGGCGACAAAAATTAAATATCTTGGGAGATTTCCTTAAAGAAGAAACCAAGTATTCTCAACTTGTGGCTTGGATAAATCAAGAGATAGAAAAAAGCAACCAAATAAAAAATGTATTTTCACCTGCGAGTAAAGACAAAGACACTACTTTGGCAATGGTAAACGCTTATTTAAACCTAATGCAAAAATTAGCGGTACTTATACATTGTAGAGAAATGTTGCTTGATAGTCGAACCACTACACAAGAAAGAGAAAACATCGAGTACACTTTATGCAAGTTATATAAAATACATTATAGCGAAAAATTAAGGAGTTACATATAATGAAAAATTATTTCAATGCAAAAGAACGAACAAACCACATTATCCTAATGTGTATGGAGTATGTAGCACAAGAATTTGAAAGTTCAAGTGCTTTAACCGAAGAAGAAAAAAAGCAATTAAAGAATATATCTAAATGTTGCAAAAAACTCAACGAGAGCATTTTTGAACGATTTGGCGATTGTTATAGGCGTAAAATAGAAGGCACACTCAAAAGCAACACTTTAAGGCTTGTAGGTAATTATAGTGCCTACAACGAGTGCATTAGCCATTGTGCAAGCGAAGATATAGAGCCAAAAGTAAAAGACCTTATGTTATTTAACTGCATAGACTGCAAAAAAGAAAACTTTAAAGATTGTGCTATGTACGCTATGGGCGTTACTTGCGGAATTTTAGGTCAATGCGATAATGGTTGCCCTTATAAAACAACTATCGAGGAGGAAGATTTTATATGAACAAACAAATAATTAAATCAAAGGTGGAATTAAATTTACCACTAACGGCAAAAGAACGAGTAACCTATTTGCTTTTCATTGCCAATGATAAAGAAGTTGCGAAATTTTTAGCAAGGGAGAAATAAAATTATGACTTTATTATATGTGT
Source organism: Christensenellaceae bacterium (assembly GCA_045631625.1). Classification (GTDB taxonomy): domain Bacteria; phylum Bacillota; class Clostridia; order Christensenellales; family Borkfalkiaceae; genus UBA1259. Next base: position 3,918 of record JAZQVG010000094.1, read on the forward strand.
TGAATATAACAAGTTTGGTGCTTAATTTTGCATTGATAGGTATATTATTCTACTTCTATATTAAAAGCCTAAAAAAGCACAAGGAAGAACGCTTAAAATGGCAAAAAGAAAAAGCATACTACATATCAAAACATATTCACGCCTACGATGACGATTACGAAGAATTTACTATGATTTAAGATAAGGAGAATTAAAATTTATGATTGAAATGATTAACTTTGTAATGAGATGGTTTACCAATAATATAATTAAGCCTATTTTTGGTAGTTTAGTTATATTTGATTTACTTGTATTTATATACTTTGTAGCAGTTACAACTTTGTTTGTGATACTTGTTATTAAGTATAAAAAAGGGAAAGACCTTTTAAGAGCAAAGAACGAACAAATCGAAAATTTAGAAAATAGGCTCAAAAAAAGAGAACGCAAGAAAAAATTAGAGGGTAAAGTATGAAAATAAAAGCAAAGTTATTATGGAAAGATAAAGATAGGAAAACACACGAAGACGACTGCATTATTATAGGTTTTCTCCCAGATGTATTTTCTACAATATGTATTTTTAAAGACGGTAAATTAGGTACTTGTTCTTTATATGATTTAAAAATTACCGATGAAAATTATTTGGAATTATTAGAGGTGCAAAATGAAAGATAAAGATTGGTGTGTTAAAAGAATTGAAATTGAAACGCCTAAATATTCAGTGAGTTGTTTAATTTGTAATAAAACCATTGGTGTTTATGATTACCCTATAACAAATAAAGAAGTATGTGAAGATTGCAAAAAGGCGATTGCCTATGTAAAAAGACTTATGGAGGAACAAAATGAAAGATAATCAAGAATTAAAACCTTGTCCGAAATGTAATAAATCTTGGATATATGTATCTGACGGAGATTATTATTCAACTAAAGGTTATAGAATTAATTGTTCTTGTGGCTATGCTTGGAAAACTATTTCTTGGCAAAAAACCAAACAAGAAACAATCGAAGTATGGAATAGGAGATTAAACAATGAAAAAGAAAAGCAAATTGAAGAAATGGTGAAAGAAATAGAGTGTGCTAAACAAGGGATTTGGAGTGGCGAAACACCAAGAAATGAAGATGAAGATTACTTGTGGCATAGTAGAAGAATAGCAGAATATTTAACCCAATTAGGATACCGCAAAATAGACAAAGATAGCGTTGTGGTTTTAAAGGAAGATTGGAAAGATAATCACGACCTTGCACTTATGAGTGGTAAAAAAGAAGGTAGCAAAGAAACGGCAGAGAAGATTTTAGCCATTATAGGTAATATGATTGATGAGTGTGACGATAGATTTAAGTTAAAAGACTATCAATGGCATAAAGACCTTTGCAGACAATACAATGTTGAAATAAAGGAGTAATTTATGATAATGTATTGTCCTTTGTGTACACGAGAATTAACACAAATTGATGAAGTAGATTATAATTATATCTGTCCTGAATGCAATAATCATTGGTGGATAGAGATAAAGGAGTAGAGTATGAAAAAGATAATGACAAGTATAAACCCACCATTTAGCCAACTAATACTTGACGGCAAGAAAAAGATAGAGTGGCGAACAAAACCATTACCGTTAGGTTGGAGTGAACTTTACGAAACGAAAAAGAAAGGTGGTTGTGGAAAAGTAATAGGGCAATTTGAAGTAATACAAAACATTAAGTTTAATTTGCAAGGCGATACATATAAACCACAATGGCTTGAAAAAGGTTGTGTTCCTTATGAGTTTTTGGTTAAGTATGCAAATGGCAAAGATTACTTATATGCAAATGTAATTGATAGAGTAGAGCGATACGACAAGCCGAAAGAATTAAGTGAGTTTAGAAAACCTTGTAAATTTGCTTATTCAAGTTACGAAGAAGGAATTTGCTACGAAGATTGCATACAAGGTAAATTAGAAGATTGCAGGTGCTTTTGTTTGCCGATAACAAGACCTTTTCAGTCTTGGGGTTATATTGAAGTAGGAGAATAATATGGATAAGTTTGAAATGATAAAAGCGTGTGAAGAGCATTTTGATTATTGGGATATTGTTAAAAGCGAAACACAAGAGATAATTGATTGGGGTTCAATCGTTGAGTTTATTTACTCAAAGATAGGACAAAAATTTTTTGAAGAAGTCGCAAGGGGAAAATAATATGGAAAGCGAAAAAGTGAAAAATGTTAAGAAAGCGTTGAAGCAAAATATCAAAACAGGGATAGGGTTTCTTGACGAAAAAGAAGATAAAATGTTTTTTGTTTCTATTGCCGATATTCTAACTCTAATCAACGAGTTGGAAAGCGAGAACTCATATCAAAAAGAGCATATCGAACTTTGGTTTAAGAAAAACGAAGAAAAGAAAAAGCGAATTGCTGAGTTGGAAAAGGAAATAGAAGAAAACGCTTTTTACTCAAAAGGTTATGCACAAGGTATTAAAAACACTTATGAAGTTGTTATGCCTGACAAATTAAAACAATTTGCCGAAATGTTGAAAGAGAAGTTTAACGATACCGAATATCGAGCAATGACAAAGCGTAAAACCATATCCGTTGAAGAATTAAAGGCACAAATGGATTGGATATTGCACGAAGTTGTTATTAAAAACATAGACGAAACCTTAAAGGAGTGTATTAAATGATTTGCCCTTGTAAAGATTGCAAAAATAAAGGTTGCGGAACTTATCACGACCAATGCGAGAAATATCAACAATATGTAGAGTGGCGAAATTATATCCATAATCAAGAACGTAAAGAAAAAGATATACTTTATGGTGGAAAAGGAAAGCGTAGTCATAGAAACAAAAAGAATATTTGGCATTAAAAATAAGAGTAGGAAATAACCCTACTCTTTTCAAATGCAATAAAAAAGAAGGTAGCAATTAAGCCACCTTCCAAACTATGTCGCACATTCTATCCAAGCAATCCCAAGTATCATAAATTTTTCCGTCTATTAGGCAAGTTAAATGTCCTTGTATTCTTATTAGGTAAGTTCCTTTAGGGTTTAGTCGAGCAAAATCCCCTACTCTCAATCCGTGACAATCTTTCATAACACCGCCTAAAACTTCTTGTATAAGAAAACTATAACAAGTATGGCACAATGAACTTTCGCAATTTAACAATCGTGAAGTGTGAAATAATTTCCGCCTTATTTCTTCATAGGGCAAACCACTCGCAAGTTTTATAGCCCTTGTGACGCAATCGCTAATTCTTTTATTGCTTGGATTTTCGTTGTGATAGACAAAGTTTTGCATTATTTACCTTCCACTATGCAATCGTAGTAAACTGCGAGTTTTTCTGCACCTTTAACGGCTACATCTTTATCATTTAAGAAATCATAACCAAGTTTAATGGCAAGGTCTACATTTTGCCCTATACTTTGTTTAAAATCAGTGTAGAGTGCTAAAGTTGCCGTGTAAAGTTCTTTTTCACCGAAACCTTCCATTTGTTTACCCATAGATTTCATTTTTTGCATAATAGCGTCTTTTGAGAACATTTGTTTTTCTCTTTCGTCAAGTTGACCGAGAAGTTTTTTATTCCAATGTTCAAGTTCTTGTTCGCTTAAAGTTTCGCCATAGTCACCATAGTCGTCATAATCGCCATAGTCACGACCATAGCCATAGTCCATACGAGAACCCCTACCACGCATATCATATCCGTAATCTCTACCGCCACGACC
>JAZQVG010000095.1:0-3808 GCA_045631625.1 Christensenellaceae bacterium
CAAAAGCCTATCCTATCTTTCTTTTGGTCGGGGTGACGGGATTCGAACCCACGACCTCTTGGTCCCGAACCAAGCGCGCTACCAACTGCGCTACACCCCGTAATATTTAAATGTTGTTCACTATAAAAACACAACTCGCAAAAAGTATTATACAGGTAGCACCCAAGGCGCTTCCTCTCTCGTGCTTATAGCACTCGCGGGCTTCGGCTACAAACAGTTCACAGGACTGTTTGCTTAACGCGTCGCCCCAACTGCGCTACACCCCGAATTATTTAATTACTGTTCAATAAATTAAACAATTTACACAAAATGGCAAGATTTAACTTGCCATTTTGTTTTTTTAATTCAAATTAAATTCTATTTAAGCCACTTTTGATTGCTGCTTCTTTAACTGCTTTTGCAACTGCTGGAGCAACTCTCTTATCAAATGGATTTGGAATAATGTAATCCGCATTTAATTCTTCATCACTAACAAGTGATGCTATTGCTGTTGCGGCTGCAATCTTCATATCTTCGTTAATATCTAACGCCCTACAATCTAAAGCACCACGGAAAATACCTGGGAAAGCCAATACGTTGTTAATTTGATTTGGGAAGTCACTTCTACCCGTACCAACAACTGCTGCACCTGCTTTAATTGCTAAATCTGGCATAATTTCTGGGGTTGGGTTTGCCATTGGCATTACTATTGCACCCTTATTCATACTCTTAACCATTTCTTCACTAACAACACCTGGAGAACTTACGCCTACAAATATGTCTGCACCAACCATTGCTTCGGCAAGTGTGCCTTTTTTGTTTAACTTATTGGTAAAGCCGGCAATTTCTTCCTTCATAGCATTCATACCTGCTTCTCTACCCTTGTAGATAATACCCGTTCTATCGCACATAACAACGTCTTTTGCACCCATAGAAATCATAAGTTTTGCAATTGCAATACCTGCTGCACCCGCACCGTTGAATACGATTGATAAATCTTCCCATTTCTTGTTTACAAGTTTTAATGCGTTGATACAAGCGGCTACACAAACAACTGCCGTACCGTGTTGGTCATCGTGGAAGATTGGTATATCAACTTCTGGGTCTTCTTTTAATCTCTTTTCAATTTCAAAGCATCTTGGTGCAGAAATATCTTCTAAGTTTACACCACCAAAACTACCTGCTAATAATTTAATGGTATTAACTATTTCGTCTACGCTTTTGCTTCTAACACAAAGTGGAATAGCGTCTACGTTTGCAAACGTCTTAAAAAGCAACGCTTTACCTTCCATAACAGGCATACCTGCTTCTGGCCCAATGTCGCCTAAGCCCAATACTGCCGTGCCGTCGGTAACAACTGCTACCGTATTTCCCCTTGCAGTTAAGTCGAAAGATTTGTTGTAGTCTTTTTGAATTTCAAGACAAGGTTGTGCTACGCCCGGTGTGTATGCTAAAGATAAGTCTTCTTTATTTTCCACCTTAATTTTCGCTTTAACTTCAATTTTGCCTTTCCATTCACCGTGTAATTTAAGTGATTCCTTTGCGTAATCCATACTTAACTCTCCCATATATTAATCAAAAATTTTACTTGATAAATGCGTTATAAATTGCCTTTATACACTTTTCATAATCGCTATTTTCCACACCAATTATGATATTTAATTCACTTGAACCTTGGTCAATCATAATAACGTTAACTTGTGCTTCGGCAAGGGCGTTGAATAGCGTTGCTGCCGTACCGTGACGCCTTGTCATGCCGTGTCCTACCGTTGCTATTATTGAAATGTTTTCAATAACTTGCACGTAGTCAGGGCTAACGTTTTCTCTTATTTCGTTTACTACGTCGTAAAGTTCACCGTGTTTAAGTTGTTCTGCTGATATAATAACTGAAAGTGTATCGATACCAGATGGGCAATGTTCTACCGTTAAACCATGATGTTCGATAACGGAAAGCACACGACGAATAAAACCTACTTCTGAGTTCATCATAGATTTTTCTATAACGATAACTATAAAATTCTTTTTACCAGCAATACCCGTAATTACCGTGTCGTTTTCTGCAGTAGCATCGTAAAGTTCATTAGGAACAATCATTGTGCCTGCATCTTCCGGCTTAAAGGTGTTTTTGATATTGATAGGAATTTTTGCTTTTCTTACAGGGAAAATTGCTTCAGAGTGTAATACTGATGCGCCCATATAAGACAACTCTCTTAATTCCTTATAAGTAATGCTTTTAATTGCTTTTGCTTCAGGAACGATTCTTGGGTCACAAACTAAAAACCCACTAACGTCCGTCCAGTTTTCATAAAGGTCTGCCTTTACGCCACGTGCAATGATAGAACCGGTAATGTCGCTACCACCACGGCTAAACGTCTTTATTTTTTTACTGTAATCTTTACCGTAAAAACCTGGAATAACAGCCCTTTCTATGCCGTTTAACCTTGTTTTTACCTTATCGTCAGTATATTCTTCGTTTAATCTACCACTGCTTTCAAATCTAATCATATCGGCAGCGTCTACAAACTCATAATTTAAAAGTTTAGCAAATACGATGGCGCTTAAATATTCACCCCTAGAAGCACAAAAGTCTGCACTTTTGCTTTCTTCCATTTGTGCTTTCGTTTCACTTAATATCTTTTCAATATCAAGTTCTAACTTTAAGTCGTCACGAATACCAACAAACCTATCGTAAATAAACTTAAAACCTTTGTCGCAGTTGCCCTTTTTAATTATTTCGTCATAACAACTATATAAAGCGTCCGTAATTTTAGTATCGTTTTTATCCCTTTTACCAGGGGCAGATACTACTACGTATCTTCTGCTTTCGTCACTTAAAATGATGTTTTTTACTTGTTGCATTGCAGAAGCGTTTGCCATTGACGTTCCGCCAAATTTACATACCTTAATCATTTTGTAATTCTTCTTCCTTCTAAATAATATCTTTTTTCTTCACCTTCGCCCATTGAGAAAGTTTTTCTTGGAAAACTGCCCTTTAATGAAACGTATTTAAATAGGTCGCCTTTATCTAATTTTTCAAACAGTATACCTACGCTATTATTATCGTTATCTACCAATTTTTTTAAGTTTTCTTCACCGTGTATATAGTCTACAGTACCACCGTTTTTATTAAGATATTCCTTTATAAAAGCGTCCGTTTTGCTTATCTTTTCTGGCAAACTCATCTCGCCCGAAATTTCTTCTTTTTTGCCGTTTAAAATAAACTCTACTTTGCCAATATTAGCACTTTTGTATTCATCGTAAAACTTTTTAGCGTCCACGCCGAACACAAACCTATAAATAGGCTCAAAATAAATACCGTCGTCGTAAATATTTACGTATTCAACTAAAGCATACCTTGCTGGGTGCGAAAGTTTATCTTGTTCACATAAAGTGCTTTTTAAGTTGTTCCAATGCGTTTTTGCCGTTGCTAAAGAGTGGTTGCCGTCGCCTACTGCGAAAAGCAATTTATCCTTTTTGCAGTATTTTTTAACCAATCTTTCTTCGTCTAAAAGCGCCAAAAATTTATCTTCTAAGTTATATTCACTGCCAATAAAGTAACCTTCTATATGTCCACCACCCATATTTAAGTCAAATTCGTAAACTTTTTTAAAGTTTTCTCTTTCTTCGTAAAGTTTTTCTGTAATTTCCCTTTTTTCATCGTCAAAAAGCACCATTACGTGTGGAAACTCTACTAAAGCGTCCTTTCTAATCTTAAGTCTTGGTGGTATACGTTCTTCAATAGTACCTTCCGTTGCCCTAACTAATGCAGAGTTTTTAGAAGTATACTCATACTTTTCTAAGTCAAGTGCGCCAACTAGCCCAATTCTTC
>JAZQVG010000096.1:0-12094 GCA_045631625.1 Christensenellaceae bacterium
TGGGAAATTAAACACAACCCGATAAGTAAAGTCGGGGTATTTCCATATATGGGTCGTTCTATTAGTGATGATTGTGAACCTGATAAGGTCTATAATGTATATCGGTCAGCGGAAACGCTTGCTAAAAGTGTACCGACTTGGGACAATCCGCCTAAACCGTTTATCAACGACCACGAAATGTTAGGCGAAGGATTTAGTAAAATTGACGATAGACCCGTTCAAGGCGTTATACATAATCCTGTCTTTGAAGATGATGTGCTTTATGCTGATATTTCTGTTTATAGTGAATCCTTAAAGGACGCAATCAGCAATGGCAAAAAAGAGTTATCTTTGGGGTATTTCTGTAAATATCGCAAAGAAAAAGGTGTCTATAACGGTCAAACCTATGATTATGTCCAAGAAGATATGGTCGGTAATCATATTGCTTTGGTTGATAATGGACGCTGTGGAAGCGATGTCAAAGTTTTTGACAGCAAATGCACTATGGATTCGTTGGACATCTGTTTAGATGACTTGAAAACGATTTCCGAAAGTGATACAATCATAACAACAGAAACAAAGGATTCTGAAATGAAAGACGAAGAAAAGAAAGATGTTGAAGTCAAAGACGAAGAAACAGAAAAAGAAGTCAAAGACCAAGACACCGAAGAAAAAGAAGAAAAAGAAACAAAAGATTGTTCCAAGGCTAAGGACGAAGATGACGACAAAAAGACCGAAGATGAAGATTTATCTGCGGCTGATGTTATGTCCTTCTTGAAACTGATTTTGGAAGAAATTCGTTCATTAAACGGTAAAAAAACTACCGATGAAGATGAAGAAAAGAAAGACGACAAAGCGGAAGACGAAGACGAAGAAAAAAAGTCGGAAGATGAAGATGACGATGAAAAGAAATCGGAAGATGAAGACGAAGAAGAAAAGAAAAAGTCCGAAGATTCCAATGATATTGTTGTGACTTTCGCAAAAGATAACCGTGAAGCCCCAAAATCCATTATGGAAGACGCTGCTTTGCGGGCATATTTAGGTTTGAACTAAAAAACAAGGAGTGAAAAGATGGCATTTCAAACATCTGTAAAACAGTTCTTGGCGGTTGGTGTAAATGGTGATTTCTACGACGAATCCCCACGCCGCACTGACCCCTATACCATTGCTTCCAGTTCGGCTGGTGCTATTGGTTTAGCATATACTATTGACAGCACAGACCCGTCTAAGGTCAACTTGGGTGGCGAAGGTGTTTTCGCAGGTATTGCGGTGAACTCAAAAGAATTTGTCGTACAAGGTATTGGTGCTTCGCAGGCATTTAAGCAATATGATGAAGCAGAACTTTGCACAATGGGTCGTATTTGGTTGTCTATTGCGGGCAATGTGTCAGTTGGTGACGCGGCTTACTTTAATACAACAACTGGTGCGATTACTGCGGCGGCTTCTGGCGAAACAATCTCTGGTTCAACAGAAATCCCAGGTTCTAAGTTCATCTTGGTTGGTGCTAGTGCCACTGAACCTATGTGTGTGTTGCAATTAGGCTAATCAAAGGAGTTATAAAATGGAAAAAAGCGTAAAGTTTTCAATTCCTGCGGGCAAAGTTAAAGCGTATGCTATGGATTCTATGACATCGGAAACAACTTTGGACGCATTGGGTGTTCACTATACTAAGGGTGCTATGGACGAGTTCCGTGCTTATGCACAAGACGCCGCCCCAGCATTACAAACAACTGCTTCCAATATGACACCAGTTCAGTTCCTGCAATATTGGATTCCTGAGATGATTAAAATCGTCACGGCTTCTCGTGACGCTGACGACATCTTAGGTCGTGACTTTGCTGGTTCTTGGGAAGATGAACAAATCGTACAACCAGTGATTGAATATACTGGCAAACCGCGTGTTTATGGCGATAAGACCACATTTAATTTGGCGTCTTTCAACATCAACTATGAATATCGTACGATTGTTCGTTTTGAGCAAGATGTTGAAGTTGGTAAATTGGAAGAAGCCCGTGCGAGCAAACAGCGTGTTGACGCACAGGGTGTAAAGCGTGATTCTGCGGCTACTGCTTTGGCAATTTGTGCTAATGATATTGCGTTCAATGGGTACAATTCGGGTAATAACAAAACTTATGGTTTGTTGAACGACCCGTCTATGCCTGCTTATACCGCATTGCCGAACGGTTCTGCTGGTACAACAACTTGGGCAACAAAAACCTTTAATGAAATCACAGCCGATATTCGTGCTATGATGAGTGCGTTGCGTGTCCGCAGTGGTAATAACTTTAAGCCAGAACGGGACGCTTCTACTTTGGCGTTGGGTGTGTCTGTTGTTGACGCATTACAAACCGTGAATCAGTTGGGTGGAACATCGGTGTTGGATTGGTTGCGTAAAACCTACCCAGCGTGCCGTGTCACATCTGCGGTTCAATTAGACGGTGCCAACAGTGGTGCTAATGTGGCATACTTGTTTGCCGACACATTGGACGGCAAGAAAGTTATTGCTCAATATATGCAGGACGCATTGCGTTTGATTGGTGTTGAACAAAAAGCAAAAGGCTTCTTGGAATCATATTCTAACGCAACAGCGGGTGTTATGTTGAGAATCCCAGTTGGTTTGGTTCGCTACACTGGTTGTTAGTCACAGTGTATAAGTTAGGGCAACGCTAGATTCTGGTTTTCGCCCTAACTGGTTCTAGGGGTTCTAGTAAGGTCTTTTCCCACCATTTGCTAGCGAAACAAGACCTTACACTTAAAATAAGGAGTATAAAAATGGCATATATTATATCACACGAAGCACAAAGCGTTGAATTTCCCCGTTGGGTAAAGACGCAAAACGGTGTCACAGCAAACTCTTCTGTTATTATTAAAGGTGGTGCTGATGTTATCAACAAAACCACAATGGAAACGCCCAAGGGCATAATTACAGAAGTTAAAAAAGAAGAATTGGATTTCTTAAAGACGCAATGGTTGTTTAATGAAAAAGTAAAAAATGGTTCATACGAAATTGCGGAAAGTGAAACAAAGGCGAAAAATCTGTCCAAACAACGCAAGGGTGAAAAGGACAAGGGTGCTCAACTAACGGCAAAAGACTTTGAAGAAGCAGGTTTAACACCGCCTTCGGTTGGTTCTAATGAAACCCCTGACGATGGTTCGGGCTTAAAAGATGAAGAATAAGGATTATTGTTCTTATTACACGAAATAAAAAGCGGGGTAATGGGTAGAAAGCCCGCCCCGCAATTTTAATAAAGGTTTAGAAATGAGTAATGTTGTAGTGACGGTAAATGATTTTAGAACACAATTCCCAGAGTTTACATCTGTATTGTACACAGACGGTGTTGTTAGTCGGTATTTAACTATGGCGGAAGCGTATATTTCAACAACGAACTTCCGTATTAAACCTACAACACGCATATTGTTGATAGAACTAATGGCGGCACACCTTATTACACTGGCTAAAATTGACCCTACAACGCAACAAGCGACTTCGGGTAGTTCACCAGCAGGCTTTGAAACTTCTGCCACTGTGGGTGGTGTTTCCGTCACATTACAGGCACAAATGAACAAAAACTCATTTGACCAATGGTTAAATAGCACTTTATATGGGCAACAATATTTGGCATTATTGACAGCGGTGAATCCTACTGGGGTTCATTATATTGGAATACCTAACGCATTTGGAATTAGATAATGGGAATAGCGGGCGTAAAAGTTGAACGGAAAAGATATGACACGACAAAACTTCGTGAAGGGGTTTGCCGTGTAGGTTTTTTTAGCAATTCCCGATATGATGACGGTTTATCGGTAGCACAAGTAGCCCGTTGGAACGAATATGGTGTAGGTGTACCTTTAAGACCGTTTATGCGACCTGCTTTACACGAAAACAAGCAGGCATTAGTTGATATGTTGCGGTCAAAATACAAAAAAGCCCTTAAAGATAATGAAAACACGATGAAAGTATTAGGGCAATTTGGCGAATATTGTAAAGGATTAGTACAAGACCAGATAAATAATACTTGGGAACCTGCTAACGCATACATCACGGTACACGGTGGTTGGATGAGAAATAAAAAGACGGGCAAACCCATTTATTTGGAAGGTAAAGGATTTAACGCACCTTTAAGGAATACAAAGGTTATGCTACATAGTGTTTCACACCAAGAAGAAGAGATAAGAAAATGATAAATGTATTGGCAAGAGCATTAAAAATTATACCGAAACAACAAGTGACCTATAAAAAGTTTAAGTCGGTCACGGTAAATGCTATTGGCAACCAAGTCAATGTATATGAAACGCCTATTACGGTAGAAGGGTCAATACAGCCGACAGACCAAGATACATTGTATAAACTTGGAATTGCGAACACAGGCGATATTTATACGGTTTTCTTGCGTGGTAATGCGGTTAGTATAGCCCAAATCCAAAGTAATGACATTATTGTAGGTTCTAATGGGCAAGTTTATAACATATTTCGGGCTGATAACTGGGATTTTTACCCAGACCAAGATTGGAACAGAATATTAGTTAAAAGGGCGAAAAATTATGGCAATTAGTACTACGGGTTATCATAACCAGAACCAGATTATAGCGAAGATACAAACGGCTTTGACGGCTATGCTGACCGACTTAAATATTACAGGTTGGCAAGTTTTGCGTAATAATCAGCCCACAATACAGGCTGTACAGAATAACAGTGTTTATTATGATATTATTAGTAAACGCCGTATAGGAACGCAAGGTACACGGTCAAAGATGATAACTGCGGGTCAAACGCCTACTACGGCTTGGGTAGATGATACTATCTGGTATGAAGAGTTTTTGATTCAAGTTAGTGGATTTAAGCAAAGAAGTCCTGATTCTGATACGGCTTTAACTATGACAAGTAGTGATGTTATATCATTATTACAGGGTTGTATAAACGCAAATGGGGTACTGGCAGACAGGAACTATTTTGTGGAACCTTGGATTCAGTTGATAAAGTCAACTTCTTTAAGGGAAATTGACTATGAAACGGATTCTGGGTTAAAGGAAAAAATGCCACAATTTGATTTCTTTTTAGTGGTTGAACAATCATTGAGTAAAGGAATCAACAAAGTGGACGATATAGAGTTGAACACATACCGTGTTTAAGGTTGAAAACAAACCGAAAATGCTGTATGATAAACACAAAGAACAAAGGAAGTAAAAAATGGCAATATCGCAAAGTAAATATGTAAACATTGTTAGTTCTGTTGGTGGCGGTACTTCTGTTAGCCAGCGTGAACTAATTGGTCGTATTTTCACAAGTAATTACCTTGTTCCTGTAAATAGAGTTATTGAGTTTGGCGGTGGTGCTGAAACTGCGAAGGCTTCTATTGCGGAATATTTTGGTGTCACGAGTGAAGAATATGCTTTCGCAAAGCATTATTTTGATTTTCAGACCAAAGCAAACACCCAACCAAAGAAGATTTCATTTGCTCGTTTCACACCAGACGGTGCGGACGCAACACTGGTTGGTATGACTAATCCTAATTTGACGACATTACAGGCTATTACAGCAGGTACATTAAATGTCACGATAGACGGAACTGAAAAAGAAATCACGGGTATAAACTTTTCTTCGGCAACTTCGTTGGCAGATGTGGCAGCCTTGTTGACAACGGCAATAAATACATCAAATACGACTTGTACTTATGATGTCAACAAAAAACGGTTTGTAATTGAAGCAACTACTTCATTGTCTTATGCGACAGGAACTGTGGCAACGGCTATGGGATTTGTTGAAGGCGTGGCAATTTTGAGTGAATCTAGTGCGGCAAAGACCCCATTGGAAACAATTAGCGAAAGTGCTGAAATGTCCAACAACTTTTTCTCGTTCTGTTTCCTTGATACATTGACAACTGGCGAAATTACATCTGTTGCTGAGTGGACAAGCGGGCAAAATGTAAAATATATGTATTCGGTTGCGGTGACGACAACAAATGCGACAGCGGTACAGGAAGCGGTTAAAGATTATGACGGTGTAGCCTTGACCTTAGATAATGGGCAATATTCTAATTTTATGCCAATGAGTGCGTTTGCGGCAGTTGATTATACCAAACCAAATTCAACATTAGATGTATTCTATACACAATTTGACGGTATAACCCCAACTGTGACAACAAATGAAGCACGGTTTGCTTATGACCCATTGCGTATAAATTATTATGGTATGACCCAACAGGCTGGACAGGCTGTGTCGTTTTACCAAGACGGTGTATTACAAGGTTCTATACCGAGTATGACGGTTTATGCTAATGAAGCGTGGTTGAAAGATAGTTTTATTACCGACATCTTGAACTTGCGTCTGGGTATAGATTCATTGCCTGCTAATACGACAGGTAAATCCTTGGTGATGTCTGTTTTGATGAAGACGGTGAACCAAGCCTTGGCAAACGGTGTTGTGTCTGCTGGTAAAGAATTATCGGCTAACCAAAAAGCATATATTACCACGATTACAGGCGAAAATGACGCTTGGATTGCGGTACAAAGTGCGGGTTATCGTTTAACTGCTGAAATTGAACAATATCAAGAATACGGTATAACTAAATACAAAATCGCATTTATGTTCATTTACAGCAAAGGCGACACAATCAACTATGTTGACGGTAGAGATATTTTGATTTAACAATAACGGGCGAAGGGTTGACCCCAATGGGTTAAACCCTTTACCCCATAGAACCAAAGGAAAGTTAAAATGGCAGTAGATATATCGGCAATGGGTTTGAAGGTCACAATCGTGGCAGTTCCGTCTTACCCAGTAGGATTTACAGTGACGCAATTCGCAGATGACGGCGATAGTCTAAACATACCTGATATGACAATTATGTCGTCTGGTATGGGCGTAAACGGTGATTTAGTGGTATGGCGTACCGCAACACCGTGTAATGTTTCATTAAATGTAATCCCTGGGACAGATGACTGTAATAACCTTGAAAACCTGTTTAAGTTAAATGTGACACAAAAGAATAAAGTTGCGTCAAAAGATGTTATTACAATGTCTATTGAACACCCAGACGGAACGGTTAGTTTGTTGACTAATGGTTATATCGTGACAGGTAAACCTGTACAGGATTATTCGTCAAGTGGTCGTGCCAAGAGCCGTACATTTACATTTGTGTTTGAGAACAACATAAACTAAAAATAAAAATTAGGAGTATAAATTATGGAACCAAAAGTCGTAGAGTTTGAAGGGAAGAAAGTTATTATTAAACCAGCCCCAGCAACAGTAGGTTATGATGTCGCAATGAGATACAGGGAAGCAATGGGTGATTCAACACACCCTGCCAATGCGAAGGAACTACAAAATTGTCTATATGAACTATTAAAATATGCCGAATTAGATTTAGGTGACGGAAGAACGGTTAAATTAGACAATAAGGCGTTGATAGACCAGCATTTCCAACAACCTGCGACTTTATTGGGTTTACAGAAGGAAACAATAGCGGTGAATTTCGGTTTTTTAGCGTAATGCACCCACTTCGCTTTTTAGAGCAAATGGACGAGGGTGCTATAAAACCAAGACCATACCCGAATATACCTGCTATATTTGGACTTCTAATATCAAAAAGGCTTTGTACTTTACACGAGTTGCGGACAATTTACAGTTTTAAGGACGCAATGTATATGTATGAAGCCTATATGGTACCGAAATACAATGAGTGGCGTGAATACAAGGCATACGAAACAAGGGGCAATAAATGAACGATGAAATAGCGAATTTTTTTGTAAAGTTCACAGCACAAGGTATAGAAGATGTAAAAAAAGCCCTTGATGACACTAACAAAAAATTAGACGAAATTACGGACAGTTTTAAGAAAACCCAAGATAATGGGGAAGCCTTTTTTAGTGCCTTAAAACGCTGGACAGGTTTGGTTGGTGGTTTAACTGCCGCTTTTGTTATATTAAAAAACACTATAAATGGTGTATTTGATTCAGCAGAAAGTGTTGTTGACCTATATGGAAAGGAACAAACATTAGGCGTTGAAGCCAAGGTTTTGGAACAATATGGGCTTATTTCAAGGCGAAATCAAGGTTCGCAAGCAGAAGCCTATGCGTTTTGGGAAGATGTAAATAGGGCAATGACTAAATACCAAGAAGGAAAGCCTTTGGGTGATGAAGAATTGACCCGTAATTCCTATATTGGATTTAACTTTGCGTACGACCCAAATAAAGACCCTGCGGCTAACCGTGCGGCTTATATTGACGCTATGCGTAAATCTGTACAAAGGTATTATAATAATACCGATGAGAACATACAAACCCACCTTAAAGATTTAGTTAAACAGGAATCATTTTTAAGGGCATTTGCGGCTGACGATGAAGGTTGGCAGAAAATGTTAGCGTGGGGTGATAAATGGCGTGTTTGGTCTAAGGACGAAAAAACCTTAAAAGACGCACAAAAAATGGAAACGGTAAAGATAGAGTGGGAACAGTTAAAAGAAGAACTGCACGTCAAACTTATTCCTATTGTGACCCGTGTTTTAGAGATGTTAGAACCAAAAATGAAGCAATTTTATGATTGGTTAGACCAACACGGTGAAGAATATGTTGAAAACATAGAAAAATGGCTAACTGAAAACGGACCAACCATTATTAAAGCATTGGAAAATGTAGGTGACGCAATTATGTCGCTTATACGCTGGTTAGCAGGCGATAAACAACCTATGGTTGAAGTCCAAACCGATGTGGGTACTGTTGCCATACCTAAAAATGAATATACAGACAGGGTGGAATATGAGAACCTTAAAACCAAGTTCCCAGACATTGTAAATACGATGTTTAGCCCGAATTACAAGGAAAAAATGGAAAAAATACCAATAGATATTGCTATGAAGATGTATATGAACGATGTACAGACGGCAGTAGATTCCCGTGGCAGTTGGCAAACAGATACGATATTTGGGCAAATGGCGGCTTCAAGTCCAGGCTATGTTGTAGGTGTTAAAGGGGTGTAATTATGGCAAATGTATTTAAGAATCCATTAGTTGTTGCTGAAACGGTCGTTGGTTCTTTAATAGACCAGCGTGCTGTTGTTTTATACGAACAAAAAGACTTCGTAGATACACGGTCTGAAATAGAAAAACAATTACAAGAAAGGGCAAGTGGAACTATATTTGAAGCAACAATAAACGATTTTGTGACGAAAAACAACCTTGAAGAACTATTTACGGGCATAGAAGTCAAGTATTTAAGCGATATAAACGGTTATAATGCTTGGGGCGTGTCCTATATGAGTGCCGATGTTGATATTAGTAGTGATTTATGCGACCACCCTATTGAAACGGGTGCTAAAATAACGGATTCGGCTATTCGTAATCCTATTAGTGCGAAGGTAAATATCGTAATGCCGACAGCATTTTATGAAAAGATATACACGCAAATCTATGATTTTTATGAAAACAAGAAAAAAATCATACTTTTGACAAAGTTTGGTGTTTATAAAAATATGGTAATACAATCTATGCCGTACAAATTAGAACACGGAACTGTTGATAGAGCCACGATAGAATTACAATTACGGGAAATAATGGAAGTATTGCCCGAATATGAGTTTATGTCTGGTAGTGAAATAACGCCAAAAATAACGCCAGATAGGGCTTTGTCTAGTGATGATACAGATATGCAGGTCATTGGGCAAAAGCGGTACATAACAACACTTGTTGATTCATTAGGGAGTTAAAAATGTATTTAATAAACCTAGATAAAATACCGAACCAGACCTTTAATATTATGCTTGACAGCGTAAATTATCGTATTGCCTTGCGTACAATTCAAGGGCTGACCTATATGTCGGTATGGGCAAATGGTGATATTTTATTTTATAACCAGATATGTACGCCAAATGCGTTTGTAAATCCGTTTAATTATGTTAGCCAGAACGGAAAGTTCTATTTTTGGAGTAGTACAGGTGATTACCCTTATTATACCCAATATGGTGAAACGGTTAAACTGTATTTCTATACAAAGGACGAAGTAAAAAATGCGTAAACGGGTTGCTTATATTCAATTTCCGCAAGAAGAAACAGGTATGATGAAACGGCTGAACGGGTTAAACATCCGTTTTACCGTGTCTATTTATACCCAAAGCGGTATGCCTGCTACTTCACGAATTGAAATATACAATCCCGACAGGGAAGATTTGTCGTTTTTAACCACCACTACTCGTACAGCAAACCAGAAGAATTACCTTTTTCAGTTATATGGTGGGTATTCCGATGATGTCCGTATGTTATTTAGTGGGCAGGTATTTGAAGCAATCCCGAGTTCATACCCCGATGTTGTAATGAGTATTCGTGGTAATAGCAATGTAAAATGGTGGGGTGATGTATTTAATGTCCAAAAAGAAAAAATAAAGGTAATGGATTTAATAGACGAAGCGGCAAAGCAAATGGGTTATCAGGTAAATGTAGATGATAACCTACGCAAAACCAACCGTTTATTGAACCTAACGAAAGATAATTTTAGTTTTACAGGTTCGCCATTACAATTATTGGAACAAGCCCAAGAAATTATGGGTGGTATAAGTGCTGACCCGCAAACTGTTTTTCTTAGTGTTTATAATGAACAGATAAACATTTGGTCGCCTAGTGTACAAAAGGATTCAGTACGGGTTTTAGAAATAAATAAAGATACAGGTATGTTAGGATTGCCCCGCCCGACAGGAACAGGGTGCGAAGTTGATATTTTGATGAATACGGGTATTAAAACGGGTGATATTGTTGAAATCCGTAGTGAACGCATAAAAATCTTAAATGGTAAATATTATGTAGTCAAGATAACACATAGCGGGGAATTGCGTGGAAGAGAGTGGAAAACAACGCTAGGGTGTATATCTGTAAATAACTTTAAGGCAAATGAAAATGAAATCACAAAATGACGCAAATATAAACTTTAATCCATACATTGGCGACATAAATGGCGTTATTATCGCCACGGTAAAAAAATACATACAACAGTTCCAGACGGCGATTCCTGCTATTGTGAAAAAGGTAGTTAGCAGGGACACCGTAATTGTGACCCCTGCCGTTCAACAGATAGACAGTAAGTGGCAATCTGTTCCTTGGGCAGACATTACATTACCCATCTATACTCCGTGTGGTAATGGTTTATTTGCTTCCTTCCCGTTGGCGACAGGGGACACGGGTTGGATTATTGCTGGGGATTTAGACCCGAGCCTGTTTTTTAAGGACAAAAGCAAGCCCCAGCGTCAAAACTTTATGAATAGGCACGAATACCAATATGGATTTTTCGTGCCAGACGCAATAAACGGTTATAATATAAGTTCTGATGATGACGGTGCTTTGGTAATTGCGTCAAAAACAGGTAATACGAAGGTTGTTATTAGTAATAATGGATTGAAAATAAAGTCCGACTCTGTTATAATTGAAACAACAGATAATGCGAGTGTTAGCATAGACGGTGTAAACTGGAAAAACCATAGCCATACAGTGCCTAGTGGCATTGCTTTACAGGCTGGAAGTTATACAGGTGCTACCACGGCAACGGCAACAACAAGCGGGGTAAATTAAAATGATAGGATTTATCACAGACGAAAATAATGATTTTACCCTTGATAAATGGGGAAATATTCGGCTGGAAGACGGCATAGAAGTTTACCGCCAACATATTGTCAACGAAATAAGATTACAACAATATGAATACCCGTATGATTTAACGAAGGGCGTAAATTGGTTAGGTTATGTATTAGGACATACGGCAAATATTACTATGTGGCAGGCTCAATTCCTAGGCATTATAACGCAAATGTCGTTTGTGAAAAACATTTTAGATTGGAAGTATAACATAAACGGTAAAAACCTACAATTTCGGTTGGTAGTGGACACCGATTTAGGACAAATAGATATAAGGGGCTAATAATGGCAGAATACTATGAATACATTACAGGTCAAGGCGTAATTGTTCCAGATACAAGTGAAATCCTTGCCGAAGTACAAGAAGAGTTTAAGACGATATTCGGGCAAGATTTAGATGTCACGGCAACGACACCACAGGGTCGTTTAATTGAATTATTACAGCGTAATCGCACATTTTGTATTCAAATCTGTGCTATGGTTAGTAATATGTTGAATCTAAA
>JAZQVG010000097.1:0-3011 GCA_045631625.1 Christensenellaceae bacterium
AGGCTTTGAAGACGCATTTATTGGACGTTATTGCGACAAAGAAATTGGCTTTGAAACCGACGCCCTTTTTAGCATTAAGTTAGAAGCAAAAGCCGACTTAATAATGAAAGCGTATGCCGAACGCATAGCCGAACGTGCATACTATTGGGCAAAAGTTGAAAACCCAAGCAAAGTTTATTATGAGCGCGCACATACAAAATACAACATGGGCGAGCAAAAAATTAAAACAACCGAATTGCCTTTTGATAGCGACACAGCCGAGCCAAACGTTATTAATGAAAATGAAGCGTATGAAAACAAAGACGCACGCTTTGCAAAGAAAAAAGAAGAAGGCCAAACAATTGACGAATTAATGCGCATGCTTGACTTTCTTAACAAGGACGTAACAACACTTGTTGAAAAGTGTTTAGACGAGTTTAAGCCTTTATTTATGGCGGTTTATTAATATGAATAAAACATTGAATATTTATAGTAATTTAACAATGAATAGTGGGCGCGACACCCATTATATTTTCACGTATATTGAAAAATACTTAAATGCTTTAAGTCATAACATTGTCAAAACTTTAACAATGGACAATTACCGCATAAATAGCGACACAATTAAAGTTAAAATTGACAACACAATGCCAATTGATTATTTGCCGTTTGTAACTTATGCCATTGAATATTACAGAGAAGGCGAAGGCGAAAACGAACAAATAAAATATTATAGGTGCTATTTTGTAAAAAGTTTTGACGTTCAAAGTGGCTATGTCATTTTTAGAATTGAAAAGGACAAATGGGCAAGCAATATTGCAAATATTAACCCAAGCAACCTTGAAATATTAAGAAGTAACCGACTTTTAGGAAACACCAAAGGCATTTACGACGAAATTAAGTTTACAAAGGGAAGTTATGACTTTGAATATTTAGAAGGCACGACCGAAGAAGGCTACACATGTATTGGCGCAAATCATGTTGCAATTGTGTTATTGCTTCAATTTAATATTAGCCAACAAGTATTTGGCGACGACAAAATAAGCCGAACAATGCTATTTATTACCGACAGCGCCGAATGGGTTTACAATGACCACAAAACAAGCATACAAAGCGCCTATAAATATTCTAGTTATTTAGAATTATTAGCGGGCGCCGTTGGCACAATTACGGCCGTAAGTGGCAATTTAGGCTCATTAGACGCCCAAGTTATTAAAGCATGGGTTGTTGACACACAACGCATTGACTACGGCTTTAATACATGGCACATTAATGCCGAATGTAAATACGGCGGTGGAAGCATTACGCTTGAATTGACATATTTAGAGCCTATGGAAACAACCGAACATTTTAGAATTGAAAATGTAACACCAAATAAGGTTTATTACGTGGGCACATACTTAAATGGCTTAAAGTTAACACCTTATTATGAAAAATATAACAATAAACAAGTATTAAACTTTGACTTAAATTATATTGTTGACGACAACGAAGTAAAAATTATTGCTTCGCAAGGCGAACGCACAAAAGACATTACAAATATGTTTGAATTGTATTTGAATACAAATGCGTCGCAAACGACTTCAATACGTTACATTGCCCGTTGCTTCAATGCTTCAATGGGTGCCGTCAATAGCACTTTTGGCGGTGCGGCAAAAGGCGTTGCAATGGGTGGCCCCGTCATGGGCGCCGTCATGGGCGGTTTAAGTTTTGGCAATAGTATGTTGGGCATGGTGCCAATGCAACCAAGTTTTGAAAACGCAATAGGTGGTGGCGACGCTATGCGCACGTTTGCATTGCCATGTCAAATTGAAGACGACGAAAACGTATTAGCGCCATACGTCCGTAGCCCATACGTTATTACAACATATACAAGTGCACGCGACGAAGAAGAAAACGCAAAAATATATGGGCTTAATTATCACGAGTTTATTGACCAATTAACCATTTTAATGAGCGACACTAATTACCCAAAAATTAACGAATATTACCGCGACTTTTTACAATGTGAATGTGAATTATCAAACGTTTGTAAAGACGACGCCGACTACATAACCAACGAATTAAGACGCGGAATATTTATTGAAAAAATTGAATAATGCAACACATTAAAAAAACACATTACGGCGACAAAGACGGCTTGCGCGTCTTATCATTTAACGCCATTATAACCGCAATTTTAAGCAATAGAAATTACGGCAAAACATGGACGTTCAAAAGGCGCGCATTTCGTCGCGCTTTGAAGCATGGAAAGAAAACAATATGGCTTCGTATGTTTAAGAAAGAAGTTAAAGAAGCGTTAGACACTTTTTACAAGTCAAAAGACCTTCAAAAATATTGTGGCTTAACCATTTATGACAAAGACACAAACAAAGACGGAAACTTAAAACAAATTGGCAATACCTTTTATTGTCGTAAACGTCATAAAAATGGCAAATGGGGCAAGTGGTTTTGGTTTTTGAAAGTGTTTGCATTGACCGACGCGGACGCCGTAAGAAGTGCCGACGACGTGGACGTTGACACATTAATATTTGACGAGTTTACGAAGACGCCAAACAAGTATAAGCGTTATAGGGGCAACATGGTAAACGACTTTATTGACATATTATTTTCAAGCAAACGTGAGCACGTTGTGCGCTGTGTTATTATTGGCAATAAGGAAAGTTACAACAACCCATTTTTCACATATTTTGGCATTAAGCCTTTGCCAACAACATTTGAAGGCATACGAAGTTTTAGGCATGGCGCTTTTGTCGTCCAACAAATCAATAACAAGGAAGAAACCGAAAGCGAATATGGAAAGAAAATGCAATGGCTTTTGGAAGGCACAGCATACGGCAATTACATTTACAAGGACGCTTATAAACAAGAAACGGGCTTTAAGCCACGAAAAACGCCCGCTACGGCTTCAATTTATTGTCAATTAATATTTAATGGCCAAGCGTTCAAAATAAGCGTCAATAACGGCTTCTTCTATGTTAACAATAAAATTGACAAAACCAAGCGCATTTATTGCGACGTGTTGCCACACA
>JAZQVG010000098.1:0-11518 GCA_045631625.1 Christensenellaceae bacterium
CTTGATGATTTTAAGGTTTCTGCAGCAACAAAAGGCAGAAGTGCAGTTGGAACTTCGATTATACGTTTACGTGCAGATGGTAAACTTTACCCGGGCAACGGCGCATCTACTGATATTATTGGTGCTTGTATACGTGCTTACGTAAATGCAATAAACAAAATTGTTTACGAGGGGAAATAGTATGAAAATTTCGTTTCCAGACAATTTTGTTAAAGCAAATAGTTTTATCGGGCTTTGTAATTTGGTGGAAGAATACGGCTTTGACGGAGTGGAAATTACAAACGTTTTTGAAGAAAAGGTTAATCACGTTGATAGTATTTTTAATTCTTTAAACACGGCAGATTCTAAACGGAAATTGGTTAATAGACACATTGCTATACCTGTTATATCTTTTCCAGAAATTATAAAAGAAGATTTCAATAAAGTAAAATTAATAAAAAATATTGAATATGCAAGTTTAATTTCTGCAAACGGTGTTATCGTTAAATTTGACGATAAGTTGACCAATGCTCAAATTAAAGTTTTACTTAAAGATGCAATTACTTTTGCAAGTCAAAATCGTGTTTCAATTTTAGTTGAAACGGTTGGAAAGTTTGCTGATACTGAAAAAGTGTTAGAACTTATAAACGTTTTAGGTTCTGCTTGTATTAAAGTTTGTTGGAATATTAGGGAAACTTTTTTTGTTGCAAAGGAAAGCGCTGATACTACCATACAAACGCTTGGTGCTTATATCGGCTACGTAAGGCTTGGCGATATGCTTAACGGCGACTTGGTTATGATTGGCGAAGGTGAACTTAACGTGAAAGATTTTATCTTTGCGCTTCGTTCTCTTAATTACGATGGTTATATTTCCGTTATGAAATCAAACGACGTAGAAAGTGCAGATATAATTTTAACTCACTTTAACAGTTTCTTAAAAAGCAACGATGACGTTATAGAGAGTAAAGAGATATATTATAACTATTCAAAAACGGGTACTTTCCCTTGGAAAAGATATGACGTTTTAGATTTGACCTTTTCTGAAGTTTTAGACGAAATTGCGCATCGCTATCCAGACCAATATGCTTTTAAGTATACAACGCTTGATTATACAAGGACTTATTCTCAATTTAGAGAAGACGTTGATAAAGTTGCCGCAGCATTGATTTCACTTGGGGTTGAAGCAGGGCATCACGTTGCAATTTGGGCAACCAACATCCCACAATGGTTTTTGACTTTTTGGGCAACGGTTAAGATTGGCGCAGTACTCGTTACAGTAAATACTGCATATAAAATTCACGAAGCAGAATATCTTTTAAGACAATCTGACACTCATACTTTGGTTATGATTGATAGTTGTAAAGATTCTGATTATAAGGCAATTATTGAAGAAATTTGTCCAGAATTAAAAGACGTAAAGGCAGGCGAACCATTATATTCTAAAAAACTTCCTTTCTTACGTAACGTAGTTACAGTTGGTTTTGAAATGGACGGCTGTTTAGAGTGGAAAGATTTTATAAAACGTTCAAAACTTGTTCCTAATGAAGAAGTTAGGAGACGTGCTTCAAAAGTTAAGCCGGACGACGTTTGTAATATGCAATATACTTCTGGTACTACGGGCTTCCCAAAAGGCGTAATGTTAACACACAGAAATATAGTGAATAACGGTAAAATCATCGGTGATAGAATGGATTTATCAACAGCAGATAGGATGATGATTCAAGTGCCGATGTTCCACTGTTTTGGTATGGTGCTTTCAATGACTAGTTCTATGACGCACGGTGTGACTATGTGTCCAATGCCATATTTTTCACCAAAATCGTCTTTAGCTTGCATTAACAATGAAAAGATTACATGTTTTAACGGCGTGCCTACAATGTTTATAGCAATGTTTTCTAATAGTGATTTTGCAAAGACAGATTTTTCACATATTAGAACGGGTATTATGGCAGGCGCTAACTGCCCACCAGAACTTATGCGTGAAGCGGCTGATAAAATGAACATGAAAGAAATTATAAGTGTTTACGGTCAAACGGAAGCATCACCTGGTTGTACGATGGGTGAGGTTAATGAAGACATTGACCATCGTGTAGAAACGGTAGGTAGTGCTTTTCCTGGTGTTGAGTGTAAGATTATCGACCCAGAAACAGGGGAAGAATTACCAGACGGTCAAAACGGTGAATTTGTTGCACGTGGTTACAACATTATGAAAGGTTACTACAAAATGCCAAAAGCCACTGAACAGACTATAGATAAAGACGGTTGGTTACATAGTGGGGATATTTGCCAAAGGACTAAGGACGGTTACTATAAAGTTACTGGTAGACTTAAAGATATGATTATTCGTGGTGGTGAAAACCTTTATCCACGTGAAATAGAAGAATTCTATCTTACTCATAAAAAGGTAGAGGACGTACAAGTAGTAGGTGTGCCTGACGACAAATATGGTGAAGAAGCGTGTGCTTATATCATACTTAAAAAGGGCGAAAGTTCTACTGTTGACGAAATGAGAGAATATGGAAATAGCAATATGGCAAAACATAAAGTTCCAAGATATTTCACTTTTGTCAAAGAATTCCCAATGAACGCAGCAGGTAAAATTTTGAAGTATAAAATGCGTGAAGACGCTATAGAAAAAATAAATAACAACCAGTTATAGATTGGAGGATTATATGGAAATTACAGTTAAAAAATGTGAAACGTTAAAAGAGAAACCTGACTTTTCAAAATTAGGCTTCGGTAAATTTTTTACAGACCATATGTTTATTATGGACTATAATAAAGATATTGGTTGGCATAATGCAAGGATAGTGCCTTTTGATTATATACCAATTCACCCTGCTTCAACTGTACTTCACTATGGTGCAGAAATTTTTGAAGGTATGAAGGCATATAAAACAGAAGATGGCTACCAAATGTTTAGACCAACTGAAAACGTTAAAAGAATGAATAATTCTGCAGAAAGAATGTGTTTACCTGCTATTGACGAAGATATTTTTATGGAAGCATTGACAAAACTTATCAATCTTGACTATGCTTGGATACCAAACTTACCTGGTACTTCACTCTATATTCGTCCATTTACAATTGGTAATGACGAAACTTTAGGCGTACACGCAGTACACAATGCAACTTTCGTAATTATCTTATCGCCAGTTGGCAACTATTATGCAGAAGGGTTAAATCCTGTTAAAATCAGTATTGAAGACCAAGACGTTAGGGCCGTAAGGGGTGGCACTGGCTACGCTAAATGCGGTGGCAATTACGCTGCAAGTATGAGGGCTGGTCAACGTGCTGCAGAAAAGGGTTTTTCACAAGTATTGTGGCTTGATGGTGTTGAAAGAAAGTATATTGAAGAAGTTGGCGCAATGAACGTTATGTTTAAGATTGACGGCGAAATAGTTACACCAATGTTAACAGGTTCTGTATTACCAGGTATTACAAGAAAATCATGCTTAGAAATACTTGAAAAATGGGGCTATAAAGTTACTGAAAGGCTTATTTCCGTTGATGAACTTATTGAAGCTGCTGAAAACGGCAAGTTGGAAGAAGCGTGGGGTACGGGTACGGCCGCAGTAGTTTCTCCAATCGGACATCTTTTCTATAAAGATAAAGATCACGTTGTTTCCAACAACCAAATTGGCGAATTGACACAAAAGTTATATGACGAACTTACCGGCATTCAATGGGGCAAGGTTGAAGATAAATACGGTTGGGTTTATAAGGTTAAATTATAATGTTTGATAAACGTATAACCGTATTTTGCGGACATTACGGAAGTGGAAAAACTTTTACGGCAGTAAATTATGCGCTAGCTTTGAGGAAAATTAAAGAAAAAGTTAGCGTTTACGACCTTGATATAGTAAATCCTTATTATAGAACGGTTGACGCTTTAGACGTTTTGGAAAAAGGTGGGGTAGAACTTGTCGTTTCCCCTTTTGCAGAAACAAACGTTGATATACCTGCAATGAATTCTAAATCTTATCAAATGATATCTGATAAAAGTAGATACGCCGTTTGTGATATTGGTGGAGATGACCGTGGTGCATACGCACTTGGTAGGTTTAGAGAAGGCATACTTGAAGAAAACGATTACGATTGTTTGCTTGTATTAAATAAGTGTAGACCGGAAACTTCGTCAGTTGACGGTGCAATGCAAATTTTAGGAGAAATAACAGTTGCAGGTAGATTACCTTTTACGGGTATAGTTAATAGTACAAATCTTGGCAACGATACAACAGAAGATATCGTTTTAAGTGGATATGAGTTTGCACTAAAAGTTGCTAAAAAGAGTGGGTTTCCATTAAAATTTTCGTCCGTAAGGCGTGATTTAATAAATGAAAATATAAAAAAAATAGGAGAAATATTACCAATTGACCCAATAAAATATGGTAGTTGGCAATAAAAGGAGATATTAAAATGGCAAAAGTTACGTTTGACGTAGAGCGTTGTAAGGGTTGTGGACTTTGCGAAACGGTTTGTCCAAAACAAATAATTGCTTTATCAAAAGAAAAAATAAATCAAAAGGGTTATCATCCAGCAGAAGTGACTGATATGGATAAGTGTATAGGTTGTGCTTTTTGTGCAACAATGTGTCCAGATACAGTTATTACTGTTGAGAAATAGAGGGGTGTATTATGGCTGAAAAAGTTTTAATGAAAGGTAATGAAGCACTTGCAGAAGCAGCAATAATGGCTGGCTGTAAGCATTATTTTGGCTATCCTATAACACCGCAAACTGAAATTGCGGCTTATATGGCAAAACGTATGCCTAAGGTTGAAGGCGTTTTTTTACAAGCCGAGTCTGAAGTTGCAGCAATCAATATGGTTATAGGTACTGCCGCTTGTGGTAAAAGGGTAATGACAAGTAGTTCAAGCCCAGGAATTTCGCTTAAGAGTGAAGGTATTTCTTATCTTGCCGGTTGTGAACTTCCTGCGTTAATCGTAAACGTACAACGTGGTGGTCCTGGCCTTGGTGGTATTCAACCATCTCAATCAGACTATTTCCAAGCAACCAAGGGTGGTGGACACGGTGACTATAGACTAATGGTTTTAGCACCGGCTTCTGTACAAGAAATGGTTGATTTGACGGTTAAAGGATTTGACCTTGCTGATAAATATAGAGTTCCTACAATGATTTTGGCTGACGGTACTATGGGTCAAATGATGGAACCTGTAAGTTTGGACGTTAAACAAAGCGCACCTATTGAAAAGCCTTGGGCTACGACAGGTACAGGCACTCACGAAGGTAGAAATGTAATCAACTCTTTATCATTAAGTCCTGCACAACTTGAAGAGTGGAACTATAATAGATACGATAGATACAAAATCATCGAAAGAGATGAAGTTATGTATGAAGAGTTTATGATGGACGATGCTGAAATTTGCGTAGTAGCATTTGGTATCGTTTCAAGAGTATCTAAAAACGCAATTATCGAAGCAAGAAAACAAGGTATTAAGGTTGGTATGATTAGACCAATTACCTTATGGCCTTTCCCAAAAGACGTGTTATTAAAGGCTGCTGGAAAATGTAAAGCGTTCTTGTCTGTAGAACTTAATATGGGTCAAATGATTGAAGACGTAAAACTTGCAATCAACTGTTCAAAGCCTGTATATTTATGCAATCGCACGGGTGGTGTTATTATGTCACCAGAAGAAGTGTTAAAGGCTATTAACGATATTGAAAAAGGAGAGGCAAAACAATGGTAGTTTTTGAAAAAACCAAGGGTTTAACAAATAACGAACTTCACTATTGCCCTGGTTGTACTCACGGCATAATTCATAGATTAGTAGCAGAAGTACTTGAAGAATTGGGCGTTACAAACAAAACGGTAGGCGTAGCGTCGGTAGGCTGTTCTGTATTTTCTTACAATTATTTTAATTGTGATATGATACAAGCCGCACACGGTAGGGCACCTGCAGTAGCAACGGGTGCAAAACGTGCTAACCCAGACAATATAGTATTTACTTACCAAGGCGATGGTGATCTTGCCGCTATCGGTACTGCTGAAACTGTACATTCTGCTGCAAGAAATGAAAACATCACTATTATTTTCGTAAATAATGCAATTTACGGTATGACGGGTGGTCAAATGGCCCCTACAACGCTACCAAAACAAGTAACACAAACGTCACCATACGGTAGAGATACGACGGTTGTTGGTTATCCTGTAAAAGTTTGTGAAATGCTTTCTCAATTAGACGGTGCTTCATATCTTGAAAGGGTTGCAGTTAATAACGTAAAAAATATTTTGAAAGCGAAAAAGGCTATCAAAAAAGCCTTCCAAAACCAAATTGAAGGTAAGGGCTTCTCTTTAGTAGAAGTTTTATCTACCTGCCCAACGAACTGGGGGCTTTCACCAAAAGAAGCGTTAAAATGGTTGGATGAAAATATGGAAACTTATTATCCTCTTGGCGTTTATAAAGATAAGTATAAGGAGGAAAAGTAAATGGCAAACACTAAAAAGATTTTAATTGCCGGTTTTGGTGGACAAGGTATTTTGTTCTCTGGTAAAGTTTTAGCATTTACCGGCTTAAAAGCAGGTATGGAAGTTGCTTGGTTGCCAAGTTATGGCCCAGAAATGCGTGGTGGTACTGCGAATTGTAGCATTACCTTGTCAGATACGCCTATTGGCTCTCCAATCGTAGAAAAACCAGACGTTTTAATTGCAATGAACTTGCCTTCATTAGAAAAATATTATAATGAAACGGAAAGTAACGGCTACGTTATTTATGACAGTTCACTTGTAAATAAACAAGCAACTAGAGACGATATTTTAACTATTGGTATCCCTGCAACAAAACTTGCAAGTGATTACGGTTTAGGTGGGCTTGCTAATATGATTATTTTGGGTAAAGTTATTAAAGAGACAAACGTTTTAACTCTTGACCAAATTAAAAGTAGTTTAGCAAATATGGTACCAGCAAAGAAAGCCGACCTTTTGGAAAAAAATATTAAGGCTATAGAATTAGGTTATAATTATTAATTTTTAATGTCCGTTAATTAAAGCATAGCATTTATAAAATGTTATGCTTTTTTAATTTTAAATTTTAAGATTAATGGTGTAGCATAATTTAATTTAGCAAGCATATATTGAAGTAGAAAGTCTTAAAAGGAGGATAAAAATGTCGTTTTTCTGCAATTTTCAGTCAGATAGATGCCCAGGACAGATAAACGGAAATCCATTACATGGATTATGTGAAAAAGCGTGCGTGCACGTAAAAAAAGTGTTTGATGCTTGTATGCAACAAAGTCAGTTAAACAACGTAGTTGTAAATATAACAAACTTAACGCCTACAAATCCTACATATCCATTAACGTTTATTAGTGCAAAAAGCACGACAAGTCAGGGTGTTATAAGCAACTTATTGATAGAACCACTTTCAGATAGACCAAATTGTGCACGTGTTAAAACGGACGTAATTATACCAATTTCGGTAGCCTACGTCGATGCTGCAGGTGTTGAAGGTGTAGCGACGTCTACTGTTACAATACCAAAAGACGTTATATTAAACGTTCCGTCGGCTTCTATTATGCCGTACTCGGTTGAAGCAATAGTATCGTTAATTTCAAATATTGGTACGTATACAGGTTTAAATCAATTTACAATCGACACTTGCGTTTCAGTCCTGCTTAAAGTGGTAATGGAGGTAGAGTTGTTAATTCCTACTTATGGGTATGCATCAATTCCTCCTTGTCAGGAATACACGCAAGAAGTTTGTGCAGGTTTCTTTGAGTTGCCTATGTACCCAGAATAATTAGGGTTCTCTTTTCATTTTTTTGCTTGAATTTTTCTTTGAAACACAGTCAATTTGGCTGTGTTTTAATTTTTCATTTTTCGTTAAATTACTTGTAATTAATAATCGTATGTGCTAAAATATCATTATGAAAATATTTGCAATAAGCGATTTGCACATTTCTACAAATTCTAATAAACCTATGGATGTTTTTGGTGGGAAATGGGTGAATTACATTGAAAAAATTCGTGCCGATTGGCTTGAAAAGGTTTCTGATGACGACCTTGTGCTTATTGGTGGTGACATAAGCTGGGCTATGAAGATTGACGATGCTAAACTTGACCTTGATAGTTTTGCTAATTTGAAGGGTAAAAAAATACTTATTAAAGGCAACCACGATTATTGGTGGAGTGGTATAGGTAAAGTTAGAGATGTTTTGCCTAAAAATTTTTATGCGCTTCAAAACGATTGCATAAAATTTGATGACGTAATTATTTGTGGCTCTAGGTGTTGGAGTGTGCCTGGTTCGCCAGATTTTAAAGAACAAGATAGAAAAATTTATAATAGAGAAGTTGAAAGATTAAAGTTGTCTTTCAAAGAAATGGAAAAAATAAGGGAAGAAAAAGATAAAGTAATTGTACTTATTCATTATCCACCTTTTAACGTGAATAGGGAAGATTCTGCCTTTACCGAACTTTTTGAGCAATTTAGAGTTGATGCTGTTGTATACGGGCATTTACACGGCAAAGACGTTAGGGCTGATAAATTGCTTTTAAAAAATAATATAAAATATTATCTTACGTCTTGTGACCAAGTTGATAATAAATTAACTGAGATAACTTTTTAAGGAGAAGAACTATGGCTAAATCAAGTAAATTTATCTGTTATTTAAAAAATGCGCCTAAAAGATATTTTATAGACGCTTTTACGGGTATGGCGCAAGGCCTTTTCGTAACGTTAATAGCTGGTACTATTGTTAAAACTATTGGCGAAAGACTTTTTGAAGGTACTGCAGTTGGTAGTATTTTAGTTTTACTAGGTCAAATTGCTAGTATATTAACTGGTGCAGGTATAGGTGCAGGTATTGCAAATTACTTAAAAGCGCCTAAACTTGTAATATTTTCAGCAATAGTAGCTGGTTTTATGGGCGCTTATGCTGAACAAATTATTGGTGCTACCATAACTTATAATTCAATAAAGGTTACTTTTGATGGTAGTTTGGCTGGGGTCACGGCAATGCTAACAAAAGGCTTGCCTGGTAATCCTATAAGTGCTTACGTTTGTTCGTTACTAGCAGTTGAGCTAGGAACTTTGGTTCAGGGCAAAACTAAATTGGATATTCTTTTAGTGCCTTTAACTTGTATTTTTAGTGCTTTTATAGGTTGTATAATTTCTATTCCATTTATATGGTTGATTAAGATATTAAGTAAGGGTATAGATTATGCTACGGGTGCAATGCCTTTTATTATGGGGGTTGTAATTGCAGTAATTATGGGCATACTTCTTACTATGCCTACGTCGTCTGCTGCAATTTGGGTTTCTATCGCTACGGGTGTTACTTCTGAAAATATGTTGCTTGCCGGTGGTGCTGCCGTTGTTGGTTGTGCTTGCCATATGGTAGGTTTTGCTGTTGCAAGTTATCGCGAAAATGGTTTTGGTGGCTTAATTGCACAAGGGCTTGGTACAAGTATGCTTCAAATACCTAACATAATGAAAAAACCAATTATTATGCTTCCAATGATTATTTCATCAGCTATTTGTGGGCCACTTTCTACGTGTGTATTTAAGCTTATGTGTGCCGATTTTGGTGGCGGTATGGGTACTAGCGGATTAGTTGGTTTATTTGGTGTTCTTGCTTGTGACGGACAAAATCCACTTTTGATGTGGTTAGGCATAGCTTTATTATTCTTTATACTACCTGCAATTCTTAATATCGTTATTAGTGAATTTATGAGAAAGAAAAATTGGATTAAGTTTGGCGACCTTAAGCTTCCAGAATAATAACTAAATTAATAACTATAAAAAACGGCTTTATGGCCGTTTTTTTTGTTGGGCTAAAATAATTTTTTACTGCATATTTTAAATAAAAGGAGATTTAAAATATGAATAATATGGTAGAAATTGACAAGTTAATATTAGAAGGAAGAAAAAAATTAAATATGACGCTTGTGACTAGCGTAGATAGTTATTCAGAACAAATTTTGCGTTTAACCGTTGGGCAAAACAAAGTTTCAATAATAGGCGAAAATTTGAAAATAGAAGCTTTTAATAAGCAAAGTGGTAATTTACTCGTCGACGGAACTATTAACGAGATAAAATATAACGTTAATAAAAAACCTATAATAAAAAGGCTTTTTAAATAGATGTTTGTAACAAGTAATCAATTTTACGTATTATGTGCGTGTTTAAGTTTTGGCGTGCTTAGTGGTGTTTTTTATCAAATTATAATTTTTATAAAAAGTAAACTTAATAAAATTATTAAGATTGTAGTTGACGTAGTAATTTTTCTACTGTTTGCTTTTTTATTTATTATTTACGCCTATTTTTTTAAATTTCCAAATTTTAGAATATATATGCCGTTATGCGTTTTTTTAGGTATGTATTTAAGCAGTAAAAGTTTTGGAATAATACTTGCAAAAATCATAGATTGGGTTTATAATATAATAAGAAAGAAATTCAAAGGAAAATTAAAAGATGACAGAAAGCAAGTATAAAAGGGTAGTATCAGCTATAACCGTAGGTGTAGTATTACTTTTTTGCTTTTTAACTTATATAATGGTGTCTCAAATTATCACAATTTCACACGCTAGAAAGGAAAGTGAAAATTATGATAAAATGACTGCTTATTACGAACAACTTTTAAAAGATGGTGAAGATACTTTGTCTGCTCGCCAAACAAGATGGTGGATAGAGTGTAAGGCTAGAAATTTAGGCTATATTTATCCTGATGATAAGGTTTTAGATTGATGAAATGGGGTATAATAGATATTGGCTCTAATTCAGTTAGGCTTTTGTTGGTAAGTGGGGCTAAAACTCTTTTAAAAACTAATAAAATTACTCGTTTATCTGAAAATATGGGTGATGAGTTGACTTTAAAAACGGAAATGGTAGATAGAACAGTTTGTGCCGTTTCTTTTTTTGTTAATACGGCAAAAAAAATGGGTGTAAACGATATAAAAATATTTGCAACGGCAGCCGTTAGAAAAGCCAAAAACCAACAATATTTTATCGATAAAATTAAAAACGAAACAGGGTATGATTTAGAGGTTGTTTCGGGTGAATTAGAAGCAAATTTGGGCGTACTTGGTGCTTTAAAAAATGATGATGGTGCAGTGTTAGATATCGGTGGTGCAAGCACGGAAATCGCAATAAAAGTTAACGGCGAAATTTCCTACTTAAAAAGCATAGATATTGGTGCTGTTAACACCACTGAAAAATGCAGTAATTTACTAGAAAAAACGGTAGAGTTTATACGTGAGAAAATTAATGATTTTGGCAATATAAATTTATCTAATTTGGTAGGCATTGGTGGGACGATAACTTCACTTGCTTCAATAAGTTTAAAACTTGAAGTTTATGATGCTGGAAAAGTAAACGGCTACGTGTTGTCTTATAGTGAAATTGAAAGGCTTAATAATATGCTTTTTAACATGTCGATAGAAGAAAGGGAAAGTTTAATTGGACTTCAAAAAGAAAGGGCAAATATAATTGCTTCTGGAAGCGCAATCTTGCTTTGTGTAATGAAGAAGTTTAACGTAAAAAATATTACTGTTAGTGAAAGTGATAATTTAGAAGGATATTCA
>JAZQVG010000099.1:0-2210 GCA_045631625.1 Christensenellaceae bacterium
CCAAACAAACGCAATTATTAAAAAGCATAAGGGGAGATTATGGAAAATAAACAATATGGGAAAGCGTCTAAAAAAGAAATAAGACAATGCGTGCTTGAAAATTATAATATTGCAAAAAGAGTTTGCAACAGAGCGGAAGAAGACTTTTGGGGTTATATATTACATTGCATAAATATAGACCAACAAATTAAGGAATTAAAGGCGGTGCATAATGATTGATAACGAAAAAGACCGCTACCCAACATATATTGAAGCACTTGATAAAATAGAAGTTTTAGAAAAAGCACTTGAATTGGCTTGTAATGATGTATGGAAAAATACAACCTATACACCAAATGCAGAAATAATGGCAGAAAACTACATACACCGTGCCAAAGAAGAATTGGGAATATTAAAGGCGGTGTGTAATGTTAAAAATTAAGGACGAAATACCACTAAAAGAACTTGAAGCATTTGGGCTTAAAAAGAAAACAAAATATTACACTAACAATCAAATATGCGTTGATCCAACAACAAGGTATGTATTGTGTTGTAATGTTGGTTATAGTGCTTATGGCGAGTTTGTGCCAAATAAAAATATGTTTAACTCACAAAGGTTATTTATTGGCAATGCTTTATTTGACCTAATACAAGCAGGGTTAGTAGAAAAGGTAGAAGATTAGGGGGAGATATGAAAAAGATAATATTATGTATAGCAATGTTAGTAATGTTGATATTTACACCGTTAGTTGTTGCAGGTTGTTCACAGGCAGAAACGGCAACGCACAACTTACAAAGAGAAGCCGACAAGTTTAATGTTTATAGAAAAATGACTTTTGTTAACTTATACACAGGCGAAAAGTTATATAGTGCCGAAGGGTATTTTTCGGTGCAAACAACCTATTCTAACGAATACCAAGGGCAACAAGAAATAGCGTTAACATTTAAGGTTGGCAAAGATAAATATAAAATGGACTATTTTAGCATAGCAAATAATGTTGCTTATGTTATTGAGCAAATAAAGAACACAACAACCGATCCATACCATTGGCAAATTACTTGGTATGTAGCAACACCCGATATTGTGGCGGGGTAAAAGGCGGAGATATGGAGCAAATAATTAAACTACCCGCAACGGTTGGCGATTATGTATTTGCAGTAAGAGCAACCAAGATCACTAACTATACTAAATATTGGGTAGAAAAAGGCATTGTAAAAAAGATAGGTTGCGACAAGAAAGGTTGGTATATAAATATTAACGGGACTAGAAGCAATTTAAGTAGTTTTGGCGTTGGTTGGTTTACGAGTGAAGCAGAAGCACAAGCAAAATTAACCGAATTATTAAAGAAATAGAGATTTGGGGGAGATATGGAGAGATTAACAAGCGGCGAAACAAAAGAAAAGATATATGAGCGATTAGATAGAGCAAAACATTTACCAAATGTGGAAATGGAAAAAGAAAAGTTTTTAGCCATTTATGAAAAACTTTTATCATTTGAAGATTTAATGCAAAAGTATAATATTGAAGATTTGGAGCAATTAGATATTATATTGTTTGTTTTAAGTGGAGAAACAAAATATAGATTAAAAGAAATTAAGCAAGA
This sequence comes from Christensenellaceae bacterium, assembly GCA_045631625.1. Classification (GTDB taxonomy): domain Bacteria; phylum Bacillota; class Clostridia; order Christensenellales; family Borkfalkiaceae; genus UBA1259. The sequence goes on from JAZQVG010000099.1 coordinate 1,584, forward strand.
AAATAAAGCACTCAAAGACAGGTGGCAGAAGTTGAAAGAGTGGTTAGAAGATAGACGAGACGAAAACGGTTGTAAATATTTTGACGACCAAATGATAGAAGATGTAGATGTTTTAGAAAAAATACAAGAACTAGAAAAAGAATAAATAAAGGGGGCGTGCAGCGTATGGCGAACGAACAAAACTTAATACCTTTTGGCGACCGCACAGAGAGCGAACAACGAGCCATACAGAGTGCAGGCGGTATAGCAAGCGGTAAGGCAAGGCGAGAGCGTAAGAAAATGCGAGAGCAAGCCGAAATGTTATTATCTTTGCCGTTTCAAAATAGAGAGATACAAGACCAAGACGGCAATGTTAAAAGTTTGTTGGAAGAATACAAGAAGGTTAGCGGCATTGACAATATAGAAGACATAGACAACCAAATGGCTATGCTAATTGCTATGTTTAATGTTGTTTTAGGTGGCGGCAAAGGCAGCGTACAAGCATTTAATAGTTTGCGTGAGTTGGTAGGCGAGAAACAAACCGACCTTAACTTAAACGGCGGGGTAAACATTAGTTTTAACGGGGAAAATGATATTGAAGACTAATATTTACTTGCCTGATGTAATAGGCAAAGGGTACGGCAAGTT
>JAZQVG010000100.1:0-4927 GCA_045631625.1 Christensenellaceae bacterium
CGATAGAATATACGACCTCTTGAAGGACCGAACCAAATAATAGAAGGGCTCCCAAAAAGTATCGCAGAACTTTTTGGGAAGAGGAAGAGTAACGAAACGAAGTAGCGGTTTTACGAAAGGAAAACCGCGTAAAGTGAAGTATACTCTGACGAGGCACCAAGAGGTCGTGGGTTCTATCCCTTAGCAGGGGACGGCAACCCTTTTGTCGCTAGGCGACATTTCCCCTAATAGGGGAATTTCCCGTCACCCCGACCACGTCGAAGCACGACGAGTATAGCATAAGGTCACCAGAAATGGTGACCTTATTGCTTTAACGTCGGCTTCTCCTTATCGCAAAAAGTTCTGCGATACTTTTGCGAGATTTTATAGTTCATTTGGAAAATTTTTTTTAGATACTTGCCGATATTTTGTAAATATGATATAATTTTACCAATATAAAAAAGCCAAAAGGATTGATTTTAATGGCAAAAAAGAAGAAAAAATGGGTAAAAGCAAGACATAAAATAATTCAAAGAATTGCAAGTGTCTTTATATATCCGTTTGTAAGATTTAAATATGGTGCAAAGATAATAAAATGTAAAGACAAGCGTCAACGTATTATACTTGCAAATCACCAAACGGCGTTTGACCAATTTTTTGTGTCCTACGGTTATCGTACGCCAATATATTTCGTTGCAAGTGAAGATATTTTTTCAAACGGTCTTGTATCAAAACTGCTTAAATTTGCAACTAATCCAATACCTATTAAAAAACAAGCGACGGACGTACGTGCCGTTATGAATTGCATTTCCGTTGCGAAGGAAGGTGGGACTATCGCCATTTTCCCAGAAGGAAATAGGACGTATAGTGGCACTACGGAATATATGTCAAAGGCAATAGTAAAACTTATAAAAGCGATAAAATTGCCACTATCGTTTTTTAGGATAGAAGGTGGCTACGGCGTTCAACCAAGGTGGGCTGACAAGGTAAGAAAAGGCAAAATTAAAGCGTACACTTCAAAGACGTTAGAGCCGGAAGATTATGCAAAAATGAGTGATGACGAACTGTATAGTTTAATTTTAAAAGAACTATACGTAGATGAACGTGAGATAGATTTGCAATATAAAAGCAAAGTACAAGCAGAATATTTAGAACGTGCGATTTACGTATGTCCATATTGTGGGCTTACCCAATTTAAAAGCAATAAAAATATAATTACATGCCAAAAATGTGGCAAACAAATAGAATATTCGCCTAATAAAAAGTTGAAAGGAGTTGGGTTTGATTTTCCGTTTGAATACGTAAAAAATTGGTATGATTATCAAAATAAATTTATAATAGATTTGCCAATTCAAGATTATTTTGAAAATCCAATGTATACGGAAAACGTGCAGTTTTATTCAGTACAGTTATATAAAAGTAAAAATATTATAAATAATAATGCAAATATAAAACTTTACGGCAATAAAATAATAGTAGATAATTTACAACTTGATTTTAACGATATTTCTGCTATTTCAGTGCTTGGCAGAAACAAACTAAACCTTTATTATAAAGATAAGGTATACCAAATTAAAGGCGAAAAAAGTTTTAACGCGTTAAAATACGTTAACGTTTATTACCGAAATAAGATTTACGTAAAAGGCGATACGGAAGATAATTTTTTAGGTTTATAGCACAATCTTAAATATAAAATTATCGGCTAAATTTCAAATAAAAATTAAAAAAAATTTATAAACGAATAGACGGAGTATTTGCTCCGTCTATTTACTTAAATAATTTTAAAAACTAAAACGTATAAAACAAATATATATTCATATTTTTATTCAAAAACAAGTAAAAAAATCAAAAAAAATTGAAAAAAATATAAAAAGTATTCAAAAAACGTTGACTTAAAAAACTTATAGTGATAAGATATACAAGAAAATAAAAAATACAAATGGAGATACAAAAATGGCAGACAAAAAGATTAAAAAAATCGTATTAGCATATTCAGGTGGTTTAGATACGTCAATCATTATTCCTTGGCTTAAGGAAAATTACGATAATCCAGAAGTTATCGCAGTTTCAGGCGACGTAGGGCAAGGCACGGAACTTGACGGGTTAGAAGAAAAGGCAATCAAGACGGGTGCAAGTAAATTATACGTGCTTGATTTAAAAGAAGAATTTATTACCGACTACATTTACCCATCAATTATGGCAGGTGCTAAATATGAAGGGGAATATTTATTGGGTACGGCATTTGCCCGTCCAATTATAGCAAAAGGGTTAGTTGACATTGCATTAAAAGAAGGTGCAGACGCTATCTGTCACGGTTGTACGGGTAAGGGTAACGACCAAGTTCGTTTTGAACTTGCTGTTAAGGCTTTCGCACCAGATATGAAAATCATTGCACCTTGGAGAGAGTGGGACATTAAATCTCGTGATGAAGAAATTGATTATGCAGAAGCACATAATATTCCACTAAAGATAAGCAGAGAAACAAACTACTCGAAAGATAAAAACATTTGGCACTTATCACACGAAGGCTTAGATTTAGAAGACCCTGCAAACGAACCACAATATGAAAAGGAAGGTTTCTTAGAATTAGGTGTATCTCCATTACAAGCACCTGATAAACCAACCTATATCACAATCGGTTTTGAAAAGGGTAGGCCTGTTAGTCTTGACGGACAAAAACTCACGGGTGTAGAAATGGTTACAAAACTCAACAAACTCGGTGGCGAAAACGGTATCGGCTTACTTGATATGGTAGAAAATCGTTTAGTAGGTATGAAATCACGTGGCGTGTACGAAACACCGGGCGGTGCAATTTTATATAGGGCACACGAACTACTTGAAATGATTTGTGTAGATAGAGATACCTTACACTTCAAACAAATGGTTTCTGGTCAATTTGCAGACTTAGTATACTTTGGCAAGTGGTTTACACCTTTAAGAGAAGCACTTTCAAAGTTTGTAGAAGAAACACAAAAATACGTTACTGGTGAAGTAAAATTAAAATTATATAAAGGCAATATCATCAACGCCGGCATCACTTCAAAATATAGTTTATATGATGAAGAAATTGCTACTTTTGACGAAGATGAAGTTTACGACCAAAAGGATAGTGCAGGCTTCATTAACCTATTTGGCTTACCAGTATCAGTACAAGCAAAAATGAAAAATAAAAACGGTATAAAGGACTAAAAAATATGTCTAACAAAATGTGGGCAGGGCGTACTGACGGCAAACTATTTAAAGAAGCAGACGACTTTAATAGTTCAATCTCTTTTGATAGTAAAATGTACGTTCAAGACGTCAAAGGCTCAATTGCACATGCAACCATGCTTGCAAAACAAGGTATAATTTCTGATGAAGACAGTTTAATAATCATTAAGGAATTAAAAAATATTTTAGCCGATATAGAGATAGGCACTCTTGAAATAGATATGGAAGCAGAAGATATACATATGTTTATCGAAGCAGAATTAACTAAAAGGGTGGGCGACGTCGGTAAAAAGTTGCACACTGCAAGGTCAAGAAACGACCAAGTTGCAGTAGACCTTAAAATGTACCTTAAAGACGAGTGTGAAGTTGTTAAAACGCTAATCAAAAACTTAATACAGGCGATTATAAATCAGGCAGAAAAAAATAAGGGCGTAATAGTATCTGGTTATACCCACCTACAAAAAGCACAACCAATATATTTTTCACATCACTTGTTAGCCTATGCCCAAATGCTTGTTAGAGATATCGGCAGAATAGAAGACGCTATAAAAAGGGCAAACCTTTCGCCACTTGGCAGTTGTGCATTAGCGGGCACAACCTACCCAATCGATAGGGAATTGACGGCAAATTTATTGGGCTTTGAAGGGTATACTGAAAACAGTATTGACGGCGTTTCTGATAGGGACTATTGCGTAGAACTTTTATCAGCATTTTCAATACTTATGATGCACCTATCAAGGTTTAGTGAAGAAGTAATTTTATGGTCGTCTTTAGAATTTGGATACGTCACTTTAGACGATGCGTTTACAACGGGTTCAAGCATAATGCCACAAAAGAAAAATAGCGATATGGCAGAACTTGTTAGGGGCAAAGCAGGTAGGGTGTTTGGTGACCTTATTGGTACACTTACTATGCTTAAAGGCTTGCCACTTGCATATAACAAAGACATGCAAGAAGATAAGGAAAGCATATTTGATGCACTTGCAACCGTTAAAAAATGTTTGACTGTGTTTGCACCAATGATAGACACTATGAAAGTCAACGGTGAAAAAATGCTTTCATCAGCAAAGTCTGGCTATATAAACGCAACAGACTTAGCCGATTATATGACAAAAAAGGGTATGCCTTTTAGGTCGGCTTATAAAATAGTAGGTCAAATAGTTTCAAACGCAGTAAAACAAAATAAAAATTTAGAAGATTTTAGTTTGGTTGAACTTAAAAGTTATAGCGATATTTTTGAACAAGATTTATATGAAGAAATTTCATTAAAAACTTGTGTGGAAAAGCGTATTTCACAAGGTGGCACGGGGTTAAAATCTGTAGAAAACCAAATAGAAAATTTAAAAAAATTTATTAAATAGATTGGGGTAAAAAATGGTTAATTTAAAAGGCAAAGATTTTCTAAAACTTTTAGATTTTACAAGCGAAGAAATTGAATATTTGATAGACCTATCTATAGAGTTAAAGAAAAAGAAAAAAGCAGGCATACCACACAAATATTTGGAAGGTAAAAACATTGCCTTAATCTTTGAAAAGACAAGTACAAGGACTAGATGTTCTTTTGAAGTTGCCGGCTATGATTTAGGTATGGGCGTAACTTATTTAGACCCAACCGGTTCACAAATAGGCAAAAAGGAAAGTATTGCCGATACTGCAAGGGTATTATCTAGCATTTACGACGGTATTGAATACCGTGGTTACGGTCAAGAAATCGTTGAAGAACTTGCTAAATATTCTA
>JAZQVG010000101.1:0-2006 GCA_045631625.1 Christensenellaceae bacterium
GTGGTGCAAAGGTAGTTTTAAGTAAAGACCAAACTTCTGCAGATTGTCCGTTTTGTGGCACTGCCCACGTTCAATTGATAAGCGAATTAAATGGCGTTAAGCCAAATGCTGTGTTGCCATTTAAGTTTGCTGAAGAAAAGGCGGTAAATTATAGCAAAGCTTGGGCAAAAAAACGCTTATTTGCACCAAGCAAGTTTAAGAAAAACATAAGTACGCAAAACGTTAAAGGCATTTACGTACCTTGTTTTACCTTTGATAGTAGTACTTTTTCTACGTATGATGGTAGAATTGGTATTACCAGAACAAAGACTGTTGGTTCTGGTAAAAATAAAAGAACGCAAGTTTACACTGAGTGGAGAAATATTAGGGGTACGTACGTCAATAATTTTGATGACGTGTTGATAACAGCCGGTTCTAAATTTGACCAAAAGAATTTGGATAAAATATCGCCCTTTCAAACTAATGATAGCGTAGAGTACGAAGAAAAATATTTGTTAGGATATATGGCGTACCACTACGACTATGAGGTTATGGATTGTTGGAACAATGCAAAAGGTACTATGGATAAAAAAATCAGAAAAGGGATTTTATCTCAGTACGTATATGATAAAGTTGCATACTTGAACGTTTCAACAGAACATACGGGGGTAAGTTATAAATATGCAATGTTGCCTGTATACGTTGGTAATTATAAATACAATGGAAAACTTTATAATTTTTACGTAAACGGCGAAAATGGAAAGGTTAGTGGTAAAACGCCAAAATCTGTTTGGAAGATACTTTTGGCCGTGCTAATTTCAATAGGTATCGTGGCAGGTATAGTTGCATTAAAAATGTTTTTAGGTTAATAGACGGGACTTTTTATTAAAATACAGTTAATAAATGGTAAAAAGTCTAAAAAAAGATTGACCTATTATAGAAAAATAATGTATAATAAACAATATGCTTTTATAGTAAAAACGGAAAAGTTGTTCCGTTTTGGAGGAAAAAATGAACAAAGGTAAATCTATTACACTTTTATCGATTATCGGGTTTATTATGGCAGTTCTAATTGCCTTAACCTTTTTAAGATTTCCGGTTGGTGTATATAATTTCAACGGCATACTTGGTGGGATTGATAAGGATTATAGCCTTATGGGTGGTTATTCTTACACTCTTTCATTATCTCACGATAATGTTGAAGAAGTTAAAGATATTGAAGAAGTATGCGAAACTATCGGTTATAGAATGAGAGCATTGGGTTATGACGATTATAGCGTGACCTATCAAAAAGAAAACAAACCTGGTATAGAAGACTACGATATTATCGTTCAAGCAAGGGCTAAGTTAAACGATAACGGTAAACAAAACGAATCTCAATTATATAGCGACGTACAAGTAGCAGCAAAATACGGTGAAGTTAAATTTTACGGTGGCACTGAGGCAAACCCTACTGAAGAAATTTTCGTTGGTCAAAACGTAATTGAAAAATCTTCATATAAAGGTCCACAAAGTGTTAGTGGCACGGTTTACTATAACGTAGGTATTACGTTTACACAAGATGCATACTCTTTTATAATGGACAAGTTAAATGAAGGTTCATATTATCTTTCAATTCAACTTGCAGGGGAAGAACTTTTAAGTGGTGCAAGTGCACTTTCTAAAGACTATTTCCAAAATAGGAGTGTTGGCTTAAACACCGGTAGTGACGACCAAGCAAAACAAATGGCACTTTTAATTAGTGGTGGTGGCTTAGCATATATGTATGACGTAGCCGATGGTGTTGAAGTGTCTTCGCCTTATGGTAAAAACACTGCTACAATGTCTGCAGTTGCAATTAGTTTTTTGCTTTTACTTATAATCGTTGCATTTATCGTAATTTATAAAGGCTATGGTATAATTTCAGGCGTTGCATTACTTGCTGTTGCGCTTTTAGAAGTGTTGATGTTAATTGCTATTCCAAACATTAGATTGGCACTTGGTGGCGTAATTGGTATTGCTTTAACAATAGTTATTGCTACTGACGG
>JAZQVG010000102.1:0-3398 GCA_045631625.1 Christensenellaceae bacterium
TTAACGCAAAAAGAGTTGTCTAAATTATTATTCGTTAGTGAATCTTCAATAAGTAAGTGGGAAAAAGACGTTGCTCATCCCGATATAACGTTGCTTCCAAAACTTTCTGAAATTTTGGGAGTTAGTGAACACGAACTTATAACGGCAAGCATCGATAATAAGACAAGGGAAGAAAAAATCCAAGCAAAAAAATGGCGTACGTTTTCATTTACTTGGAGTTTGTTTTTCTACGTTGCTTACGTAGTTGCATTGATTCCGTGTTTTATTTGCAATTTGGCTATAAATAAAACGCTTTCTTGGTTTTGGATTGTACTTTCTGCCTTATTACTTTCGTTTACCTTTACAAATTTACCTAAACTTATAAAAAAGCATAAATTGATTTTAATTCCACTATCGCAGTATTTAGCACTTGTTTTGCTTTTAGGTGTTTGTTGTTTGTATACGAAAGGAAACTGGTTTTGGATAGCAACAATTTCAGTTTTTTTAGGATTAACGATAATATTTTTGCCTATCTATATTGCAAAATTAAAAGTTTTTTCTAAAATTAAAAAATATAACGATTATATTTCGATTGCAGTTGATTTTATTGTGCTTAATCTTTTACTCGTCGTTATTAACTTATACACACTAAAAAATGGGTATGCTAACAGTTGGTGGTATATTAAAGTTGCTTTGCCTATTGTGGTTTTAGTGTATTTAGCCTTAAACGTGCTTTTAAGTGTTAAATTCTTGAGAATAAATAAACTTTTAAAAACAAGTATAATTTTATTTTTAAGCAATGCATTTGTGTATTTGCCACCAATTTTTATAAAAGTTAAAAAACCTTTATTACAAAGAGAAATTGATGACATTAACATCTTAAAAGCAAATTTATCTTCTTGGCAAGTAGACGTAAGTTTAGAGCCAAATATTCATCTTATAATATGTTTAACGTTATTGCTTTTAGCAATTATATTTTTAGTAGTAGGCGTTGTATGCAACAATAGAAAAAGTAGATAAATTGACTGTAAGTTTACTAAAGAAAAGAAATATTAAAAGGGCGGGATTTTAAAAAATAACGTCTTTTTTTATCGTAAAAACAATATGCTTTGATATCGCATAAAAAGGGTTGATGGGGAAGATTTGATATTTACCGATTATGTATCAAGTGGTAAAAATTAGTCAACTACAGACGATAAATTAAGCGTTTGGTTTAATGTTAAATAAGTTATTTAAGTGTTAAAATTGATAAAAAAGACTTGCAAAAATTTTAGTGATAGTTTAATATATAATTGGGTGAATTTGGAGGTGCAAAATGGTGGAAATAAAGAAAACCAAATTGAATATTTGTGCAGTAGATATGGGCAAAAACAATCCATTGCCATTTCTTTGGGATATAAGACAAGACGTAAAGCATTTTATTGCTTATGACGTTAGTAATGAAAAAGATTTATGCTTAAATAACAAGGGTACTTGTTCTGTTTTCCCTTACAGTGAACAAAACGGGTATGATAGAGAATTAGTTTACGATAGTGCAGATGCAATTGTAATAGAAAACGATTATTTAAGGGCTACGTTTACACCGCAATGGGGTGGTAAATTATGGTCGCTTTTCGATAAGAAAGAAAATAAAGAACTACTTTTTGCAAATCACGTTTATAGACCTGCTTACCTTGCAGTAAGAAACGCTTGGTCGTCAGGTGGTGTTGAATGGAACTTTGCACATACGGCAGGCCACAACGTTTATACATGCGATAAAATGTTTACTAATATAATTTCTAAAGAAGAATCAGGGTTAGGTTGTCCTGTTTTAAGAATATATAACTATGAAAGAATAAGGCAAGTGACTTATCAAATGGATTTTTATTTGCCAGAAGATTCAAAGTTTTTGCATTGTAGAATGAGGGTGGTAAACGAATTGCCTTACGAAACTTACGCATATTGGTGGTCTAATATAGCAGTGCCAACGGCTAAGAAAGGAAGATGTATAGTTCCGGCAGATTCAACGTTTACAACGGACGGGTCAATCTCTGCTATTTCAAAGGACGAAATTCCTATCGTTGAAGTACCGGTGCCTATTTATAAAGAGAAGGATATAACCTTTCCATTGAATAACCCAAAGGCTAGAGATTATTTTTTCAATTTGCATAAGGACAGAAGAAATTACATAACACACGTTGATGAAAATGGTTACGGGTTATGCCAATTTTCAACTTCAAAATTAAAGGGTAGAAAACTCTTTATTTGGGGGACAGGTATAGGTGGAGATAGGTGGCAAGAATATCTTTCTGGTGAAGATTGCTACGGAAAATATCAAGACGGTAAATATTGTGAAATTCAATGTGGTGTTGGTAAAACTCAATATGAAGTGTTGCCAATGCCTAAAAACGATTGTTGGGAATGGGTTGAATATTATGGCGCAATAAAAATAGACCCAAAAGATGCCCAAGGCGATTGGCATAATGCACAAAAAGCAGTTGAAAGCGTTATAAATTCTCAAATAACTGCAGAAGAAGCAGAAAAGGAACTAAACGATACTCGTAAAATGGCAACTACTAAACTTGGCGAAGTATATTTACGTGGAGAAGGGTTTGCGCAACTTGAAAATATTAGAAGAAAAGAGTGTGGAGATAAACTTTTATCTAAACATTTAGATTTTGGCGAAACAAGTGCTGAGCAAGAAATGTGGATAAGTCTTGTAAAAGACGGTACGTTAAAAACACCAAAAACAATGGATAGTAAAGTGGCACCTGTTTCTTATCAAAGAAGCGTAGAATGGCAAGAACTTTTAAGGTCTGCGATAAACGGCAAGGATAAGGATTTTTGGCTAACTTACTATATGTTAGGTTGTGCATTAATAGGCGAAAGAAAGTTTGATGAAGGGAAAGAGATGTTGGAAAAATCTATCGCCTTAGAAAAAAATGCTTGGAACTGTTTTGCCCTTTCACAATATTACAGAATTGTTAAAGATTTAGAAACTTACGCAAAACTTGCTGTTGAAGCAGTTAAGTTTAACTTGGGCGAAATTGAATTGATTAAAAGGGCAACCGTTGCACTTGTTGAAGCAAGTAAGTGGCAAGAACTTAAGGCTTTTGTTGAAGGTCTTGATAAAGACGTACAAAAAGTTCCAAGAATAGTTTTGCCATATTGCAGAGCACTTATAGAATTAGATATGTTGGATGAAGCACAAGATTTACTTTGTAAAGACGGTAAATGTTTGGTTATTCCAGATATTAGAGAAGGTGAACTTGGCTTGTCAAGTGCTTGGATAAGTATTCAAAAGAAAAAAGCAGAAAAAGCAGGTATAGAATTAGACGAAAAGGATATTAAAATTCCAAAAGATTTGAACTTTAGAATGGACGGTGAATAAAATAAAATTCCCCACTATAGTAGTGGGGAATTTTTTATAAAAATTTTCA
>JAZQVG010000103.1:0-1835 GCA_045631625.1 Christensenellaceae bacterium
GTTGCTTACAAATATTCAGGCACATTAGAATACAAACCTGATACTGCGGAAGCAAGTGAAAATACTGCAACTGTTACAATTACAGTTATTTCGGCAAGCAAGGTAGCGGTTTTAGACGCAAGAACTGAAATCATTGAAAATCTTTGCCTTAAAAATGCAATTCCTACTACTGTTGCAAATGGTACTGAAATTGATTTTGGTGTAACTCAAAGTGATGCAACGCCTACATTTGAAGTTAAAAAGATTGAGCCTATTACTAATGAAGAAACTGCTATGGTTTCAACAACTAACTATGAACTCAAAGGCACTAAAATTAAATTCACAACAAGTGGTCTTATGGCAGTTACCGTAAAAGATAGTAACTATGCAAGTTGGACTACTACTGTTTATGTTGAATAAGCATAACATTAAAAATTAAATAAAATCATAAAAACTCGGAGAAGTGAAAAAATTATGAAAAACATTACACCTTTTTTTGAATTTGAAGGCAAAAGATATGAAATATCTAAAAATCGCTATTTAATGGCGGAATATCAAAAATTACAAGAACAACACACTTTATCTAACGAAGATAAAATCAATGCAATTAAGTTGCAAAGTTTAGTAGGCGATATTACAAAATACGCCGAAAAAATGAAAGAACTTCAAGATATTTATTTTGAAAAATTTGACGACGAAAGCGAAAACAAATATTTAAGAATTAAAAAACTTTACGAACAAAAACTTGACGAACTTACCATTTTAGAAGTTGAAAGTGGTAGTTCGGTTGCTTTACAAAAGGCAAGTGTTGATATTTTAGAGCAAGTTGCCATTAAAGGCTTGGCTCAAAAATACTTTAATTTTGACGAAAGGAAAGCAAGCGAAGTTTGGTGTGGTTTCGTAGAAGAAATAGGCAACAACGCTACTGTTGAGTGGCTTACTTTTATGGCGGAGTGCTTATTTAAAGAAGAAGAAACGGAAAACGACGATTTTTTATCGCAAATGCGAAAGATGAAACAACAACAAGCCATCAATCGCAAGAAACAAATCAACAAATAAACCTTTACGATTTCTTTTATGAAGAATTGTTGCCACTTGCGTTGCAATATGGTATGACTACTGACCAATTTTGGTATGGCGACTTACGATTATTGCAAGCGTATCAAAAAGCGTATATACGAAATGTATCTTATACCGCTTGGGTAAATGGCAACTACACTAATACTGCTCACAGTATCGCATTAAGTAATGCGTTTGCTAAAAAGGGTGCAAAACCTACGGAATATCCACAATGGTCAGACCCTTTTGCTAAAATTAAAAAGAAAAAAATCACAAAGGAAAATTTGGAAACGGAATTTAGAAAACAACAAATTGAGCAAAATGCTTGGTTATTTAATAAAAAGTAAATTAGGAGTTAAGGTATGTCAACAAATTATTCGGCAGGCGACTTAAATGTATCTATATTAGGCGACAGTATACAAGCCATAAATGGAATAGATAAAGTTATTCGCAAGTTAGGGAATTTGCAAAAAGCCTTAACTCTTTTTAATACCGTAAACGCTTCAAATGTTGGTACTAATTTGTCTAAAACTTTTACTGAAATTGGCAATTCATTATCAAGTATAAATGAAGGCGATATTGCTAAAATAGCAAATTTCGGTACGGCAACAAAATATTTAACACAATTTGTTAATAAAATTAACAAAATAGATAGCAAAAAAGTTAATAGTACATTGTCAAGTTTGTTTGGAAGCATTAAAACAACTGTTGCTATAGTTGACGAAACGACTTTACTTAAATTAGAAAGAATAGGTAACGCTTTAAATTCTATTCCAAGTGTTAAGGGTAGGTCGCTT
>JAZQVG010000104.1:0-17560 GCA_045631625.1 Christensenellaceae bacterium
TCTGATTTTGTCATAATGGTAGAAGATTTTTTGGAAAAATGTCAGAAGGAATACGGATACGCACAATATATTTATATTGATAACGCTGATTCAAATACGATAGGTGAATTTAGAAAATATGCAAGAAATCACGGAACAAGATTCACGTATTGCGAATGTAATAAAAAGAAATATGACGTAAAGGCAAGAAATAGAATAGTCAACAGTTGGTTCAAAAATAACGATTTATTTGTTTCGTCAGAATGTAAAAACTTAATTGATGAATACAATTCTTATGCATATGACGATAAAGGCGACATAATTCCAGCAAATGACCACAGTATTGACGCTTTCAATTACAGCTGGACGGCATTATATAAAACTATGATAGGACAAAGTTATTATAATAGCGAGGAATAATAAATGAATATTATAACAAATGTATATGAATGGGTTAAAAAAGTTTTATTTAATCTAAGAAAGATAAACAAAACGGAAAGCGAAGACGTTCCAAGCATTCAAGAACATATTTCACACGCTGGCTTTTGTTTTCTTATGGAAGTAATTGCAAGAAATGACATTGTTGAAATTTGCAATACTGCAAGTCAATTAAAGCAAGGACAAAATTCATTCTGGGCTTCTGTTGAACCTTCTGATGAAATTTTCCTTATTTCTTCTGGTAAAGTTCCTTTGATTATAAATAAACTGACAGACATAACAAATGAACTGATGACAGGCGTAGAAATCAGTGATAAAGAAACACAAAAAGAATTTGATTTAATGGACAGAACATTAAAAACAAAGATTAATACAATCAAGGCATTAAAGAAAGTTCTTCTTGTTGGTGATGGTGCGTTCTTTTTATATGTTAGAAAAGGACAAATAAAATACAAGTTTCTTGCTGGTCGTAATGTTGATTATGTTTATGATTCGTTTGGTGAACTTCAAGAAATCATCGCTTTAAAATCTTATGAAGAAAAAAGCGGAAATTATTTATTGAAAGAAAGATACGGAAAAGGCTTCATAAAATACGAACTATATAATGAAGCGGGTGGACGTGTTCCACTTTCAAGGGTTCCAGAAATAGCAGACCTGCAAGATATTGAATTTAAAGATGAAAACGGCGAATATATTGACCAAATATTTGCAATAAAATTCCAAGTATATGACAGTGACAAATATGAAAACCGTGGCGGTTCTATCTTTGAAAATAAACTTGATTATTTAGACGCACTTGATGAAATTCTTTCAATGCGTGAAACAGACTTAAGAAATTCACACGGAAGGGTTCTTTTACCTTCTATCTTTATAGCACGTGATGAAAATGGAAGAATCAAGACAAAGAAAACTGTATTTAACACATATTTTGAAACAGGCGTAACTGATACAGAAAAAGCAAAGATTGAAACAATTCAATTTGATATTCGTTCAGATGAATATAGAAAAACAGAAGAAGATATGGAAGACCACATTTATGCGGGTATTATTGATAAATCTTCATTTACACACGGTGCAACTGTAAACAATACAGAAATAGCAATTCAAAATGAACAAATTACAATAAAAACAAGTAATTCAATCAAAGTAGCAATACAGGAAACTATTCCAGAACTTATTTATGCAATACTTTACCTTCAAAATCTTATCCAGGGTAAATCCTTAAATATTGAAAAAGAAGATATTAAAGTAAATATTGAAGAATATGGAAATCCTTCCTTTGAAAATCAAGTAGAAATGACTGTAAAACTTAACGGATTAATTCCAGATTATGAACGTCTTAAAATCTTCTATGGTAATACTAAAACAGATGAAGAAATTAGAAAAATTTGTGAAGATTTACAGAAAGAAAAACAAGGCTTAAATTTTAAAGATATAAATAAAGCATATTTAGAACAGCAAAGAAAAAATACAGAAAATATTGAAGAAAATAAGGAAGATAAGACAGCTTAAAAGGCTGTCTTTTTTTTACATCTAAAATAGTCCGCAAAAATCATACTCCTTTTATAAAACTGAAAGGAGTAAATTATGAATGATTGAATTATACAAAGAAGATTGTTTAAAAATATTAAAGAATATAAAAGATAATTCAATTGATTTAATTATTACTGACCCACCATACAAGACAACAAGTAGAGGATGTGCAGGCAATAGTGGCGGAATGTTGCAGAAAGATATAAATAAAAAAGGAAAAGTGTTTGAAAATAACAATATTTCAATAAAAGATTATGCAAAAGAATTTTATAGGATTCTTAAAAATGATTCACACTGTTATATTATGACTAATCACGTAAATCTTTTTGAAATGTTATCGGAAATGCAGAATGCTGGGTTCCATTTTATCAAATCGCTAATATGGAATAAAGGTAATAAAATAATGGGACGTTTTTATATGTCACAATTTGAATATATTTTGTTTTTTAGAAAAGGAAAAGCGAAGCAGATAAACAACTGCGGAACCAGTGATATATTATCAATACCAAATAAGAAAAGTAAAGATGAAAATGGTAATAATCTTCATGATACCGAAAAACCTGTTGAACTTATGAAAGTATTAATTGAAAATTCCTCAAATAGCGGGGATACAGTTCTTGATAGTTTTATGGGCATAGGTTCTACTGGCGTTGCTTGCAAGGAAACTAACAGAAATTTTATAGGAATAGAAGTAGACAAAAAATACTTTGATATAGCAAAAGAAAGAATTGAAACAGCCAATTAAGGCTGTTTCTTTTATTGTTTTAAAATTTTCTGTTATCGTCTTCCTTTAACTTTCATACTTTAAATATAACAATAAAACTATATTTTAAAAAAGGAAGGTAACTAATTATGGAAAAGATGTATGAAAACAAATTATTAGAAGCAGAATTAAAAAACAATACTATTAAACAGTATTTAGACAAAATCCACGCTATAAATTGTATGGGTTACAACATTGATTATGATATTAAAAATAAAAGAACCATAATCAGCAATTTACATCAAGACGTAGTGCCGTGCTATGTATCTATTCCAGAAGAATTCATTGAACTTTATTGGCAAGAAGATATGGGATGTTGGGCAATACCATCAGAAATATGGGATAAGGAAGGTAACTGAATATGTCAAAATTTAAGACTAAAACAAAATATCATTTAGATTACTTTTACGAAAAAGAACAGAAATCAAAGATAGAAATTCCAGATGTAAAAGTAACATTAGATGAAGATTATTATGATATTGAAGAAGCAAAAAGACAGTTTGAAGAATTTTGTAACTATATTAAAGAACAAAATGAACGTGAAAACAAAAGATTTTTTATAAATTTTCCTGGATATGAAGAAATTGTTTATAACTTCTCTGACAGGAAGAAAGCAAATCAAACACTGTATGCAATAGACGCACTTCTTAGATTTATGGAAAAACTGAAATATCAAAAGAAAGATTTAGTGACAGAACTTATTGACGAAGGTTATACATTTAAGGAAGTCAACAAAATTAAAAAGAACGTTGACACATTACTTTATAACGGTCGTGAATATGTAGTTCTTACAAACTTTGATTTTCTGCACGATATTGTTATGGAAATAAGTCATTTTATAGGAACAGTTGAAAACGAATTTTGTGAAGATTCTGGTCAATATTTTCCAGAATATGTTTATAACAAACACATTTACGGATATTAAGCCCCGCAAGGGCTTTTTTTTGTGCATTTTTTCTACATAGCAACATACTTAACTTTCATATTGTAAGTAACAGGCGAAAGGAGAGAACGCTATGATTAGAAATAATAATGAAATTCAACAAATTAAGCGAAGTTTACATTTTAGAAATACATCTTTTATATGGAATCTTTATCACTTCAACAGTACAAAAAACGTTGGAAAGTGTAGTAGTGCAGCACAAACTTATTATGAAAACTGCAAAAATTCTGGAAAAAGTCCAAATATAGAAGATTATGAACAGTTTTATTTTACTAACATAATAACGCAGGAAGATTTCAAGGAAAATTCCAAGAAATTCTGCAAAAAATTAAAGGAATCGGGCATATTAATTACATACGAACAAGCGTACTTATATCAGTGGATTCGTGTCATATATGATTCTTTTAATGGGATTGTAAAAAATGAATATGAAATAATTAAAAAGTTACAAAATAACGAAAATTATATAGAACATACTGATGAAAACACGGACCGCAGATATTCAATAGACGCTCTCTCATTGAATAACTACGGCTTTTTTATTGGAATACAAATAAAACCGCTTTCGTTTTTGAATGGATTAAAAGCAGGAAAGGCTGACATCGTCACTGACTTCAATACTGCTGTTAATAATCAAAATAACTGGTTGAAACAAGACGGAAATGAAAACGTTATTTGGGTATTTTACAAAGAAGGAAAAGATTTAGAAATTTATGATTTAGATGAAATGAAAGGAAACTATTATGATTGTACAAATTGACACAAGGGAAAAAGAAAAAGCAATTGAAAAAATCCAGAAAACTTTTGAAGAAAAAGGAATTAAAACAGTAAGTTCAAAGATGTATGTTGGTGACTATCAGAATCTTCAAAACGGGTCAGTAGTTGTTGACAGAAAACAGAACCTTTCTGAAATATGTTCTAATGTATGTCAGCAACACGAAAGATTTAAAGCAGAACTTATTCGTGCACAAGAAGCAGGTATTAAAATTTTTATACTTTGTGAACACGGAAAAGATATCAAAACAATTGAAGATGTCAAAAATTGGGTTAATCCACGTTTAAAGAAATCGCCAAAAGCATTAACGGGAGAAAAACTTTACAAAATTATGAAGACACAAGAAGCAAAATATGGCATTACTTATCTATTTTGTGACAAAGAAGAAACAGGTGAAAAAATACTGGAAATTTTAGGGAAAAATTCATAAAGAAAGGAAGGTTTAATAGAAATGATTACTTTAACACTACTTGTTATCAGTTATGCTTTCAAATGTTGGAATCTTACATTCGGTGATTAAAAGTTTCCACTTACTGCGTGACGTATATTACATACTATTTATATAAAGAAAAATACTAATATAAAGGAAGGTACAAAGATATGAAAATGAAGATTGAAAATAACAAAATTTATTATGGACAAGAACAAACAAAGGCAGCAATTGCTTATGTAGGAACTAAATATAAAAAAGCATTTCAACTGTCTAATATTCAAAATACTTTCAAAGATGGAATTGTTTGCAAGTGTGCAGATATTACATTTTTAGAATAGGGGTGATTTTTATGGAACTGCACGACGTACTTAAAGAAAATGACTTGCATTTGGAAATTTGCAGATTACAGTTAGAAAACGATAAACTTAAACAGGAAAATGAAAGACTTAAATCTTTGATATTTTCCGTTGAAGATGAAACAGATATTATTAAATACACATTACTGCTTGAATGCAGAAGGGCAGTAGACAATTTAGAAAAGTTAGATTTTACCGACAAGCAAACACAGCTTGATTTCGTTGAAAAACTTACAAGGTGTATAAGTGACCTTAGTAAGTAATAGTTCTCCTTTCATATATTTTATTTTACAAGTTGAAGGCGAAAGCCTTCTTCTTTTTTTTTTATGCCTTTTTTATTTTCTTTTGTTCGTACCCCGAAGAAAAACGCACATTTGGCTTAAAACCGTCATACTATTATTAGAACGCTACGAAGAAAGCGGAAATTTTGTCGTACGGACGTTAAACGGGGGATTTTCAAATGGCAGAAGAAATTCTAAATAATACAACAGGCGAAGTTGGAACAAACGCAAATGCTAACAGTGTTGATTACGAATCAATTGTTAATAATGTTATACACGCAATTGAAGTAAAAAACGCAAAAAATGAAAAGTCTATTATATCTTCAAATTTTGATAAATTATCTGATGATGAT
This sequence comes from Christensenellaceae bacterium, assembly GCA_045631625.1. Classification (GTDB taxonomy): domain Bacteria; phylum Bacillota; class Clostridia; order Christensenellales; family Borkfalkiaceae; genus UBA1259. The sequence continues at coordinate 5,855 of JAZQVG010000104.1, forward strand.
AGACAAACTGCATATGAATTATTCTATGCAAAGAAGAACGCAGAAGCAGAAAAAGTAAAGAAAGCAGAAGCGGAAAAAAATAAACTTTTTGAAAGTATGCAAAAAGAACTTACTGCATACAAGACAAAAGAAAAAATGGATACATTAACAAATGCGGCTGGTGGAATTCTAACAGAACTTGACTGCACAGAAGAAGGCAGCAGAAAACAGGCTATTAAACTTGCTTTTTCTGGTATTGAAGCAGACAAGTATTTTGATGAAAATAATGAAGTTAAAACAGAAGATTTAAAAGCAATACTTTCTGCAACACTTTCAGACGTTCCATCTTTGGTTTCTAAAAAACAGAAAACTGTAAATGTAAATATTGGAAATGTAGATGAAGGAAACCAAAAAGACGAATACGAAAGAATGTTAGACGCCATCGGTTATAAAAGAAAATAATTTTTAACGAGGTAAATAATAATGGCTATTGTAAAAGCTCAGAAGTACGTTCCTGTACTTGACGCAAAACTTGCACAGATTGTAAAAACATCTGTATTTGACACACAAGACAAATATGAATATGTAGAAAAGGCAAACACTTTCCTTGTTGCTGTTCGTGATTTTGAAGGTCTTGCTGATTATAGCAGAGCAAACGGATATGACGTTGCTGGCGTAGATGTTTCTTGGGACAGCTACACAGTTAATTATGACCGTGGAAAAATGTTAGAAGTTGACGAAAGGGATAATGAAGAAGCAGCAGGTGTTGCATTCCTTAACCTTGCTGGTGACTTCCAAGTTAGAAAAGTTGGTCCAGAAGTTGAACGTGTTCACATTGCTAACTATGCAAGCAAAACTGGCGTTCATTCTGTAAATACAGCAATTTCAAGTGCTGCTGACCTTATTGCTGCACTTCGTGCTGGTATCGTTTATTCACAGAATAAATACAACGACCTTTCAGAATCTTATCTTTTAATCAATAACACAAATATGGGAATGATTGAAGATATGGATTCTTACAAATCAAAAGCAGTTCTTGCACCTTTCGGTGACAGAATTCTTACATTTGCTGACAGTGACCTTGTTGACGCTGTAACACTTACTTCTAACGGCTTCACAACACCTGAAACAGCAAACGCTATTGAATTTATGATTGTTCCTAAACAGGCAGTTATTCAGATTACAACACACGTTGCACCAAAAATTATAACACCTGAACAGAACCAGAATAAAGACGCTTACAAGTTTGGTTACAGACTTACAGCACTTAATGATGTATTTGATGAAAAGGCTGAATACATCTACGTTCACAAAGCAAATTTTTAATAAGCCCCACTGTTGAACCAGAAGACGCTGACGCAGAATTTTGGGGAACAAGTGTAAGTGATATGCAAGAAAATGTTTCTGTAAATGATAATTAACAGGAGGAACGGCATATGGCAAAAACTATCACTGGCACCTTGAAATATCTGGAAAGTGGACAACTTGTAACAGATTGGGGCGAAGGTAATTTCATAGCACTTAAATTTACTAATAATGACCCTGAAAAAATTAAAACAATTAAAGTTGGATTAGACCCGTCACAAGGTAGCGGGCTTGTTCCACTTGATGAAGATATGAATGGTGTCTTTAAAGTAACAAATAAAGATACACAGAAATTCGTTGTAGAAAGTTATGACGAAAATGATAACTTACTTAAACGCGATGAATACGATTTAACTGGATTAACGTGTCAAGGTAAGACAGAGTAACAAAGGGCGAGGCATTCGCCTCCCCTTTTTTTAATATTTTGAAAGGTAACAGAAAACAATGTTCGTAGATTTAGATTATTATTTTGATGTCTATCACGGCACAGTTTTAGAAAACGATGACGCTGGCGAAAAGGCACTTAATAAAGCAATTAGACAAATAAACAGAATCGCTAATAATTCAATTGATAGCGGATATATAGAAAGCAAAGGCGAACCACTGCTTACCAAAGTTAAAACAATTGTTTGCGAAATGGCAGATTTTATATTTGCAAATGCAGACAAAATTGCAGAAGGTTCTTACGGTTCTGCTATTGAATCACGAACAATAAATGGCGTTTCTGTTAAATATTCTACATCAAAAATTTCTTCTTCAGTTCAAGTTGTAAACGGTGCTTTCATTCCTTCTGATTTATATGAAGAACTTGTATTTTTAGGTTTATGTTATAGGGGGCTTTTCTGATGAGTGATTTAGTTCCAAAAAATTCTTGTACTGTTCCAGCAGCAATTGAAATAACTGGTGATTTAAATGAATACGGAACACCTTCTGTATTATTTTCAGGAAACATCAAAGGACACTGGCAAGTTTCAAATATTGAACAGCTAAACGGCACAGAAAGATTATTAGTTCAACAGGGTTCTTTTTTAACACCTGCTGAAAGTATTCCAGAAAATTTAAATTATAACGGTGGAAAAATAACACTAAAAGGACAAGTTTTTGAAATTAGTAAAGTTATTCCAAACTATGATTTATATGGAAAACTTGACTATTGGAGAATAACAACAGAATGAAAATAGAATTTGAAGAAAGTGCTGAATTTAATCAACTGATTGAAGATTGTAGAACCTTAAATTTTGATTATTTAAAAGAAGGACCGCAAGGACTTCTTGACGATGTAGAAAGAATGCAAACGACCCCGAAAGATACGGGTTATACGGAAGAACACAATGCTATCTGGCGAAATGGTGACGAAGTAGTAATAGGAAACACAAACACTGATTACGGTCAATATTTGTATGATAGTGGAAGAAGTTTCAAACGTGAAAAGAATAAACGTGCAAAAGATAGATGGTACGATATCACAGACGATAATTATGCGGGACTTGTTGAAATCGTCGTTGATGAAATAGGGGCAGAATTGAGGAATAGAAAATGATTACTAAACAAGAAATTGCGAATGTCTTAAAAAATTATGTTGACAGTTCTGTTACTATTTTTGCGAACAGAATGCCAAACAAGTTAAACAATCAAACTGCAAAAAGAATTATATCTGTTTCTGATTCATCTATGGACGGCGACGCTGATGTTAAAACGGAAGAATATGACCAAAAGTCATTTAAATTGACTATTAGATATAACGAAGTAGAAGCAGATAGCGAAGAATTTTGTAACACGCTTTATGAAAGCGTTAAAAATATAAGAAACATACAAATAAATGATATAAATGAATGGTTATTTACTTGGAAAATTAAGAAACCTGTTTCAACTGGAAAAGTAAAAGATAACATTTACGAATATCAAATAGAATTTACAATAATTTATACGAGGTGAAAATAATGGCTAATAAATTAGTTGTTTGTAAAGATAACGTAGTAAAAATTAAAATAAAGGATACCTTTGAACTTCTTGCTGGACAGACAGAATGCGAATTCACTAACGAAATTACAGCACAAGATACACAGTTCAAAAACACAACTTGGAACACAAACACACCTACATACAATAATGCAAGTGCTTCTGTAACTTGCCGCAGAATTGCTGACGACCCTGTTCAGTTATTCTTACTTGAAAAAGAAGGTTTAGTTGGTGATGATTGCCGTGTTGAAGCACAAATAATTTCTGGTGATGGTTTCACAAGAAGTGGTATCTTCAACGTAGCACTTGAAAATGTTGGTGTTTCTGGTGCGGCTTCTGACCTTGCAGATTTCCAGGTAAATCTTACAAATGCAACTGCTGACGGAATCACAGTAACAAAAGATTCAACAAATGCAGCATATGCAGCAGCAAGAGCAGCACTTGACGCAATGCTTGCTTAATAATCACTTAAATTAGTATATATCTTTCATACTATTTTTAGGGAAGGGAATTGTTCCCTTCCTTATTTTTTAAGAAAAAAGAAAGGAAAAATATAATGAAACAAACTTATCCTAATACAATTAAATTTGAACCTGTTATCAAGGCTATTAACATTGAAATTTATGACAAAACTTACACTGTAAATAGTGGAGTTAGAAATTTAATGCGTGTGCAAAAAGAAGCAGAAAAACTTGAAGAAAATCCTGAAAAAATCTTTGATGTTTTAGATATGATGTTTTACAAAGGTTTCTGCGATGAAATGGAAAGTAAAGAACCAAATTTCCCTTTTGATGATTTAATGAACGTAGTAATGCAGAATATTTCTGACGCTGCACCAAGTCCATTAAAGAATGAAGAAGAAGTAGACGAAAACGAAGAACCAAAAAAAGACTAATGCCGTTTTGGGACTTCTTTGAAGATGAACTTTTAATCGTTGGCGCTTACTGTCACCATTATGGAAAAAGCGTCAATGAATTTTATGCTATGGATTATTACGAATTTTATATGTTAATGCCAGAAATAATGAGTTCAGAAACGGCGTTTGCTAATACCATTAGACTTCGCACTGAAACAAATCGTGACAGAATTAAAAATTTTACGCCGCAACAAAAAGAAGAATATGACAAATGGCAAAAAAGGGCGAGGGAATGGGACAGAAAAGAATCAAAGAAAATTGCTTTGTGGCGTGAACAACATAAAGACCAAATAGAAGCAAAACAAAGAGAATTTGAAGAAAAGAAAAAGATTGCCGCTGAAAGATTACAGAAAATGTTAAATAAATCATAATCGGAGGTAGATTATGGCTGAAACACAAGGCGGCGTTGTAGTTATAAAGTTTAAAGCAGATACTACTGACCTTGAAAATGCTAAAAAGTCCATTTCTAATTTTAACAAGCAAACACTTGCACAAGAAAGAAATGAACTTTCAAAACAAAGAAACGAACTTGCTAAGCAGCGTAATGAATTGTCAAAACAGCGTAATGAATTATTACAGCAAAGAAACGCAATTAATCAAATAAATGCTGCTACTAAGCAAAGACTTGCAGGAATAAGACAAGAAGAAGCAATTACAAAGCAAGTAAAAGTTCAAAATGATAAGATTAACAATATCACAAAGAACAATATTGCGGCTGAAAGAAACAAAATTGCTTTGGAAAAAATTGGACTTGCACAGAGAAAGAATTCAATTGCAGCAATAAATGCTGAAACAAAGAAATACGACGCAATAACTAAACGAATTAAAGTAAATAATGACGCCATTAATCAAGGATTTAAAAACAGACTTGCATATATGAAAACTAACGTTCAAAATTTGCAGATGTCTTTAAGTTCTTTGACACGTATAGATAGAAGTACTAAATCAATAGGTACTTCTTTAAAAGGCATTACAAGACAACTTTTAGCCTTTGCTTCCATTGCCGCTATTGTTAATTTCGCAAAGAACTGTGTGACAGCTTCAAGCGATGTTGTAGAGGTTGAAAACGTTGTAGCAAATGCTTTTCCTAATATGACCAAAGAAATAAATGAATGGGCTGAAAATTCCGTTAAGCAATTTGGTATGTCAAGGAAAGCAGCAAAAGAATATGCGTCTATATATGGACTTATAGCACGTAGTGCAGGTCTTTCAGAAAGTGACGCATACACGCTTGGGACTAATTTAACAGGTTTAACTGCTGATATTGGTTCTATGCTTAATATGAAAAATGAAGAAGTTTCTACAAAACTTCGTTCTGGTGTCCTTTCAGGCGAAACAGAATCTATTAAACAACTTGGAATTTCAATGACAGAAACTGATGTTCAGGCGTGGCTTTTAACAAAAGGCATAAATGAACAATACAGAACAATGTCACAGGCTGAAAAAATTCAGGTTCGTTACAATTACGTTTTAGAAAAAACTGCTTTAATGCAAGGTGATTTTGCACGTAACCAAAACACCTGGGCCAACCAGTTAAAGCAATTCAGTGCTAATATAGAAGAATTACAGGCAAATTTAGGAAATTTCCTTCGTACTGCCCTTCTTCCTATTCTGAGCACTATAAATAAAATAATTTCCGCTGTAAATTCTGCTATTCAAATCTTCCAGCAATTCTTATCAACTGCTTTTGGTATTAAATTTGATACAACAGGAATAAGCGACGGTGCAAATGAAATAAGTAACGGTCTTGATAATATTGCAGACAGTGCGGAAAATGCAGCAAAAGAAGTAAAAAAATCACTTGGACCACTTGACCAATTAAATATTTTAACTGACAATTCTTCTGCGTCATCTTCCGCTAAATCTTCTGGTGTTACTGATCTTGGTTGGGGTGAAGTAAAAGGCGGTAACGTTGTAAAAGATAATTTAGAAGAAATTGAAAAAATAATTGCAAGAATAAAAGAAAAGTTAGATTTTACTTACTTATTTATCCAAATTGAAAGATTTGTTAAAGAAATAAAAGCGTGGATAAAAGCAATAAAAGATGCTTGGAAAGACGCTTGGGAAAAAGATGATACTGGCACTAAGTTCATACAGTCTGTTATAGATTTAGGCACTGAACTTCTTGGACTTGTTAATGATATTTCAGAAGCGTTTAGAAATATGTGGGAAGCAGGTTGGGGCAGTAAAATCTTTACTTCATTGTTAGATGGTGCTACAAGAGTTAATACTGCTATGAAAGAAGCAATTCAGTCAATAAGAAGTGCTTTAAATTCTGGAAGCGGTCACTATGGATATGCACCAAAATCAACAGAAACAAAAGCGTATGAAGCAGCAACTGGAAATGTTAAAGAAAATAATAATTTTGCTGGCTGGCGTAAAGACGCAAAAGATTTTGAACACCAAGACCAAGAATTCAGAGAACTTACTTGGGGCGAATACATTGCAACACAAGTTTATAAAGTTATAGACGCTTTCATAGAATTAAAAACAACTGTCCTTGAATGGTTATTTGACAAGATTGAAAATAATAACTGGCAGCAAACTTTTGACAGTTGGGGTGATTCATTAGAAAGAATTAAAACAATTGTAAATGATATTGCTGACGTATTTAGAAAAGATACAGGAGAAAAAAGTGGAACATTACAGTTTCTTTTAGACCACGCAATTGATATTGCTGCTTTATCTTTACTATTTAATGTGATAGTAAAAATTATTACAGTAGTAGGTGGTTTAGGAAAAGCATTTTCAGCAACATTTGGAATTATAAGTTCTGGATTTAGTCTGTTGGCTTCGGGAATTCAAGCAATACCTGGAATAGTAAGCGGAGCACTTAGTTCAATAGGCGGTTTCATAACTTCTATTTTTGAACAAGGTGGCTTATTTGGCGGGCTTTTTGATACATCAATATTAATTGCAGCCATAACAGAACTTACAACAATAATTGTTAAAATGGTTGGCGGAATTTGGCAGCAAGTTAAAGAAAAGGGCATAGAAGGCTTACAAGATATTAATTTCTGGCTTATAGAATTACCACAAAAATGTGTAGGACCTATAACAAAACTTTTTAGTGATATTGTTATTTTTGTAATTCAAGGACTTGGTCAGGTATTTAGTGGATTATCTGACTGGTGGACTAAAACAGTTGTTCCTTTCTGGAATAATACAATAGTCAAAGGCTTTGAAAGTGTCGGAAACTGGATAAGTAATTTCTTTTCTGGTATCGGTGACACAATCGCTTCTTTTGCTGAAAGCGTTGGCGAAAAATTCACTTGGTTAATGAACAAAATAAAAAGCGTTAACAGTTCAATTTCTTCAGCAACTTCAAAATCTTCTGGCGGATTTGGTTTTAATCCATTCCATTTTGCAAGCGGTGGTGTTTTTCAGCCTAATCACGAAGTTCTTGGTATTTTAGGCGATAACAAACGTGAAAAAGAATACGCATTGACTGAAAGTCATCTTGATGAAATTGCAAGAAGAACAGCAAGCATATTACAAGGCGGACAACCTGCACAGGTTGCTGGCGTTGGTAATATCAATCTGCAGATTCAGATGGACGGCGAATGGTTAGACGCAAGAATATTAAAAGTTTCAGAAACGAACGATTTTAGAGGTTAATTATGACAATAGGACTGATAAAAATAAATAACATAGATTGTTCTAATAATATTACGAAAATGCAAATAAAAGCCGCTGACCTTCACGACCAAGATTCAGGACGTGCAACAAACGGAATTGCTTATGTTAATATTGTTAGATATGACCAAATGGAACTTGCACTTGAATGGCAACTTGTAGACGATGACTATAAAAATACTATACTTGGTGCAATTTCAAACGGAAAAGATATAGAAGTTGATTTTACTTATGACGGAACAGATTTCGGAAAACACATAGAAGCGTCTTACCGTGGAAATAGAACTGTTGATTTTGTAGGCGTTGGAAATACTGACGGAACAAAACGACTTTGGAACATATCTTTTTCACTAATAGAACAATAATAAATGACCAACGGTCAGTTTTTAAAGGACGGCACAACCGTCCTTTTTTAAATGGCAAACTGTCATACTAATATTATAGGAGGTTTATTATGTTTGAGGTAAATGAAGCATATAGAAATAAACTTAATTTAGGTTCACTTCCAGAAAATGCACAAATTTCTGGACAAATTTTACTTAAAAACGGTGATGAAATAGTTTTAAGTGCTGATAATTTAATTTTTTCTTCTTTAAATATAAATAATAAATCTTGCAGTGGTTCTTCCTTAGAAATCGGAAGTGCTTTCATTGGTGAATGTAAATTTCAGTTAATAACTGACTTGTATTCATACGATTTGTATGACGCAGAAGTAACTATATTTTATGACGCACTTGGAAATCATATTCCACTTGGCGTTTATTATATTAGTCAAGCAACAAGAAAAAGCAAAGTTTTAAGTATTACTGCTTATGATGGTATGCAAAAATTTGACGAAAATATAGGAAATTTTACTTCTAATGGTCGTGCTTTTGCAATGCTTTCTTGGTTGTGTAATCAAACAGGAACAGAACTGGGAAATACAGAAGAAGAAATAAACGACCTTGCTAATAGTGATATTGTTTTAAATATTTCAAGCGGATTATATACAACATACAGGGACGCACTGAAAGACGTAGCGTCTACACTTGGCGGATTTGCAACAATGAACCGTGAAGGAAAACTTGAAATAAGACAATACAAATCACAAGCAAACGGAACACTTACAGCAAGACAAAGAAAAAATCAAACAATCAGCGAATACACCACATATATAAGTGAAATAGATTTAAACGTTGATAATATCGTTTACAAATCAACAACTTCACAAAATGACGGACTTTCCTATTCATTAACTAACAAAATGATAAAGGGGCTTGTTTCAACAGTGCAACCTTCCGTTGATAATATTCTTGACGCTGTCAAAGATGTAGTTTACACACCTGCAAAATATAACGTTGTTTATAATCCTATTTTTGATTTAGGTGATATGATTCAGGTTCTTGCAGATGGTTATGTTTTACAAAATGACATACAAACAGTTATAACTTCGTTTTCTTTTACTTTTCATTCATCTTCGGAAATTACTGGCGTTGGTGAAAGTATATTTTTAGCGAAACGAAATAAAAAATCAGACGCTTCAAGTGCTGCAAATTCAGCAAGTGCTTATGCAAAAAATAACGGAACTTATATTGAAACTTATTCAAATATTGAAAGTTATACTGTAGGAACTACACAAAAAAATATAGTTTCCATTGATTACGCAAATGGAAGTGCTGATGTAATTGTTTTACACGGTCAGGCTTGTATTAATTGCACGACAGCAGGGACAATACAACTTTTTTATGGCGTTGATGGTGTTAGTGAAAGTTTTTCACCAAAACATTTATTAAATGTAGGATATAACACTATTGAATTTTATTGTTATTTCTTAGAACCAGAAGAAAACTGGCTTTCTACTTATACCGTTGACATTGTAAGTGAAGACGCTGTTGGAACTATTGCAATAGGTGACATTCGTGCTGATGTTATGGCAACAATGACAGGAAACGGCAGATTTATAGTGGATAATGTTTTTGATGAACAAATTCCATACTATAACAGGGATAACACGTTGAATAATTATCTTATCGGTACAGATGACCCGTATGCAGAGGAGGAAGACAATGGCTAAAACAAAATATATTGAAAACATTCAAAGCTGCGGAAATTTAGACACTGATATTACGCAAGATATAGCATTAAAACAAAGAAATCAGGTTGAAACTATTATTCTTTTAGACAAGGATAATAAAAGTAACGAATTTATAGCAGATGATGCAAACATTACATATATGCGTAAAATGCAAGAAGATGAAAGAGAAGAATACGAAGATAAAGACGGAAATCCAGGATATAAACAAACTTATGCTTTCGGATTAGAAGAATTTTCAGGACAAATTTCATCAGTTTGTCTTGCTAATAAAAATTTTATAGACCCAAGATTTTCAAACGCTTACAGTCTTACTTCTGGTTCTGATATTTATGGAACAAATCAAAGTTTTTATTTTTCTGCAAGTGATATATTAACGCAATATTCACGTATTTTAGATGTGGACCATGAAAATGGCATATTAATAACATTTGATATTAAATACGCAAATAATGAATGGTCGGCTGTTTTCTGTAAATGGAATCACAATTTTAGAAATTTCAGAATCGGCGGGGCTGCTTCTTATTTTTATCTTAATGAAGTCCTTTCTGTTGATATAGGTGATTTGATAACAATTCCAGACGGTCACGGAAATTGGAACCCTGTAACAGATATGTACAAGGAAGCAATGCTTTACTATGGAATTGATGAAGTAAATAAGAAATATGTCTTAGTTTATACAACAAAAGCAGAAAAAGTTTTTAATACTTTGCTAATAGACGTTGAAGATATGACACAAACAGTAGTTCATAAAATGATTTTGCCAAATGAAGTAAGTTGGACATCAAATATGAACTGGAACTATTTTAATAGTCGTTTTGGTTATAATAGTAGACCTGCTTTATTTTATAACGGTAAATTTGCTTTTCCGCTTTACACGGTAAGAACAGAAGATGAACAAGAAATAAGCGGTGTTTATATGTGTTTAATTGATTTGCAAGATAGCACAAATATAACAGCACTTGAAACGCATTTTTATGACACAGATGGACGTGAAACAGACTGGAATTCAAACTATCCAGCAAGAACATATCAACCACTTATAAGAAGCGGCTGTGGAACTGCTATTTCAAGCAACTGGACTGTTAAAAATAATATTGCATATATGAAAAAAGATAATGACCAAGATTGGGGTTTTTATTATAAAGGTATGATGTTAAAAACGAAGATTTCTGGAAATAATCAAGTACAGATTTCTTTTCAATGGGTTACTTGTCCTTATTGTTTATCAATAAGTGAAACACTTTCAAAACCTTTTATGAAAACATTAAATAAACCAATCAAATATACTTTTAGGATTGTAAATACAGGGGGAAATTTCTATGACTAATCACAAATATCAGTTAAAACTTACAGTAGGTTCTGATGAATATTTAGCAGATATTTCCTTTAATGAAATTTTAGATACTTGTTTTAACAAAAGACACAGAAGGATTAATGACTTTGGCGGTCAACCTAATCCGTCGAATGTCAATACGCTTTCTGGTTATTTAACTAATGGCATAGTATTAAGTGATGAAAATCTGGAAAAAATTCCGAAAAATTCTGGATTTTTATGGCGTGGATATCGTGAAACAGAATATAGCAACTATAGCGGCACAGTTAGAAAAGTTGGCTTAGTTTGTGAAAATATTATAAGAAATTCTGATAAAAATTTTTATACTGCTGATTTTGGAAGTCTTTCTGCCCTTTCAGGTCTTGACAGTGCTTATTATACAAAAGATGGCGAAAATTATAACCTTTTTGGACTTGGTAAAGAAAGAGAACTGATTTCAACAAA
>JAZQVG010000105.1:0-7574 GCA_045631625.1 Christensenellaceae bacterium
AACCACTTTTTAATGACCGAAACTATTAAATGCATCGGTAGTGAAACCGCCAGCGCAGAACGGGTACGCAAGCATAGAGAAAGTAAAAAACAAAAAGCGTTACAATGTAACACACAAGTAACAATTAGTAACATAGAGATAGAGAAAGAGCAAGAGTTAGAAAAAGAGTTAGAAGAAGATAAAGAAATAAAAGAAGAAAAACCAAAGAAAGCAAGAAAGCAAGCGCCTAACGGCTATGATGCTATTATTTCTCAATCTTCTTTTATCGAAGAAGTTAAAGAAACAATAATAGAGTTTGTTAAAATGCGTAAATTGATTAAAAAGCCTATGACCGATTACGCTTTAAAGAAAATGCTTAACAAGTTAGGTAGGCTTTCAATAGATCCACAAACGCAAATAGCAATACTTGAAAAATCTATAATGAATAACTGGCAAGATATTTACGAGCCAAAAGAAGAAAAGGCAGCGCAACAGCAAGGCGGTGTTTTAGACGAAATGGCTTACTTCTACAATAAATACAAAGCGGAGGAAGAAAATGGAGTTAAATAAAAGTGAAATAGTTAAAATTATCTCGGCTATTAAAATTCAATGCCCAGAAACCTTGCAGTATAGAAACGAAACCGAGTTTGATATTTTAGTAGATATGTGGTTTGAGATTTTAAAAGATTACCCAAAAGAGATTGTTTGGGCAGCGGTTAGAAACGCTTTAAAAAATACCGTTTACCAAAAACAAAATTGGATCGGTGCTATCAATCAAGAAATTGAAAAAATGCAAGTTGCCTATGAGAAAGACGAAAACGAATTATGGGCGGAGTTAACGGGTGTTTTACGAGAGGTTAACGATTGCGCTTATAAGTTTAAATTTAACTATGTAGAGGCTAACGGCTTAACGCAAGGCGAAAACGCTTATAATCGAGTTAAAGAAATTTACGGGAACTTATCACCAGAATTAAAAGAGTACATACGAAATGAAAAAGGTTTAATTGATTTAGGTAACTGTACTCTGCAAGAACTTAATTTTGAAAAAGGGCGGTTTTTAAAGACAATGCCGACCATAAAACAAAGAGCAAAAACAAGGGCGCAAACGGGTAGTATGCAAGGGTTGATACAAGGTTTATCAATTCACTTATTACCAGAAACAACCGAGCATTAAAAGATACGGAACGCAACAAATAGTTTAAAAAGTTAACGAAAAGGGGTATATAATATGACAATGCAAGACTTAAAATTAGTAAGGTTGTTAGCGGAAAAAATCGGTATTAAAACGGCTGGTGAGTTAGAAGAGTTTAAAAAGCGCACGCAAGCCGATACAAACGAGAAACTATTAAAACGGTTAGCGTTATATGTGGCTTGCGATATGACTTATAAGGAGGCAATAAGTGAGTAAATATTACGCAAAAAAAGTACGCTATAACGGCATAGAGTTTGATAGTAAAAAAGAAATGCAACGCTATGCCGAGTTGCGTTTACTTGAAAAGGCTGGCAAGATAGCCGATTTACAATTACAAAAGGTTTTTGAACTGATACCAGCGCAGTACGAAACAAGCGCAGAGTTTTATACCAAAGGCAAAAACAAAGGCGAACGCAAGAAAGGTAAATGTATTGAAAAGGCGGTTACATATAAAGCCGATTTTGTCTATACAGACGAGAACGGCTACACGGTAGTAGAAGATACCAAAGGCTTTAAAACCAAAGATTATATTATAAAGCGTAAGTTAATGCTTTTTGTACACGGTATTAAAATTATAGAGAGGTAGTGAAATGATAAACAAAGGCTTATTTAGTAGTAATACTAACGAGTGGGCAACACCCGTAAAGTTTTTTGAAGAACTAAACAAAGAGTTTAATTTTACGCTTGATCCGTGCGCAACGGACGATAACGCAAAATGCCGTAAATATTTTACGGTAAAAGAAAACGGACTTATACAAGACTGGGGCGGTGAGGTGGTATTTTGTAACCCACCATACGGCAGAGAGTTACCGTTATGGGTTAAGAAATGTTACGAAGAGCATAAAAAACACGGTATAACGGTTGTAATGCTTATACCAGCCAGAACTGATACAAGTTACTTTCACGATTACATATACGGCAAAAGCGAGATAAGATTTATAAGAGGGCGGTTAAAGTTTAACGATTGTAAACAGTCAGCACCATTCCCGTCAATGGTAGTAATTTATAAATAGAAAGGGCGGTTACATTGAAACAAGCCACAAAAGTTGTAAAGGAAATAGAAAGGTTAAAGTGGGCAATATATAAAACAAATAGCGAGCATCTAATTAAAGATTATAGCAAGCAAACGGTAAAACTCATTAAAGAGTTAAAAACCTATTGCAAATATAAAAACCTAAACTTTACCGAGGTTATGAAAGGGGCGAGGCAATGAAACAAGGGCAAGTATGGCGGTTAGGCACTCACTACCTTATGTGCGGTGATGCAACCAAGAAAGAAGATGTAGAGAAACTTTTAAGGGGTGGTAAAGTTGATAGACTTACTATTAACCGATCCGCCCTATAATGTTAATTACAAGGGCAAGGCTGGAACTATAAAAAATGATAATATGAAAACCGAAGAATACCGAGAGTTTTTAACGGCTGCTTTTTCTAACGCTTATGAGGTAATGAAGAAAGGCGCACCGTTTTATGTTTGGCACTCAACAAGGGAGCATATAAACTTTGAAACGGCATTAAATAACGCTGGGTTACAAGTACGGCAGCAACTTATTTGGAATAAAAGCCATATTGTTTTAGGTTGGAGTGATTACCACTGGAAACACGAGCCGTGTCTTTACGGTTGGAAAGAGGGCGCAGCGCATAAATGGTATGGTGACCGAAAGCAAACAACGGTATTAAACTTTAAGAAACCAAACACAAACAAATTACACCCAACAATGAAACCCGTAGAAATGATGCGGTATTTAATCGGTAATAGCACCAAAGAGGGTGATAAGGTTTTAGATTTATTTGGTGGTAGCGGTAGCACCTTAATAGCGTGCGAAGAGTTAAACCGACAATGTTATATGTTAGAACTTGATCCGCAGTATTGCAAAGTAATTATAGAACGGTGGGAAACCTTGACGGGTAAAAAGGCGGTTTTATGTGAATAGTTGAGCATTGGCTCGTACAAGCGAATTAACTTTTATTTTACGGGTAGTTACTCACTAAATGCAAAATAGAGCGCAAAGATTATCACTATACTGACAATGTTTTAAGCAAAGATTATCAATAGGAGTGGTTAAGTTGAAAATAGTTGTAAATGGAGCGCACACTAAATTAGGAGTTGGAACGGGTGCAAGTAAGTATTTAAACGAAAGCACGGAAACACGCAAGATAGCATACGAGTTAATGAAACTATTAGCAGACAGTAATCACGAGGTTATACCAGCCGTTTACGATAGATCCGCAAACAATCTTAAAGAGGCGGTACAACTTGCAAATAATAAGAACGCTGATTTATTTATTAGTTTGCATCTTAACGCTGGCGGTGGTACTGGTTGCGAGGCTTACACTTGGAAAGGGCAACAAGTAGCGCAAGCGGTAAAGGTGTGTAATAACCTTGCTGCGCTCGGTTTTAAAAATAGAGGAGTAAAAGACGGTAGCGGTTTATATGTAATTAAAAATACTAAATGCACGGCTATTTTAATTGAGGTGTGTTTTGTAGATAATAAAGCCGATGCAGAACTATTTAAAAGTGTAGGTTATAGCAATATAGCAAAAAGTATTTACAATGCTATTGTTTAATTTATTTTTTTTAAAAAAATATTATCGTAAAATATTGACAATTACAAATTTTGGTAGTATAGTATAATTGCGAAAATGTAAAAAGGTGGTAAAAATGGCAAAGCGAGGAGCAAAAAATAAATATGAAACCCTTGTTAAGCCGTATTTAACGCAAATAAATGAAAAGGCGAGGCAAGGAGTTACGGAGGCAGAAATAGCAAAAGCGCTTGGTATATCGGTAGCCTCGCTTAATAATTATCGTAATCAATACCCAGAGTTTGCGGAGGCTTTAAGCAAAAACAAGGGTGCAGATGTTTTAAACGATTTAATAAACGCTGGAATTGAGGCAGCCAAAGGTAGTTATAAAGAAAACGAGCAAACTGTTTATACGATAGACGAGGACGGTAACCCAGTTATAGAAAAGGTTATAGTAAATAAAGTTTGGCAACCGCCTAACCCGTCTTTAAATAAATTCTATGTTATGAACTTTGGAAAAGAGCAAGAGTTTAGTAACGATCCGTTACAACACGCTCTAAAAAAACAAAAACAAGAGTTTGACGAAAAATTAGAACGAGGCAAGAACTGGCATTTATTTAAAGATAAGAATAAATAAATTTTAGAATTTTTAGAGTGTTATAGGTAGTGAAATGATTTTAACGATTGACAAAACCCACGAACTTAAAGGTAACGGCTATTTACTCGGTGTAGGTGGCGAGAACGAAAGCGAGCAACTTGTTATCAATGTTGCTTATGATGTTTTGCTTGATAAATGGGCATATATCGAGTTTGAGCAAGGCGAAGATAAGTTTTCAACTGAAAGGCTTACCGTAGATAACGGGCAAGTGGTATATAACATACCTAACGGCTTATTAAAGCAAGGGCATACAAAAATACAAGTAGTATTTAGAGATGCTAACGGTTTTGTTTGGAAATCGTTTAAAAGGCAGTTTTTAGTTGATGCATCTATTAACGCTGGTAGTAACTTGCCAGAAGAATACCCAGACTTTATAACCAAGGCGCAAAAACTGTTAGACGAAATAACGGTAGAGAGCGAAAAGGTAGACGAGGTATTAAGCACCGAAGAAGAAAGAAAGGCTGCGGAACTTGTAAGGGCGCAAAACGAGGCTACAAGGCTTGAAAACGAAACGGTAAGGGAAACAACCGAAGAAGAAAGAAACACGGCAGAGAGCGCAAGAAAAACAGCCGAGGGGCAAAGACAAATAAACGAAACGGGGCGAGTAGATGCGGAAACCGCAAGGCGCACCGAGTTTAGCGGTTGGGCGAATAGTTTAGGCAACCTTAACACCTACGATAAAAGACTTATCAATTTAGAAGAGGCTGGGGTAGGTGGTTTGTTTGATTATGTAACAGACGATACCACGGCTTATAGTAAGACCGTACCAGCAAAGGCTTTACCTTATGCAAGGCTTAATAAAGTAGGCGGTATGACTTATAAAGCCGATAATGCTTTAATAGATACAAAGGTTAAGAGTGTAGGCGGTAACGCTATACCAGATGCAATACAACTGCTTGACGGCTACGGTTTAGGCATTAACGATGCTTGCTATAACTATATTGATTTTGAGCGCAAGGTATTTGTTAAAAAGGTAGCGGTAGTAGATTTAGGCACTTTAGATTTTGTATATAATCAAAGCAAGAATACATTTGGTGTGTCTATTGTTGATTGTTTCGAAAGTAATGTTGGCAACTCTTTGGGGCGAAGTATTTGTAATGCTTATAGCGAAAATGAGTTAATATGGAGCGATTTAACCGAAGAAAGTGGTTATGTATTAAACTATGGCGGTATTCTAATCAGAGACTTAAGATATATTGATGCCACAACCTTTAAGTCAGCAATGCAAGGGGTAATGTTTGTTTACGAACTCGCAACACCGATAGAAACCGACATAAGCGCATACTTAACCGATAACTATATAAAGGTAAACGGCTCGGTAGTATTTGAGAACGATAACGCACAAGCCGTACCAAGTGAAATTGTGAACGCAGTAAAGAGGAGATTAAATGTATTACGTTTTAGACGAAAACAACAATAGAATAGATGCATTTGACAAAGAGGGAGTATTAGCAGCAATTAACGAGGCTGCGGCAAACGGCAGTTTAGATAGCATTGTAAACAATGAGGCTTTTATTAGCAGAATTAAATGTTGCGTAGCCGGTGGTACTTTTAACTTTGCATTTGTAACGCAAGCAAAGTACAACGAACTTAAAGCAAGCGGAAATCTTAAACCTAACGGCTATTATATTATTACGGACGATACAAGCGCAGACGATATTAACGAGGCTTTTGAAGCGCTTACCCAAACCGTAAACGAGCATACCCAAACCGTAAACGAGCATACCCAAACATTAGGCGCGTTTAGAAGAAATTTACTAAATATAGAAAAAACGCTTAACGATATTACACAAGAGGGTACAGTATATGTACAAAAAGCCTATGACGCTAATCACGCAAGTAGTGCAGACTATACAAATGCATCATTATTACTTGGTGTTATGGAGCCGTCACCTCATACAGATACAAGTGTTAGAGATTTAACATTGACAATACACGGTCTTTATGCCGTTTGGGGTGTTGGTGTTAGTTATGGGTTAATTGCTTATCAATACGCAGATGTATGTACACCAATTGTTTTTGACGGTGAGTATTATCGGTATTTAAAGTTTAAAAGTAACGGTACAGTAGTTGCTTATAGAAAATTGCCAGACGATATTTGGGAAGAAGAGCATAGTGATTACTGTATTAGTTATTATCGATTTGTGTAAAGAGGTGTATAAATGGCTTATTTAGGTGATAAAAAAATATTAACAACTGTATTAGTTGACGGTGGCGGTGGAACAACCGTAACCGTTGACGGTGTAAAGCAAGAAACTTGGGAGGCTAATAGTAAGTTAGATAAACCTACTGATTTTACTATCAAAGGTTTAATGCAATACAACCCGACCACAGGTGTTATTGATAGGTTTCCTACTTATCAAGGCTCTCCTGCGCAAGGGCAAATACCCGTTGCAAAAAAGGATGGTCGAATAACAACTAATACACCTCAAGAAGATTTAGATTGTGCGAATAAAAAATTCGTTGACAAAAACAAAGTTAAGTTGCACACAATTCAAATATTAGATGAATATGACGATGTGTACGGTGGTGACATATATTTTTATTCTAGTAAACAAACACCGATTGAAAGTTTTTATGAATTGCCTAATGGCTTACCAATGTTTATGCAAGTGTTTGGTGGACTAAATATAGCAATGTGGAACGCTGACGACGAAATATTTTATAGGGTAGTATTCAACCAATCTAGTGGTTTTACAGTAAACACAATTAATGATTTAGATAGTTATCATATTGCTGATATTGTAACTGATATTTAAGGAGCAAATTATGAAATATATAGTTTATTTAAAATCAAATAATAAAGTGGTTAAAGTGTATGATACCGAGCCTAGTACTTATAGTAATGTTTATGCGGTTGCTAGGTGTGAAACAATACCGAACGGCAAAAAGTTTAAGGTTACGAATATTCAAAGAGTTGACGAGCAGTTTACTGAAAAGGTAATAGAGTTAGACGAAAACGGCAACGAAGTAGAAAAGGAAGTTACAAAGCAACGCTATTATTATACTTGCAATTTAGTAGAAGATACCACGCAAACGGCACAAATTGCCCGTAAAAGCGAAATAGCAAGCCTTAAAGCCAAACTCACGGCAACTGATTATATCGTGCTTAAAATAGCCGAAGAAACGGCTAACGGCAATATTGAAACGGTAAATCAATTAAAAATAACTTATGCGGAAGAACTTGCAAACCGCAAATTATGGCGAAATAAAATTAACGAGT
>JAZQVG010000106.1:0-27530 GCA_045631625.1 Christensenellaceae bacterium
CGTTTTGAAAATTGTTTTTGCCAACCTCTTGCTACAAAAAACAACGGGGCTGTTATCAATATAAACGCTATTGCCACTATCTAAAAAACCGTTTGCCAAAATGCTTTTACTTTTTAAGTTTATCTTAACTAAATAATTAAAATTATTTGTCTGTTTTTTCCTGAAGAAAAACCAATACCCTTTAACCACTATTTTATAAGTAAAATATACAGGAATTATCACAACGCTTACACAAATTGAAGATGCAACTTCTATATTAAAAAATGATAATATCGCACTTACACTTCCACCAAATAAAAAAGTGACCAAAAAAAATAAAAAGTAGCAAATAAAAAACTCTTTAATGCTTCTAAATTCGCCCGATAAAAGCACTATAAATAGGGCTGAAAACAACTTAAAAATCGTTAAATAAAAATTAGATAAATTTAGTAGTGGATATACAAGCGATAAAACACCACCCAAAAAAGCACACAAAAAAAGCCGGCCTTTCTTACGGGTTAAACCCAGCACGGTAAAGGTGGCTTTTAATATCAAGTAATCTATAACTAAATTATCTAAAATAGCATATTCGATATAAACAGTCATTTTCTCACCGCTTGTAAACTTTAGCATAGTGACAAAATAACGAAAGATATATTTTTAAACTAATTTATATTTTTTTGACGAATATTAAATTTCAAAAAGGCGTGCAAATTTTGGCAATAGTGGTTTCGATATAAAATATTTATCGTATGTTTTTGAAAAGAAGCCTATTATACTGCCGTTTACTACTGCCATAATAAGCGTACCCCAACTAATGCCTACAAAACCCTTAAACAAAATCAACGTCAATATAGTACCAACTAATAACATTGAAATGTCGAATATCGTTTTAAAAAGTGAAAACTTTATTTTAAGGCGTTTTGGCACTTCTTTAACGAAAAAATCGTAAACTTGTGGATAGATATAAGTCTTAAATGAAAGCGCAACTGCAATAGAAGTCAACACCATACCCACTACGAAAAACACTATTCTAACCCATAAGTCTAAACTCTCCGGTGGGCATACTGTTGGGTTAAAAATTGGTATAAGCCTTACTAAATCTAACACCAACCCGTAAATTAAACAAGTTAAAAAAGAAACGAAAAATATTGGCTTTATTTTTCTTACGATTATGCACAAAATTATAAATATAATCGCTTGTATTACGTATTCACTTTGCCCAAACGTTAAAAAACTTATCTTTTCGCTTAATATATAGGCAGGTGCAACTATCATAGATATACCAAAGTTTGCAGTAGTTAATATTGAAACTGCAAACGCAATGATAACTATTGATAGCACGTACACCAACTCACTTGGCAAAATAATTTTTTTCTTTTGTTTTTCCATTTTTTTAATCTCTCATAAACGCCAAAATAATGTCGTTTTGCACGTATAGATATTCACCTTTAATTTTCATAAAATTGTCGGTTATATCTAAAAATTCTTTCTTTTTATCTATACTTTCTTTGTATTTTTCAAGAAAATCTACCTTAAACTCATCGTTAAACTTTTTTATATCTAACCCTTTTGCAGTTCTTAAAGCAAGCATAATACTTTCAAACTCTGCATCGTCATTTTCAATCCTTTCACTTGAAATTTCTGGGTTTTTATTAAATATAATTGCGTTTATATATTCGTCTATCTTATAAGAGTTTGTAAACCTTCTGCCGTCTATAAAAGAAGAAGCAGAAACGCCTAAACCAATATACTCTCCCCTTTCCCAATAGTTAAGGTTGTGCTTACTTTCAAAGCCCGGTTTAGAAAAATTAGATACTTCGTATCTATTAAACCCTTTTTCGCTTAAATATTTTACAACTTCGTCGTAAATATCGGCAACTTCGTCATCTGATAAAAGTTCGCCGTTAAGATAGTCTGTATAAATTGGCGTACCAGGTTCTGGGGTTAAGGCGTAGGTTGAAATATGGCTTACCCCACCGACAATTGCTAAATCAATGCTTTTTTTAACTTGTTCTACAGTCTGCCCGTGCAAACCTATCATAATGTCTGCACTTATATTTTCGCCTTTTAAAAGGCTACAAGTTTGCAAAAAATCTTTTGCCGTATGTATTCTGTTTAAGCGTTTAAGTTGGTCGTCATACCCCGTTTGTAAGCCTATTGAAAATCTGTTTATGCCTGCCTTTTTATAACTATCAATTTTTTCTTTGTCGACAGTACCCGGGTTAATTTCAATGGTTATTTCTGCATTATCTGATAAAGTGAAAAACTTTTTAACTTGTTTAATAAGCCCTACTATAAACTTTTGGTCCACACAAGAGGGCGTACCACCACCTATATATAAGGTGTCAAAAGTTTTGCCTTGTAAACTTCTGCCCCTACCTTCAACTTCTCTATATAGACAAGCAAAATAACTTTCCGTCTTGCCTATTTCTTTTGGATAGGATGCAAAGTCACAGTAGGTACACTTGCTTTTACAAAATGGAATATGTATATATATACCTTTCATATTTTCTCCAATTTTTCTACTTTTCTTGCTTTTCAGCCATAACGTACTTCCACTCTTCACGCAATGGCTTGCCTTTTTCCGGCACGTTATTGTATCTCATGCTTAAAACTATTAAGCATTGTGAAATAGTATAAAATAGCCACATAAAGTTAAACGGCGCGAAAAACAATTTATAGATAAATGAAGATTGCTCTATGCCTAACACGCCTAATTCATAACCTTGTTGGAAGCCAACGAAAATATCGCAAAGTATAAAGAATAATAACCCCCAAGCAAATAATGGCGATTTTTTGTAATCTATAAACGCATATATGCAATTTATCAAAAGGTTAGCAAAATAAAACATTGTAATTAGTACTAAATAGTTAACTAAACTTTTTAAGACTAACATTGGCACGATAAGAGAAGCAAAACACACCAAAATTCTAACCATAACGTGTGTTTGAAGTTTTTGCCCAGACGAGTTTTCTACTAAATAACAAAAATAACAAATTTGTGCACAACAAAAAACCGCAACGGCTATCTCTCTAATTTTTAACGTATCTTTGTTTGGCAATAATAATACTAAAAAAAAGTCTGATATTAAGGTGAACATTACGGCAAATGTGATAAAAAAATTAAATCTTGCTTGCCTAACGAATATTATTGACGTGAAAAAACATACGGCTATTATTGAAAAGTTTACGTAAGACGAAACGTTGCAAAACAACGCCAAAAACAGCAAAACCGTTTGTATTAAAATAAATGCACAAACTATATGCTTTGAAAATTGCCTAATAAGTTGTGGTAATTTTTCCTTAAAAAAACTTAACATAATAAAACCCTTTTAATTTCCATTATCAGTTTTAAGTATAGAAATAAACGCTTCACTTGGTATTTCAACCGTACCAATGGAACGCATCTTTTTCTTGCCTTCCTTTTGCTTTTCTAAAAGTTTCTTCTTTCTCGTAACGTCACCGCCGTAACACTTAGCCAAAACGTCCTTTCTAAACGCTTTTACCGTTTCCCTTGCAATTATCTTTCCACCTACTGCCGCTTGAATAGGTATTTCAAACATTTGTCTTGGTATTACGTCCTTTAACTTTTCGGCAATCTGTCTACCCCTTTCATACGCCTTGTCCTTATGCACGATAATTGAAAGTGCGTCACATATATCGCCGTTTAGTAACATATCAAGTTTTACTAAATCGCTTTTTTGATAGCCCGATAATTCATAGTCAAAAGAAGCGTAACCTTTCGTCCTTGACTTCAAACTGTCAAAAAAGTCGTAAATAATTTCGTTTAGTGGCAATACGTACTTTAATTCTACCCTTGTCTTATCAAGGTAAACCATATCTTTATACACACCACGTTTAAATTGGCAAAGTTCCATAATAGGCCCTACGTATTCTGGCGGGGTGTATATGCTTGCCTTAATTATCGGCTCTTCCATATAATCAATTTCAGTCGTTGGTGGTAAGTGTGTAGGGTTTTCTACTACAAGCATACTGCCGTCTGTCTTGTAAACTTTATAGGAAACGGACGGAGCAGTAGTAATAATATCTAAATCAAATTCCCTTTCAATTCTTTCTTGTATAACGTCCATATGAAGTAGCCCCAAAAAGCCACACCTAAACCCAAACCCTAACGCCGCAGAGTTATCAGGTTCAATAGACAAGGAAGCATCGTTTAACTTAAGTTTTAGTAGTGCGTCCTTTAAATCGTTAAACTTACTGCCGTCTAATGGGAATACGCCAGAGAACACCATTGGCAACGCCTTTTTATAACCAGGCAACGCTTCTGGCGCTGGGTTAGATACGCCAGTTATTGTATCGCCAACTGCCGTATCTTCAATACTTTTAATACTTGCCGCAATATACCCAACTTCGCCTGCAGAAAGTACGCTTTTTGGTTGCATTTTTGGAGAAAACACCCCAACTTCCGTTACGGTAAAAGTCTTGTTTGACATAAACGTCTTAATTTGGTCGCCAATCTTAACCGTGCCGTCAAACACCCTAACGAAACATATTACGCCCTTAAAATTATCGTAATAACTGTCAAATATAAGCGCTTTTAACGGCTTATCGTCATCACCCTTAGGCGCAGGAATATTTTTTATAATGCCTTCTAAAACTTCTTCAATATTAAGCCCACTCTTTGCAGAAATTCTTGGTGCATTGCTACCGTCAACACCCAAAATATCTTCTAACTCTCTAGCCGCTTCGTCAGGGCGGGCAGACGCTAAATCCATTTTATTTATAACAGGCATAATCTCTAAATCGTTATCAATGGCAAGATAAGCGTTGGCAAGCGTTTGGGCTTGCACGCCTTGTGTTGCATCTACTATTAAAATAGCACCTTCGCACGCTTTTAGAGAACGTGAAACTTCGTAAGTAAAGTCTACGTGGCCGGGCGTGTCTATAAGGTTAAAAATATATTCTTCCCCATCTTTTGCCTTGTAAAACATCCTAACAGGCGTAAGTTTTATGGTAATACCCCTTTCTCTCTCTAAATCCATAGAGTCTAAAAGTTGGTCTTCCATATCTCTTTCACTAACTTGCCCCGTCTTTTCCATAAGCCTGTCGGCAAGCGTTGACTTACCGTGGTCTATGTGTGCAACTATACAGAAGTTTCGTATGTTTTTCTTTTCTATTGACATAGTATACCTTTTTTGCTAAAATTATCCATATAATAGTATACAGCAATACCGTTTTTTTTGCAAGCGTTAAGGAGACAATTATGCTTAGACTTTCGCCTAATCATTGGCTACTAAATCGTCCTGTTGCTCACCGTGGGCTTTGGGACAAAAATATAATAGAAAATTCAATTACTGCTTATCAAAATGCAGTTGATAAAAACTACCCTATTGAAATTGACGTATATTTAACTAAAGACGGACGTTTGGTTTCTTTCCACGACAGCAGTTTAAAGCGTATGACGGGGGCAGACGGCAATATTTACGACAAGACGCTAAACGAACTAAATTCCCTTTATTTACTTGATGAAAAGGGCAATAAAACAAGCGAAAAAATACCTACTTTCGACCAAGTTTTAGCACTTGCAGAAAATAAAGTTCCACTCTTAATAGAAATAAAAAATCAACCTGATAGTAGCGTTGTAGATAAGGTGGTAGAAAGGCTTAAAAGTTATACGGGCGAATTTGCACTACAAAGTTTTAACCCACTTTATATTTTAAGGGTAAAAAAACTTGCCCCAAATTTTATTAGGGGTGTGCTTGGCACTGCTGACGCTAACGACAAAAGTAAATTTAAAAACTTTATAGTAAAGACTATGCCGTTAAACTTTTTAATAAAACCAGATTTTATTAGTTATGAAGATAAATTTATACCAAAATTCGCCAAAAAAACTAAAAAAACTTACTGCATTTCTTGGACAATAACTAATAGCGAAAGAGAAGAAAAAGTAAGCCCATTTGTAGATAATATTATCTTTGAAAACTACGTCCCAAAAAAATACTTATAAAACAACCAAAACTCGACTTTTTAAGTCGGGTTTTTTTCTGTTTACATCTTGCAAAAACGCTGTTTATGCTTTATACTAGAAATAAAGATAGGTTTAGCAAAAAAGCATAAACCTAATCAGGTAAACTTTGAAAGTTTAAAAGGAGGTAAAGAATGAAAAATAAACTACTAAAATGTATTAGCCTGATATTATGTGTGTTTTTCTCATTGTCGTTACTAGCTTGTAATGACGAAAGCGAAACCCCGCCACCCGAGAAACCACCGCAAACAAACTTTTATGAAGAAATACTCTACATAAAAAATCCTAAGTTTTATTGCTACGAACAGTTTGACAACGTTGAAGATGCTTCTGCGTATGCAAAAACTTGGAGAGAAGATTATGAAATCTATATACCTGACATTGAAGATGCCGACAATTTAAGAATAGATTTTTTAACTTTCCGTTCTGCAGATGAAAAAGAAAAGTTTAGCCATAAAATAGAATTTGCATATACCAATGCAGAGCCTTTTTATAAATTAAGAGGAGAAACGACAGTATACGAAAAAGGGCAACTAGATAAAACTGAGTTTTATATTGAAACGGGAGAGCTTATAGTTGGTCCAAAAGAAAAAACAAATATTAATTATTTTTATAAAGAAGACGGGAAGATTAGTTCAACTTATGATTTAGCGTCTTACAAAGGGGCCCCAATAGCAATAAAACAAAATAATTTTGTTCTTTTACATTTAAGTATATCAATACAAGAAATGGAAACAAAGACCCCAGAAGAAATAAAAGCATTAGTACTCGACAATATAGTACCTATTGAAGAACAAAAGTATAAAGATAAAGAAATATTAACAGATTATTATTTAGGGATAGAAGTACCTATTACTGGTCCATTGTATACGCATATTATTCATGACAATTTTGGAGACAACAAGTTGATTAACCGATATTTAAATAAATATTTTGACGTCTTTTCATTTGCCATACAATTGGATGGTTTTAATAATAGCACCTACGCTACGGAAACAGAATTTTACCCATGGCATTATTACTTGCCGTCATATTCTTCATTGTATGATTTTGAATTATTACAAACAAACGATAAAACTGTAGATATAAAATTAAATGCCGTATCAATACCTAATAGTTTACTATATGAAGACGACAATAAAACGTATGAATATAGTTTAGTTATTTCAAAAGAATTAGAAAATGGTTATAGAATAATAATCAAAAATGGCTACGGCAACATTTGTAACGGCACCATAACTGCAGAAGATAAAACCGATATTAATTTAGAGGAGATAGAACAAAAGATAACAAAAAATATAGTTTTAATAAAAGGAGGTAAAAAATGAAAAACAAACTACTAAAATTTATGTGCTTAATTTTGTGTGTATTATTCTCATTGCCGCTACTTGCTTGTAATGACGAAAGTGATACTCCACCACCTGAAAAACCACCGCAAACAAACTTTTATGAAGAAATACTCTACAAAATAAACACTAGGTTTTATTGCTACGAACAGTTTGACAACGTTGAAGATGCTGCTGCGTATGCAAAAACTTGGAAAGAAAACTATGAAATCTATATACCTGACATTGAAGATGCCGATAGTTTAATAATACATTTTGCAACTTTCCGTTCTGCAGATGAAAAAGAAGTTTTTTGTCACAAAATAGACTTTGAATATACCAATGCAGAGCCTTTTTATAGCTTAAAAGGAGAAACGACAGTATACGAAAAAGGGCAATTAGATAAAACTGAGTTTTATATTGAAACACTAGAATTGATAGGAGAAGGACATTACCCGATAAATTATAAATACTTTTATAATGAAAATGGAACTTATGATTCAACTTACGATATAGTATATTGTAGCACAAACCGAATAGGGGTAAAACAAAACAATTTTGTCCTTTTACATTTAACGATGAATACAGAAGTGCCAGAAAAAAGGACACCTGAAGAAATTAAAGCATTAGTACTCGACAATATAGTACCTGTTGAAGAGCAAAAGTATAAAGATAAAGATATATCAACCGAATACATTTTAGGTGTGGAGGTGCCAATTGGTCCAAACTGGGAATATTATTATCCTTTTGAAAGTGTTTACGAGTGTGAAAAGCATATTAAATATTTTTGTAAATTTTTAAAAGCTGGTTATTTTTCTATAAAAGCAGATGATAATGATTTTTATAAAAAAGAAACTTATAAAGGGATTTTGGGTTTTTACAAGCCTTATTTTAGGATTGCTGGGCTTTCTCCAAATTATATTTTTGAAGCAAAACAGGAAAACGGTAAAACTATAAATATAAACCTAACTGCCATATCAATACCAAACAGTTTACTTTACGAAGACGACAATAAAACGTATGAATATAGTTTAGTTATTTCAAAAGAATTAGAAAATGGTTATAGAATAATAATCAAAAATGGCTACGGCAACATTTTTAACGGCACCATAACTGCAGAAGATAAAACAGATATTAATTTAGAGGATATAGAACAAAAGATAACAAAAAATATAGTTTTAATAAAAGGAGAATAAAACTATATTTTTTGACACTCTTAGTCTTAATAACGTTTTTAATAGCGTAAAGGAAGTAAAAATTAATAGCCAAGCAAACAACGTAATAAAAAGTCTCTCTAATGATAAGACATTACACTTGACTAATGAATATGCAACCAATTATTTTTATAATTTAACTGATAATTTTGGTGTTAATGAAATGGGCTCTTGTGGGTACGTAGCGCAATGAATAATTATAGCGACGAATAAGATATTTATAATTTA
Organism: Christensenellaceae bacterium; assembly: GCA_045631625.1. Classification (GTDB taxonomy): domain Bacteria; phylum Bacillota; class Clostridia; order Christensenellales; family Borkfalkiaceae; genus UBA1259. The sequence continues at coordinate 8,736 of JAZQVG010000106.1, forward strand.
TTAAACATACCTAACACTTCTTAAAAAAAGATAATATGAAAAAGGATAGCAAAATTTGCTATCCTTTTATTTATGCAAACATGTTATTAAACTACAAGTAAAAACAAAGTTATAAGAGTGACGAAAGTAACTACGTTAAACTCAAACTTTCTGTTTTTTAGCATTGGTATAACGTGCATTATTGCACCTGCTAAGGCAAACGCAAAGGCGAAAAAGCCTAAGATTGCAAGCGCTTCGTAAGTGCCAACCGTTGCCTTTGATATTGAAAACAACTTTATTAGTTGACAAATAACGGTAAACAATACCGAAATTGAACATAGCACGATATTTATAAAATTGTAAATTAGTTTTCTTACTCTATCTTCTCTTTCTTCCATAATAAATCTCCTTTTGTAAATTATCTACCAAATTTCTTGTATAACATTGCTAGCATATCTTCTTTAGAAAGGTTTTTTTCTTCCTGTCTTTTCTTTTCAGCAAGTTTTCTGCCTTCCTTTCTTTCCCTATCTGTTTTTTGGTTACCTACAGCAAGCCCGTGTGGAAGTTCTGCCGTTTTCATTGTTAAACTGATTTTATTTTTATTTAAGTCCACGCCAAGAACTTTAACTTTAACCACGTCCCCTACCTTTATCGCATCGCTAGGGTGCTTGATATAGTTATCACTAATTTGAGAGATATGCACTAAACCGTCTTGGTGTACGCCAATATCAACGAAAACACCAAAGTCTATTACGTTTCTAACGGTGCCTACTATTTCCATACCTTCTTTCAAGTCTTTAATATCAAGTAAGTCACTTCTAAGTACTGCAGGTGGCAAACTATCACGAATATCTCTACCTGGTTTTAAAAGTTCTTCAACAATATCGTTTAGGGTAGGCACGCCAATTTCTATATCGCTTGCAACTTTTTCTAACCCCTTACTATTTATACGTTCTTTTAAGTCTTTAATATTACCTTTTGCAACGTCGTCTACGGTATAGCCCGTAACATTAAGCAATTTTTCAACTGCGCTATAACTTTCTGGGTGAACGCCCGTATTGTCTAAAACGTTACCACCAACTATTCTCAAGAAGCCTGCGCATTGCAAGTATGCTTTTTCGCCAAGTTTTTTAACTTTTAAAAGTTCTTCTCTAGTTGTAAACGGCTTTTCTTTTCTGTATTCTACTATATTTTTAGCAATACCACTATTAAGTCCTGCAACGTAAGAAAGCAAACTTTGTGACGCAGTATTTAAGTCAACGCCAACGCTGTTTACACAGTTTTCTACTACACCACCTAGAACTTCAGTAAGCCTTGCTTCCGGCATATCGTGTTGATATTGCCCTACGCCGATAGATTTTACGTCTATTTTAATTAGTTCTGCCAACGGGTCAAGCAATCTTCTTGCAATAGAAACGGCACTTCTTTGCGCCGGCTCGAAATCAGGGAATTCGGTTGCGCCAAGTTTACTTGCGCTGTATACCGATGCACCTGCTTCGTTTACTACTGCGTATGAAAGTGGTTTTCCACTTTCCTTTATCATTTCTGCAACGAAAATTTCACTTTCCTTACTTGCCGTACCGTTACCGATAGAAATAACGTCTACTTTGTGCTTTTCAATTAATGATAGAAGCGTCTTTTTCGCTTCTTCTATCTTGTTTTGTGGTGGCGTTGGAAAAACTACTGCAGTATCTAAAACGTTTCCTTCAGGGCTAATTACCGCAATTTTACAACCCGTTCTATACGCTGGGTCTAAACCTAAAATAGTCTTGTTTCTTAGTGGTGGTTGAAGTAATAACGGACGAAGGTTTACTTCAAACATCTTAATCGCTTGTTCGTTTGCTTTGTCAGTTAAATCACTTCTAACTTCTCTTTCTAAAGATGGGAAAATCAATCTATTATATGAATCTGCTACGGCATTTGCTACGATATTAGATAACTCGTTGTCACCTTTTACGTAAACGTCCTTGATTGCCGAAATAAACGCTTCAGTATCAACTACTACGCTTACTTTCAAGCACTCTTCCTTTTCACCACGATTGATTGCAAGTATTCTGTGTGAAGGAATTTTTCCAATACTTTCGCTGTACTCTGCATACATATCGTAAGTTTTTGCCTTTTCGTTTTCCAAAAGTTTACAAGCGATACTACCAACTTCCGTAATTTTTGCCCTTAACGTCTTTCTTAACGAAGCGTCGTCAGATACTCTTTCTGCAATAATATCTGATGCGCCTAAAATTGCTTGCTCTATTGTTTCTACACCCTTTTCACTATCGATAAACTTGCTTGCTTCCGCATTTAAGTCCACGCCCTTTTCTTGACTGAAAATAATATCTGCAAGTGGGGTAAGCCCTTTTTCCATTGCAACGGAAGCACGTGTCTTTCTCTTTTGTTTATAAGGTCTGTAAACGTCTTCTGCTTCAGTAAGAGTTTCGCACTTAGCAAGTGCTAAGGCAATTTCGTCCGTCATTTTACCTTGTTCTGTAATAGACGCTACAATTTCTTCCTTTCTCTTATCTAAATTTCTTAAGTATTTTAGTCTATCGTAAATTTCACGCAATACTTGGTCGTCACAACTACCCGTCATTTCCTTACGATACCTTGCGATAAACGGTATAGTATTATCTTCGTCAATTAAGGTAATTATGTTTTTTGCATAGTCTTGTCTAACGTTAAACTCTTTTGATATTTTTAATGAATAGTCCATATTATTTAGCCTTTCCTTTTCTCTTTCTAATTTCTTTTATCGTTTTTTCGTAGCCGTTGTCTTTCGGCTTATAATAAACCTTGTCTTTTATGCTATCTGGTAAATACTGCTGTTCTACGTATCCACCGTAGTTGTGCGGGTATTTATAACCTGCCGACAAAGTTTTATCTTCTTCACTGCCGTAAACTGCATTTTTTAAGTGTGGTGGCACCGTGTCGTCTTTAATATTAACAGCGTCGTCCCCTGCAAGCCCCATCGCTTGTACCACCGTATTAGATTTTTCTGCTTCGCAAACGTATATAATTGCTTCGCTAAGTGGTATCAACCCTTCTGGAAGCCCTAGTCTTTCAAAAGCAAGCAACGCGTTAGTTGCAACTACTAGCGCGTTAGGGTCTGCAAGCCCAACGTCCTCAGCAGAGTGTACGACTACGCGCCTTGCAATTAGCAACGGGTCGCACCCACCTTTTACTAGCCTTTGCATATAGTAAAGGGCTGCGTTGCTATCACTACCCCTAAGGCTTTTACAAAATGCCGATAACATATCGTAATACATTTGTTCATCAAACGATAACGCCTTTTGTTGTATAGATTCTTCAGCGTCCTTTAAGGTGATTTTAATTTTGCCGTCTTTATCTGGGTTGGTGGTAAGTACTGCTAATTCTAAACTGTTATAAGCAACCCTTAAATCCCCTGCCGATAATCTTACTAAATGGTTTAAGGCTTCCTTTTCAATTTGAACGTCGTAATTGCCTAGTCCCCTTTCTTTATCTTGTAAAGCGTTAATAAGCGCCTTTTCAATATCACTTTCTTTCAATCTTTTAAGTTCAAAAACTCTACACCTTGAAACTATAGCAGGTGTCATTGAAGCGTAAGGGTTTTCGGTAGTAGAACCTATAAATATTATGTCCCCCTTTTCGATTGCAGGCAATAAACTGTCCGATTGAGTTTTGGAAAACCTATGACACTCATCTAAAAGCAAGTACGTTTTTTTGCCGTAAAGTTTGGCGTTAGTAATCGCTTCTTCAATAACTTTTTTTACGTCTGCAACGCCACTTGATACTGCGTTTAATTTTACAAAATAGCCGTCCGTATTGTTTGCAATAACGTTGGCAAGCGTGGTTTTACCACTGCCCGGTGGCCCCCAAAAAATGCAACTGCCAAGCCTATCTAATTTGATTGCACGTTTAAGTAGCCCCGTTTCAGAAATAATATGCTCCTGCCCTAAATATTCGCTTAAATTTCTGGCACGCATACGTTCTGCTAAAGGTACGCTTTTCAATTTTTCGTTTCCCGTTTTTGCTATATCACATAAATCCATTTTTATTCTTCCGTTTTTTCTTCTAATATTTGGTAAACTAAGTCTATAACGCTTTCCGGCATATACCCCGAAAGGTCGCCCTTATCTAAAATTATCTCTTTTACCTTGGTTGAACTTATACCCTTAAATTTATCTTCTATTGGGTAAAACAAACTTATAATTTCTGGGTACCTTTCTTTGTTAAAAGCATCCATTTTCATTTCATACTCTAAGTCTTTTCCGTCACGAATACCCCTAACAGTAAAGATTATATCTTTGCTTTTCATAAAGTCTACGGTATAACCCGTATAACTTGTGACGGTAACCTTACTATCGCCAACGAATATTCTATTTATAATTTTTAGCCTATCTTTTAGCGAAAAGTATGGGGTTTTTTGGTCGTTTTCACCAATAGCCACTATAACTTTATCAAAAGATTTTTTAGCCTTTTCGACAATCTCTAAATGCCCTAAAGTAAACGGGTCAAAAGAGCCTGCAAATAAACACTTTTTCATTTTTACACCTTTTTATAAAAAGTAAAATATGCCCTACCATATTTTCTTAAATCTACTTCTTGTCCACCCAAAACTATCTCTTCAATTTTGTTTTCACTTTCAAATATAACCACGCCGTCGGGCGTAATTTTATTAAGCGCCAACTCAATAAGTTCTGCTTGATTGGTTAAATTATAAGGTGGATCTAAAAATATTATATCAAAAAGTTCAGTAGTGCTTTTTAAGAAATCTTCTCCGTTAAAATTAGTTAGTTTATAATTTTCACTAACCTTTAGTTTCTCTAAGTTGGCTTTAGTAAGCGATAAACTCTTTTTAGAATTATCGTTAAAAACCACCTTTTTTGCCCCACGTGACAAGGCTTCAATGCCCATTGCACCCGTGCCACAAAATAAATCTAAAAAGGTTTTTTCAATTATATCAAATTGTAAAATATTAAAAAGGCTTTCCCTTGCCCTATCAGAAGTTGGACGTATATCAAACCCGTCAAACGATAGTAAACTTCTGCCTTTATATTTTCCACCAATAACTCTCATCTATTCCCCATAAATTTGGTTGTGTATGTCTTTAACTTTTTGTTGGCGTAGCATTATCTTTTTAGCACCTAAATAGTATAACGCACCACAAATTAAAATATTAATTGCAACAACCACAAAACATATTTCTCTAAAACAACTGCCAAAGAAAATTTTTATTGGGGCATATATTGCCATTGACAAGTAATCTGTAAGCCAACCAAATACCGTCGTTAAGTTTAAAGATTTACCAAATACTAAATCTAAAACGAAAAGTAAAACCAATGGACTTACTGCAAGTCCACCAATAAAAAAGCCTTTCCAAATTTTATATTCTTCTTTTAATTTAAGTGGCCTATCTTCGCCCGTTTTAACAATTTGCTTTCTTTCTAAATCGTTGGCAAGTAAAGTTTTATAAGCATCTTGTCCGTCTTTAAACGCCACGCTACCAAGCATAATAACGTAAACGGCAAAATTTAAAACCCCCATAATTACGGCAAAAGTTTTTGTAACAAGGTCAAGCGAAGCAACGCTATAACCCGTTATTGCCGTAAAAATAATTACTAACAAATAAGGAAAAGTTCTTTTTAAGTAATACATAATTTATCTTCCAATTTTAGTTTTTATATATTTTTTCTGCCCTAATGGCTATTTTAGTTAAAATTTCATAAGGTATCGTCTTGTATTTTTTGGCAAGTTTATCGGCGTTTTCCATAACCAATGCTTTCCCGCCAGAAACATTTAGTTTTCTATCTATAACGGCAGTTAAGTCCATACACCTATTATTAAACTGCCCACTAACCCTTTTTCTTAATAAGCCGTCTGCATACCCAAAGCGTATAATTGATAAGTTTTTTGGTAAAATGGTTTTCTTGTTTCCGTATAAGGCGTTAGAAAAAAAGCCTATCTTTCTTTGCTTTACAACGTAAGAGTAAACTTTCATTGCCGGCTTAACTAAAACCAACCGACTTTTAAATGGGTAGTAGCCGTATAAAAGTATACCGATACGCACCATGTCAAAGTATTTTTCTTTTAGAAACCCACCGCTTGCAGATGCGTGACATACCGCACTTTCATTATACCCTTTAATAAGTTTATTTGCAAGTAAAAATTTATTAGTGGCTTTATTTAAACTTTTATCATTTTGCGGTTTAGAGTAATGGCAGTAAAGCCCGTCTATAATTATAACTCCACTTTTTTTAGCCACAGATAACGCTTGGTTTAACTCATTTAAACTGTCAAACCCAAGCCTATTCATACCCGTATTGTATTTAAAATGTACTTTTACCTTTGCGTTTAGTTTTTTTGCACTTTTTATTATTTTTTTTAAATCTTCAACTCTATCAACCGTCAAAGTAAAATTGTTTAAGATGGCCCTATCAATTTCTTCCTTAAATACGGGTGTTAAAATTAAAATATCTTTTTTAATCCCACAAAGCCTTAACTTTTCCCCTTCTTCTACTAACGCCACAGCAAAGCAGTCAACAATGCCATAAATTGCACTTGCAACCCTTTCTGCACCATGACCGTAAGCATCAGCCTTTACCACAGCACAAAATTTTGTGTTTTTAGGCAACCTTTTTTTGATGTTTAAAGCATTTCGTTTTATTACGTTTAAGTTGATTAAAGCAATATTTTTCATACTCTTAAAGTATGCTATTTCTAAAGAAATTTGTTAATCGATAAAAAACTTCAAAATTTTTAAAATTATCAAAAAGGCGACTTGTTTTTTATGTTGACAACCAATTTTTTTTGAAGTATCATTTTTACTATGAACAAATTAGCCCAAGCGATAAACGAAAGAAAAAACAGTTCGTTAATTGACGGCGTTGACGCTATAAAAAAACGGCAAAAAATTTATAAAAGGCTTTGCTACGTATTTTTTATATTTTTTGTTTTAATAGTTTTTGCATTTACTATTTATGACGATTTTTTTTCTAAAAATGAAGTTTCGTTACCCTTTTCTGAACTAATTTTGGTTTTTAAAAACACTTGGTTTTATCTTATTTTTGCCTTTTTGTGTTTAGCGTTAAGTTATCTCTTAAAAGGGTTAAAACTTTCCGTTTTATGTAAGGCAGAAACAAATAAATGGCACTTTACAACTTGTATGGGCACGGGCGTTGTTGGGCACTATTACAACTATATCACGCCCCTGGCAGTTGGTGGTCAACCTTTTGAAATTTACCACCTTTCTAAAAGTGGAATATCGGGTGGCGTGGCATATTCTCTGCCCGTTGCAACTTATATATTAAACCAAATTGCTTTTGTATTTTTAGGCATAACGGCAATCGTCTTATACAACTTTAAACTTATGGGTTTTAACACTACTGCACAGTATTATGCTTTAGCGCCACAATTAGTGACTACCCTTGCAATAATAGGATGCTGTTTTTGTTTAATTATGCCACTAATTGTTTTGATGTTTTCTATACTTCCACGGGCTTCTGCTTACTTGGTTAGGTTGACAATAGGCGTAGGAAATAAACTTAAAATAATAAAAAATCCACAACTTTTTCATTATAAAACGATGCGTTCAGTAGTTAGAAACGCAAAATCACTTAAAGATATCGCTAAACACCCTTGGGCGTTTATTTTCACCTTTTTGTTAGGGTTTGGCGAAACGTTTGCGCACACTTCTATCGCCTACTTTACATTGAAATTTTTTGGCTTTAATTGGGCAGAAACACCACGCTTTTTTGAGTGGTTGCAAGTAGTAATGCTTGTTTTGATGATTTCTTTTGCAGTTTCGTTTATACCTACACCGGGTAATTCTGGCGCTGCTGATTTTTCATTTTATTCGATATTTAAATCTCAACTTAACTACGGCTTGGCTTTCCCTGCTATGCTGACTTGGAGAATTATTAGTTTTTACACCTATATAATTATAGGCTTTATTTTCACCAAAGCTAAAAAACGGACGGGTAACAAAAAAGGTGAAATAATAATAAATGTGCAAAAAAATTAAGGTCGGGCTTTTTATCGATACTTGGTACCCTATGGTTGACGGGGTGATTGAAGTTGTAAATAATTACGCAAAACGTTTGAATAAAATTTGTGACGTGACCGTGTTTACGGTAGATGGCGATAAAAAAGACACAAAGGTTGTTGACTATAAGGTTGTTAAGTGTAAACGGCTAAACTTAAATTGGTTAGATTATAGTTTGCCCGTGCCTGAAATAGACTTATCTTTTAAGAAAATTTTAGGCGACAGCCAACTTGATATAGTACATATACATTCCCCTTTTGCTTTGGGCAAAATTGCGATAAAGTACGCAAAATCGCATAAAATACCTATAATTGCAACCTTACATAGCCAATATAAACAAGATTTTTATAATGCAACTAAAAACAATGTTTTGACAAAAATGTTGCTAAGTGAAATTATTAAAAATATAAACGCCTGTGATGAATATTACGCCGTAAACAGCAAAACTGCCGAAGTTTTTAAAGGGTACGGCACTAAAAAAACCCCACTTGTACAAAAAAACGGCACAGACTTAACGCCAATTTTACAAGAAGAAAAAGAAAAAATGCTTGAACTTGTAAACAATAAGTTTAATATCGATAAATGCGACACTGTTTTTTTGTTTGTTGGTAGAATTGTTCAGCCAAAAAACATTTTCTTTATAGTTAAAGCGTTAAAATTGTTAGAAGAAAAATTTTCTGACTTCAAAATGCTATTCGTGGGGACGGGGGTTGACGAAAAAAGGTTAAAAAACCTTATAAACCAACTAAATTTAACTTCTAAAGTAATACTTACGGGCAAAATTATAGATAGAACGCTTCTTTCTGCTTTATATCTTAGGGCTAAACTGTTTTTGTTTCCGTCGCTTTACGATTCAAGTTCGCTTGTGCAAATTGAAGCGTCTTCTCAAGGCACACCCACCCTATTTTTAGAAGGAAGTGTGACTAGCGCCACTGTCACAAATAACGTAAACGGGTTTTTTAGTGAGAATAGTGAAAAGGCTTACGCTGATAAAATTTACGAAATTCTAACTGATGATAAACTTTATGATAGCGTTAGTCGTGGCGCAGTTAGAGATTTGTTTGTCACTTGGGACGATTGCGTAAAGGAAATGTATGAAAAATACCTTTCTTTAATTGAAAAAAATAAGAAAAGAGTTGAACTTAAAAATTTTTCAATGCAAAAAGGTAGTAAAACGATAAAAAAATCTAAAGCGATAAAAAACATAAAAAAGATAAAAGGAAAAAAGAGAAACACTTATGATTAGAATTTGGGCAAAAGTAATGAAAAAGGACAAAATTGTAAAGCAATATATGTTAGAAAAAGAAGGTCAAATGGACTACTCTGAATTTTACGACCACGTGCACGAAATTTGCGATAAGTTAGACCTTTCCACCCCCGTGGTTATAAAAACGCACCTTTTTAATTACGCCAAATACAATAACGTACGCTTTACAAAAGACGACTTTGTAGAAAATATAGATTTTGATAAATTAATACTTGAAAACGCTTTTTTATAGAATTTTTTTATTTTAGTATAAAATTTTATAGTTTGCCTATACTTATGGCGAAAGGGGGAAATTATGAAGATAACGACAATAATTGCTTTTTCTCTCGTTATTATAGGCTCACTTGTATGGTTGCTTGTAGGTATGTTCGATTTTAACCTTGTAGCATACGTATTTGGCGCCGGCAATATGGCAGTAGTTTCGAGAATAATTTATTCACTCGTTGGGATTTCAGCCTTATGGCTAATCTTCTATTGGATTGTTTATAATCCGTTTAGAGTAATAGGTTAAAATAAAAGCGTTGGTTCTTTTTTGAACTAACGCTTTTGTTTTTATAATTTTTTAAGTTTTTTTGTTTGTGTATACATTATGCTTCCAACAAGATATACTGAAGCGCTTTGAGATATTAGCAAAAAGAGTGCTTGAAGCGGGTAAATATATTCAGTAAACCCGTAAGAAATTTGCCAAATTATTGGCAAAAATATGGCGTTTAATAGCACGGGAAAAAGCCCACCGACAAATATTTTTAATGGTTCTTTTTTGATTATCTTACCAAAAAAATAAGTTAAAAGTGCTGAAATTAGAGTAATTAAACTGCCAAGTATTATATCTAAAATAGCACACGCTGAAAGCAAGTTTGCTATTATGCACCCAACGAAAACGCCCAAAATACTTTCAGGGAAAAGTAAAGGTAAAAGGCACAACCCTTCTGATAACCTAAACTGTATTGCCCCAGAAAGCACAGGCAAGGTTAATAGCGATAAAATTACGTAAAGCCCTGCAATTATACCTGAAGTAGCAAGGTGTTTTGTTCTTTTTAACATAAAAAAAGCCTTTCTCCGTATAACCGAAGATAAGGCAAGTTTGCTTTTATTCTTCGGTTGTTTTATAGAAGTGTTGTCCGAAAACCTTCTTGTAAATATAATACCACTTATTTTGTTTTTTAACAAGCGTTTTTACAAGGCTATGTCACAAAAAACGACTGATTAGTTATTTATGTTTTGACGAGAAAAATGCAAAAGGGCCGAGTGTTCTTGTGAGGACGCATACCCGCAGTGGTCTGTAACCGAGCAAAACACGAAGTATTTTGTAGGATTTTTCCGTCAAAAATCAGGCAGAGTTTGTGATAGAGCCTTCTTACTTTAAAGTTTTCTTAATTTTAGAAAACTGTTCTTTTGCCCTTTTTTTATCTTCGCTTTCAGCACTTGTCACTTTAGCGTGCCCTGTTTCCGTTATATTTAAAAACAAGTTAAACTGATTTTCTACCGTACTTTCAAAAATGTTTTTTATAAGTTCTCTAAACCCTCTGCTTACCCCTTCCGTTAAAGAAAATGCGTAAAGTTTTACAAGTTGCTTTTCTATAAACAACACGTCAAGTAAACTATCTCTTTCGTTTAATGAAGTATCTGCTTTATAATTTGCCATAATTTTTGCCCCCTTAAATAATTTCTAAAAGCCTTTCAAAATTTGCTTGATGGCAACGGTTAAGTTCTGCCATAAGCCCTGCTAATTTTTGGTTTGTAAGCGTTTTTGAATAAATTTCCGTTTTTTTACAAGCGTTTTCTTCGTAAAGTAGTAAGTCTTGAATAATGGTAAGTTCTTTAGTGGTTAGCATATTATCCATAAAAAATTCTCCTTAAAACTATTTTAAGAGTGTTATACCCTTTCAAAATAATTTTAAACGATAAAAAACTTTTAGGTATAAGTAATACTTATATATTCGCCAAAAAAATACTTGAAAAAAATTAAAAATGATATTATACTATAATCGTAAAAAATTTGGGCTTAACGCCCGATATTATAGGAGATAAATAAAGTGGAACGTTTTTTTGGCACGGTATCACGTGGGGTTAGGGCACCTATCATTAAAAGTGGTGACGACATTGTAAAAGTTGTAACTGATACTCTTTTAAAAGCATCTGAAAGCGAAGGTGTTAAGTTTAGAGATAAAGACGTAATTGCAATGACGGAAGCAGTAGTTGCAAGGGCACAAAACAACTATGTAACTATTGACGATATTGCTACTGACGTAAAAGCAAAATTCGGTGGCGAAACTGTTGGTATAATCTTCCCAATTCTTAGCAGAAACAGATTTTCTGTTTGCTTAAGGGGTATTTCTAAAGGCGCAAAGAAAGTTGTAATTATGCTTTCTTACCCAGCAGACGAAGTGGGCAACCACTTAATCAGTTTGGACGAAGTGGATGCTAAGGGCGTAAACCCTTACACCGACGTTTTAACTGAAAGCAAATATAGAGAATTATTCGGCTACGCAAAGCATACCTTCACGGGCGTTGATTACGTAGAATATTACAGAAGTTTAGTAACTGAAATGGGTGCGGAATGCGAAATTATTTTTGCAAACAACGCTAAAGCCATTTTACCTTACACCAAAAACGTACTCTGCTGTGATATACACACAAGGGAAAGGACAAAACGCCAACTTATCGAAGCAGGTGCTGAAAAGGTATTCGGCTTAGATAACATTATGGATAAATCTATTAACGGTAGTGGTTATAATGCAGACTACGGTTTACTTGGCTCAAATAAGGCAACTGATGATACCATTAAACTTTTCCCAAGAGATTGCCAACCTGTAGTTGACGCTATTAGAGATAATATCTTTAAGGCAACGGGCAAAAAGGTAGAAGTTATGGTTTACGGCGACGGTGCGTTTAAAGACCCTGTTGGTAAAATTTGGGAACTTGCAGACCCTGTAGTTTCACCTGCTTATACTGAAAACTTACAGGGCACACCTAACGAATTAAAATTAAAATATCTTGCAGATAACGATTTTAAGGACTTAAAAGGTGACGAACTAAAACAAGCAATCAAAACTAAAATTAGTGAAAAAGATAGCAAGGTTGCAGGTCAAATGGGCACAACGCCAAGAAGACTTACGGACTTAATCGGTTCTCTTTGCGACCTAACTTCTGGCTCTGGCGACAAGGGTACGCCAATCGTTTGGATTTCTGGTTACTTTGATAACTATACGGACGAATATTAAGATAATCTTTAATAATAAAAGGATGCGAAATCGCATCCTTTTTTATTTTGGCAAATATATTTTTTGTCCGTAAAAGACGTACGGAATATCGCCGTTATATAAACAAAACTCCTTTTCCGTTATATTAAACTTATTTAAAATATCGTTTTTATCTTCGCCTTGACCTACGATATAAACTTTACCGTCGTTATTTTCAATAACAAGTAAGTCGTAAGGTAAAACTTCTCCCTTGAGATTATTTTTTTCGATTAAAAGGTTTGTTGAAATATTAAATTTTTGTGCAATAGAACAAACGCTATCGCCGTTTTTTACACGATATAAAAACTTTTTCATTACAACTTATTATATTTAAAAATTTTGTCGAATAGAATACTTTATACAAATTAAAGTAGGTAGTTTTTGTGAAAGGGTTTTTTAAGACGGTAATGGTAATAACGGTTTTTTCGGTGTGTGAAAAGTTTTTGGGCTTTCTGTACCGTATCTTTTTATCTCGCACGATTGGGTCTGAAGGTATTGGTATTTACCAAGTTGCACTTTCCGTTTTTGCATTACTTTTAACTTTAATAGTTTCTGGTACGCCTATAACCGTTTCACGTCTTATGACAAAATATAAGGCAGAAAACAAGTTAGATAGGGTACATAAGGTAGTAACTGCAGGCATAATTATTACACTTCTTATCAGTTTGCCCGTAGTTTTAATAATTTTTATCTTTAATTCTTCCCTTTCTTTTATATTTACAGACGGTAGATGCACGCCCGTATTTTTGATAGTCCTACCGGGGCTAATTTTTACTTCTTTATACTCTGTTATTCGTGGCGTTTTTTGGGGCAACAAAGACTTTTTACCTTATAGCATAATTGAACTATTGGAAGAAATTTGCATGATTGTAGTTGGTACAATCTTAATATTATTTAGCACGTCTGCTTTTGAAGGTGCAGTTTATTCCGGCATAGCAGTTTTAGTTTCGTATATATTTTCTTTTACCCTTGCAACCATCGTCTTTTTTGTTAGAAAAAATAAGTTAGTAAACCCTAAAGGCGAACTTTTGCCACTACTAAAATCAACTGCACCAATTACGGCAATGCGCACGGCAAATTCGCTTGCTACTTCGCTTGTTTCTATAATTTTGCCAATGCGTTTAGTAAAGGCAGGCTTCACAAACGCCCAAGCCCTTTCAAGTTTTGGTGCTGCAACGGGGCAGGCTATGCCACTATTGTTTATTCCGTCTACCTTGCTTGGCTCTTTCACCTTAGTTTTAGTGCCTGAAATTGCAGAAAATTACTACAAAAACCAAAACTTAACATTAAAGCAGAATATTGAAAAGGCTATTAAATTTACAGCCGTACTCTCTTGTATTTTTATACCTGTTTTTATAGTTTGTGGCGAAGAAATTGGCATAATTATTTTTAATAGCCACGAATGTGGTAAGTACCTAACGGCATCTTCCTTTTTAATGTTATTTATGGGGCTTTCAAGCGTATCTACAAGCATACTTAACTCTATAGGTTTAGAAAATAAAACGCTTATTTACTTTATTATCGGCTCTCTATTTATGCTTGCTTCCGTGTGGGTGTTGCCTAAGTTTATTGGCATTTACTCTCTGCTTATTGGCTTTGCTTTCGTTTATGGTTTAACTACCCTTTTCAACTTTATCTTAATCGGTAAAAACTGCAAGATTAAACCAAGATACTTAAGATATCTACTGCTTTGTACGGGGCTGTGTATACCTACGCTAATTTTTGGTGCGTGTTTAGAAAAAATGCTATTATCTATTCTTGGCAACACGCTTACTTTTTTGGTAGTGGGCTCTTTACAAACGGTATTTTCCGTTGCTTTGTTTTTTGGGTTTAATTTAATAGACTTAAAATTCGTACTAAGTAGATTCAAGGGCTTAAAAATAAAGAAAAAAGGCTATCAAGTTTGATAGCCTTTTTATTCACTCTTTTTTTTAAACTTTTTCGTTTTATCTTTTCTATATTGTATAGAATAATACAATGCAGTTAAACCTATCGTAAACATAAGTATAAAAATTATCCAAAACCCCATACCTATTAAAAGCAAACCGTCGTTTTTAAACCCAAAAAACGGAACGTCTGCATCTAAATCTAAAAATGGATAAGGGTGCGTGTCCCCCATACCAAAATCTACGTTTGCAAGTTGTAGTACGCTTGAAAAAACAAAGTAGAAAGTTAATGGAATTAACGCCAATAATATATACCAATCTTTTTCTACCCTTTGTTGTCTATTAAAAATATAATCGGCAACGGCAAGCACAGGCGTTATTACGTGTAGTAGCCAACTTGAAAAGGACCACACGTCAAAGTCGGCAAAAGGTGCTAAGCACGCACAAAAAATAAAGCAAGTAATCGTTATACAAGTAGTAAAAATCAGTTTTAAAACCTTTAACCACTCTGGTAAAATATCCGTGCCGTTTAATATATTTTTACTTTCTAAAATTGCATATATTAAAGACGTTGCGCCTATCCAAATATTTGATTGTTGGGTAAAGTAAAATAGCCTTGAGTACCAAGTAGAATACCCTTCTTCTGCGTGAAGCACGACGGAAAGTATTACACCCAAAAAGGCAGACAAACTTACTATATAGTTTAATATTAAATTTACTACTCTTCTTGGTTTTACCATAATACTATAAATTCCCAAATTATAAAAAATAATACCTATCTATTACAAGTTAAACTTATTTTTTGGTAGCACCCTATTAAATACCGGCAATAAGGCAAAACTTACTGCACAGTTTACAACAGTACCTATCAAAATAAAAGGAAGCCTTGTAAAAATACTTGCTTCTATAGGCCAGCCGTAAAGAAGTGAAAGCCCAACGTTATTTACGAAGAAAGATGCAATTATAAATACCAAAAGGTAAGAAATTGCAAGTTTAATATAATCGTTAAATTTAAGCCTTGTAAAAATAACGCCAGGTATAAAGCCCATAAGCGCGCTACCCAACCCAATAACAGGGCTATAAACGCCAAGTGGTGCAACGATGCCACAAATTAAATCGCCTAAAAAAGCACTAACAAAACCTAAGGACGGGCCCATTAAATAACCTGCTATAAAGCCCACCGTTGCAATTAGCGAAATTTGTATTTCGTTAGAAACCTTTATCGTTAAATAGTTAGCCAAAAACACAAGGGCTGAAAGAACTGCCGTATACACTAATTTTTGAGTGTTAGATAGGTTGTTTCTCTTTTTACCCTTAATAAGCACAAGTGTTAATAATAAAACCGTAGTGACAAAAATTACTACGTAAACGTACCATCTTGTGCCTATATTTCTAAAAATATCTGCAATATCAAATGGTTTTGGTGTTGAAGCCAACATTAAAGAAAAATTGAACATAAAAAATCTCCCGAAAAAAAGTTTTAGAGAGACCGATAAAATAGACCGTAAACGGTTATGATAGCGGACGCACAAAAACACCGCAGGGAAACCCCTTTCGTTTGCAAACGACATCCCATTTTGCAACACTTTACGCATTTTTGCTACTCTACCTTAGGCTTTTTCCTAAGTGCTTATAATTTTAACACTATAATATTTTATAGTCAACATCTTTATAGGGAATATTTATCAATTTTTTCTTAATACTATCTATATGTTAGTAATTTTTATTAGGACACTCATTATTTTTATAACGCTAATTATAGTTATGCGACTACTTGGTAAACGCCAAATAGGTGAAATGCAACCTTTTGAATTTATTATAACGCTAATTATAGCCGACTTGGCGTGCATACCTATGGCAGACGTATCCATACCGTTGTTGTACGGCATAGTTGCAGTGTTGGGCTTATTTTTATTGCACCAAGTAATTGCCGTATTAGAACAAATTGGCGACGGCTTTAAAAAGGTTATATCTGGAAAACCAAGTATAGTTATAAATAAAATGGGGGTTGACCTAAAAGAACTAAAAAAGAACAACCTTGGCGTTGAAGATTTAATTGAATCAATGCGAAGTGCAGGCTACTTTTCGCTTGACGACGTAGAGTACGCCATTTTTGAATCAAACGGCAAACTTTCTGCCCTTCAAAAAAAGGAAGAAACTAACTACTCGCCGTCAATCCCTTTGCTTTTGGTTAGCGACGGAAATATCAATAAAACTAATCTAAAAATAATAAATAGCAATATTCAAGAGGTAGAAAATTTTATAAAGCAACAAAACATATCGCTAAAAAACACTGAAGTCTTGACGGTTGACGGCAACGGCAGAGTGTATTTTAAAGGAAAAAACCAAAAGTACAAAATTTTAAATATGCCACTTAGGGAGAATATCAAATGGTAAAAAATTTAGTTTCTATCGCCGTAGTTTTATGTTTATTGATTGGTGGGGCGATTTTTGAAAATTACTATCTAAACAAACAATTTGACGAATTTAACGGTGTTTTAACCACCCTTTACGATAAAATTAAAGAAGAAGATGCAAACGAAAACGACGTTTATAGCGTGCAAGACTTATGGCTTGAAAAAAAACGTACCTTACACGTCTTTATACCACATACGGAAATAAAGGAAATTGATTTATGGCTAAGCGAAGCAGTAAAATTAGTACACGATAAAGAGTGGACGGATGCAATAAGCAAAATAGAAGTACTGATAGAACTTAGCGAACAAATACCAAAAACCTTTTCAGTAAAATTAGAAAATATCTTTTAAAATAAAAAAAGGATGCAAGGTGCGTTTCTCATAGGGGTTTTTAGATAGTATAAAAGGATAGCAAAAATTTTGCTATCCTTTTCATTTTTGCCCTGCAAAAACACACGCCTTTGCTTGCAAAGTATAGTGTGCTATACTTTAATCTTATGATACAAAAACATAATCAATAAAGTTTTCTCCTATTGTTATCTCACTTCCGTCCATATATTCTATGCGTACTTGATATAATTCAATGTATTTAATTGTATTATTATACCAACAGTTTTCCCAATACATTCCCGATACTATTCCACTATATTGGTAAACAGTATAGCATTTATATCCTGGATTGTAAGGTCCTGTTGAGTGAGCCCTAAATTTTGCATGGTCGCGTATTTCACAATAAACGATATCTCCAACCGCATTATATGGCTGCACATAAAAATGTATGTATTTTATCGTTTTTGATGATGTGTTTTCCCAGCCTATTTCCATAGAAACGCCACCAACACTGTTAATATCCGACACCCAAACATCATATACCTTTATAGTGTTTTGAACCTCAGTTTTCGTCCACTTTTTCCCAATATAAGTATAACACCTTGAACAAGTGCCGTTTTCCGTTGTGTGTCCTAATGCACTTCCTAAAGTATAACTGCACCTAGAACAATGTTTTGCTTGTGTGCAAGTTGCTTCTACATAATCATGCCCTAAGGAACTTTCATATTTAGTATAGATGTCTTCACATAAAGAGCATTTATACGTTGCATCACCACCTATATAGCAATTTGCTTCACTATTTATTTTTGAATATGAGTGATTGCAATTTTGCTGTGTACTTGTTGAATTATTATCACCACAAGCAACCAATGTTGTAAAAGAAAACAATAAAACAACAATTAAAAGGAATAAGGAAACTAATTTTTTCATTCGCAAAAACCTCCTAAAAAATGAAATAAATAAAAAAGTGCGCCAACCGAAGTCGACGCACAAAAACGCAGACTCCAATTGTCGCCAAACAATCTATCGTAGTATAGGTGAAACCTTACCATTAAGAAGGAGCCGCATTTTTACAAATTTGGTTTTCTTAATGGTATTACCACAAAAAAGGTATAATATTCCTATAAAAGAAAAACACCTATCGCTACGAGTATTCAGATTGTTTGGCATAATTAGTATATCACATATAAAAATTTTTATCAAGCAGTTTTGCGTGGACAAAAGAAAACTCGACTTGTAAAAAGTCGAGTTTCATTTATTTTTTCTCTTTTAATGTTTTGCACGAAGAAATTAGCATTTTTCGAATAACACCACAATCGTTGTTAAGTTTTTTATATTGAGTTTCTACTAAATAACCTGTTTCAAAAAGCAATTCTAACCAATATTCGCTTTCAAAGCACTCTTTTAACGCTATTTCAAGTTTAGAAATAAAATCAGCCGTTCCTTGTGCATATTGTGCTTCGTGGATATTTGCACCAATACTTGTTCCCGATCGTAAAAGTTGATTAGTTAATACGCTTTCTTTATTGTTGGATTTAATTTCTCTTGTAATAAATACAATGTTTTTAGCAAACTCTTTTGCTTTTTCTCTTAAAATGCTTTCACTCATAAGTTAATTATAGCATATTACAAGTTTTAAGTAAAGTGATATTGTTTG
>JAZQVG010000107.1:0-2565 GCA_045631625.1 Christensenellaceae bacterium
ATTTTTTTATTCTTCTTTATATTTTTTTGCTTTTAGCCTTTTTCCCTTTCTTTTGAACGCTTATAATAAAACAAATATTGTTGAAAATAGCCTGAGTTTTCTTTAAATGTATCTAAAAACCAATCGGTTATCTTCTTTCTATCGTTTAATTTACCGTTAAAATTTTCTTTATAAACTTTTTCTATCCAAGTATCTACTGGGAAACTGTCGCTTCTATGAAAGCCGAAAAGTGCAACACAATCGCACACCTTTTGACCAATACCTTTTATTTTTAATAATTCTTGCTTCAATTTATAAGTAGGTAATTTATCAAGACTATCTAAATCAAAATTCAATAATTGTTTTGCCAACCCCAAAACGTATTCTGCCCTATAACCTAACCCAATTCTTTTATAAAAATCCAAAGACTGACTTGAAAGCACGTCTAACGTTGGAAAAGAATAAAATTCTTCGCCCATAAAAGTTTTCTTTTCGCCAAGCGAAGTACAAAGTTTATCTATAATACTTTTTATTCTTGGAATATTGTTATTTTGAGATATTATAAAGGAAAAAAGCATTTCCACTTTATCTTGATTAAGTATTCTAATGCCCTTACCCATTTGGGCAGACGTTTTTAATATTTCGTAGCCACTTTTTAGTGCCGAATTGTAAATAACGCCATAATCTCTATCAATATCAAAAAAATTAGCAAAATAACGTGCATCTTCATCTTCACAAAAAAGGACAACTTTATCATTTTCTTGTACACAATATACACGTTTATCAAGCGAATTTACCATAAAGCCATCTTTGAAAGGTTTAAACCTAAAAATTTGGCCACAGTTTAAGGTATCTTCTATATTGAAATATTGATTGCTAAAAATAAGTTTTTCCATAACCTTAACCTAAAAAAATCGGGCTGACAAAAATCAGCCCGAAGTCTTATTAGTTTTCTTTTGCGTAAACGCTAACCTTTTTGTCGTGTCTACCCATTCTTTCAAATTTAACAACACCGTCGATTAAAGCAAACAACGTATTGTCGCTACCCATACCAACGTTATTGCCAGCGTGGATTTTAGTACCGCGTTGACGAACTAAAATACTGCCTGCTAAAACTTCTTGATTGTTATTTCTCTTAATACCAAGTCTTTTAGCGTTTGAATCTCTACCGTTCTTTGTGCTACCGCCACCTTTGTGGTGAGCAAATAATTTAATAAAAAACATCATACTAATTTCCTCCTCACCTTATTTCGCAGCAATTTCAACAATTTTTACAGAAGTGAAAGGTTGTCTATGACCTTGTTTCTTCCTTTCGTTCTTCTTTGCTTTGTACTTGAACACGATAATCTTTTTATCTTTACCTTGTTCTAATACTTCACCAATAGCCTTATAAGCCTTTGCTTCTTCAGCCACTTTGACACCGTTTTCATCTGACACCATTAAAACGTCAAATTCAACTTTGTCGCCTACGTTAGCAGCCAATTTTTCAAACTTAATAGTTTTGCCAACTTCTGCCTTGTACTGTTTGCCACCATTTGCAACAATAGCGTACATTTTATTTACCTCCAACTCTCCAGACTCGCCGAAATTATTTTTGGGGTGGAACTTATCTCTTTTTTACCCCTTTCGTGCGGCACGTTATGTATTTTACATTATTTATCTACTTTTGTCAAACGTTTTTGTATATTTTTTCTAAATATGGCAATCTTATTTTTATAAACATTTTTAAGGAGATTTTATTGTATGGAAGCCACTAATTTTAACGGAAAAGCCATTAACGACACTTATAGAAACGCACATTTAGCACTTCAAAGCATTTCAGACATTTTACCTGCAGTTGACGATAAAAACCTAAAAAAAGAACTAAAAGAACAATACGAAGGCTATGAAAAGTTAATAGGCGAAATTTCTACTTATATGGCAGAAAAAGGTATTGAGCCAAAAGACGTAAACGTATTCAAAAAAGCAATGATGTATGGTAGCATTAAAATGAAAACTATGATGAATAATAGCAAAAACCAAATTGCCGATATGATGATTAAAGGTACTGTTATGGGTATAAACGAACTTACTGCTATGCGAAACGAGGGAACAAACCTTGACACTGAAGTATTAAACTTTATAAATAGACTATTAGCACTTGAAGAAAGTTTTGAAGAAAAACTTAAAAAGTATTTATAAAAACACAAACGCACCTGTTTGGTGCGTTTTTTAATTATTTAGTTATTAACAAAACAATTTATTTACTATTTCTTCTTTTTTTGAATTTACGATATATTCTGCAACGTCGTCTAACGCCACAAGCACGCTTTTTTTATCAAAAGTACAGCCGTTTAATTTACTTTCCAACTGTTCTATTGGATTTTTATGGAAAAAATCGCCTGTGATTTTTGTGTTTTCTATCTTTCCGTTTATAATATCAAAATTTATATTCAATACGCCAAAATCAAACTTATGTTCAAAAGTGTTTTTACCTTTTGGAGAATAGCCTATATTCCAACCAAAAGTACTATATTTTTCTTTTACTAATTTATTGATTTGTTTTAAATTTTGCGTAACGTCTTTATGTACCGTGCTTTTGCTGAT
>JAZQVG010000108.1:0-1941 GCA_045631625.1 Christensenellaceae bacterium
AAATGATAAATAAAGCAGGTGTAGAAAAGTTCTTTTTTGGTACTGATTTTCCAATGTGGGATGCAAGTGAAGAACTTGATAGATTTAACAAATTAAAATTAAGCGATAGCGACAGAGAAAAAATACTTGGCTTAAATATTAAAAAATTATTAAAAATTTAAAAAGTGCATAAAAAACGCTTGACAACGTAAATATGGAGTCATATAATTGTTAAAAAAATAAAACGCATTGACGGAAAAAGACGTTTGAAATTGATTAGAGAATTGACGGTTGGTGCAAGTCAAGGATAGGCAAAACGTTACTCATTCCTGAGCGGAAATGGCGAAAGATATTTCAATTAGTCGTTTACGGATAGCCCCGTTAAAAGCAAAAGAGAGATTGCTTTTTTAAGCAATAAATCGGGTGGTACCACGGTTTTATATCGTCCTGACTTTTGGTCAGGGCGTTTTTGTTTTATAACACCCGTTTTTGATTGCTAAAATAGTTATTTTTGTCGCTTTTGCTTGACAAATTAAAGGTTTTAATATAATATAATTATATTAATATATCCGTCGAATAAAGGGAGTAGGTTTAAGTAGTCGTTTACGGATAATTCCGTTAAAGATTTTTGAGTGGTTGTCGTTTGACAACAATTCGGGTGGTACCGCGGTTAAATATCGTCCCTGACTTTTAGTCGGGGATTTTTATTTTATTCGATAGGTTTATTAAAGGAGAATTATTATGAAAAAAATTGTAGTATCAGATGTAACCTTGAAAGCGTTAAGTGAACAAAATATTAGTTTGACTTTTAGGGAAAAACTAAATATCGTTGAACTATTAAACGCTTCTGGTGTAGATTCATTTGAACTGCCTACATATATAGATTGTAAGGAAAACGAAATTATTTATCGTACGGTTTTAGCAAAGGCTACAAATACTATCGTTAAAATTCCTGTTCCCGAATGCAGTGAAAATTTACAATTAGCAATTAAATGTGCAAAAGATTGCGATAACGTTGTTTTTCAAGTAGTTATGCCAATTTCTACGGCGTTGATGGAATACAATTACCATTTAAAAGCATCTGCAATGCTTGATAAGATTGTAGAAATGATAAAAAGCGTAAAGGGAAGCAGTAAAAATGTAGAATTTGTTGCTTTAGACGCATTTAGGGCGGAAGAAGGTTTTGCCGTTAAGTGTGCTGTTGAAGCAAGAAAGGCCGGGGCTGACGTTATAACTATATGTGATGACGAAGGTGTTGCCCTTCCTGAAGATTACGAAAAGATGGTTAAAGAAATTAAAAATGTCTGCGATATAAAAGTTGCAGTTAGGCCGTCTAACGCTTTGTCTATGGCTTCTGCTTGTGCAGTTTTTGCAATTAAAGGTGGTGCAGATGGCGTTGATATTTCTACCGTTGGTAATTATTTATTAACTTCTACTTTTGCGGATATTATCTATTCAAAGAGGTTTGATTTTAACGTTTCTTGTAATTTAGATTTTACCAATATTAAAAGCATAGAAAACACAATCAACGGCGTTGTTGATTTTGAAGACGAAGTTTGTGGTAAAGTGCAAGACGTTTGTGCTATTTTTGATAAAAATTCAACCATTAAAGACGTTGCAGAAATTAGTAAGCAAATTGGCTATGAACTTTCTGATAGTGAAATTGGCGTGGTTTATGAAGAAGCAAGAAAGTTATTAAATAATAAATCAAAAATTGATATCAAAGAACTTGAAGCAGTTATAGCAAGTTCTGCAATGCAAGTTCCGTCTACATATCATCTTGTAAGTTATTCTGTAAATGCAAGCAACGTTATAAATGCAACTGCAAACGTTACGCTTGAAAAGGGTGGCGAAAAATTTAGTAGCGTTTCTACGGGTGACGGCCCTATTGAAGCAGCGTTTAATGCTATTGACCAAATTATCGGGCATCATTATGAACTTGATGATTTTAAGGTTTCTGCA
>JAZQVG010000109.1:0-10526 GCA_045631625.1 Christensenellaceae bacterium
TCCTTAACTCAACGGCTTTTGTTTCTAAACGTTTAGCAAGTTTTATAAGCGTTTCTTCACGCTTGTCTCTGTAATTTTCACAGTCAACAACTACTTTCTTGTATTCTTTATTGTCAATGTTGGCGTAAGCACCTGCAAGTGTTTGAATTGCGTCTAACACTTCACCACGATGACCAATAAGTTCACTTGAATTGTCGGCTATTATAGTTAAAACGGTATTGTCGTTTTCATTTTGCTTTTCTTCCATTTTTACCTTGGCGTTTGCATCCATAAGGTCTAATATCGTTTGCAAAAAGTCAACAAGTTTATCGTTTTTTTCCTTCTTTCTTGTAATTTCAACTACTGCTTTTCCCTTTGCTATGCCGAAAAGCCCTTTAGTTGGCTGTTCTTTAACGGTTATATCTACTTGGCTTTCTTCTAATTCTAAAGTCTTAAGCCCAAGCGCAATCGCTTCTTCTACCGTTTTTGCTGTAAAATCCATTTTATCCTCCAAAAACGCTTACAATTTAAGCGTCAATTTATATCTACCTTTTAATTATTTATCTCTTTTTTGGAGATTTTTTATCGTTTTTGCCTGATAAGAAACCATCTGCTTCAATTTCCTTTTGAAGTTTAGTCTTTTTTACTGGTTTTTCTTGTATAGGTTCTTCCTTTGGCGTATAAACCCTACCCCTAACGATATTCTTATTAGGGTTGTAATTTTCTTTTTTGAATTTTTTATCTACAAAGTAGTTTATAAGCACGGTTGTCAACATTGAAATTAACGAAGACAACACGATATATATACAAAACGCCGCCGTATACATAAATGCAAACACTGCCATCATAATAGGCATCATCCACATCATCATTTTGTTTGTTTGTGCACCTTGTCCGTCAACCGTTTGTAATTCCATTTGTGCCTTTTGGCTCTTTGAAGAAATTAATTGTAATGCAAGTGAAGTTAAGGCAGTTAATAATACTAAAATATAATAACCATTTTTAATTTCCGTCTTTTCTTTTGTTAAATGTGCAGTCAAACTTTCGTAATCACTTTCACCAATGCCAAGTTCACCATAACTTTCTTTAAAACCGTTATCTTTGTTTTGTGAAGTATATTCCGGCTTAACAGGGTGGGCAGTCATACTATCTTTTTCCCACACGTTTTGTACCCACAAGAATTTCTTGTCGGCATCTTTAAAACTATTTGCAGACGCCTCTTGTGCTTTATTTATTATAACGTCTTTAGCCCCTTCATCCTTTGCTTTAAATAGCATTGTATTAAAAGAATCAGCAGTATAATACCTAATATAAGAAACGCTATCGTTTAGACTATAATTAACAGTTATATAATCTAAATTATTTTCCGTAGTTTTTGTAATTGTTAAATATTTTTCTATATTTTCTTGGTCAGTAATAACTACTTCATTATTTTCGCCTAACTTTTCTAATAATTTAGCGTCGTTAGAAACAAATTTGCCGTCTGAAGTTGAATAATATTCAATGCCGTCAATTACAATTTTATCATCTTCCCCAATAAATTCGTCATAAATAACTTGGTTGTAGGCAAGTGACATATCGTAAAAATATTGTTTGTTTTGGATTTTAGAGTAATCTTGAAACCCGTTAATAGCAATGATAAACACAACTAACGTTATGATAGTTGGTAAGCAACTACCCCACATAGAATAACCGTTTTTCTTATACAAAGCCATCATTTTTTGGTTGTATAAGTTTTTGTCGTTAGCGTATTGTTTTTGTAATTTTTCTAATTCTGGGCGCATTTCTTCCATTTTTAAGGAATTTTTACGCATAGAAGCCCTTGATACAAAGTCAAACGGTAAAGTAATAAGTTTTAATAATACCGTAAATAAAATTATACCTAAAACTACTGAAGATGAAATTTGTACCAACCATAAAATAATTTTAACTATGAAATTAGTTGTGGTTGGTGCTGAAATTAAAATTAAATTTAAATCTGCCATTTTAATAAACCCATTTTACTACGTTTTTTTTGTCGGGTACTTTATCAAGCCCACCTTTACACCACGGCGTACACCTAAAAATTCTAAAAACACCTAAAATAACACCCTTAAAAAAGCCGTGCTTTAGTATTGCTTCTAAAGTATACTCAGAGCAGGTGGGTAGGTACATACACGTACCTTTAGATAAATATTTTTGATAAAACCTAATAAGTTTTATGCTTAAAAATTTTAACATTTTTTCCCTTAGTTTTTAATTTTGTATTACCCTATTAGTCTAAAATTTCCGCCTTGCGCAATAAGTATAACATATCACTTTTCAGTTCTCCAAGGTTATATGACACTTTTTTGCAAACTTTTTTTAAATTTTTTTTCTCTATATCTTTTTTTATTGCCTTTTTATTACTTTCCAAACAGTCAAATTGCTTGTTAAAATCTAACTTTTCTTTTGGTATATTTGGAATAATAACAAAAAAGAAGTTTTTGCTGATATTTTTCGCAAAACTTCTAAAAGATTCTCTAAGTAGGCGCTTTATTCTATTTCTAACTACGCTTCCTCCGTGTTTTTTTGATACTGCGTACCCAACTTTTAATTCACTTGACGGAAGGTATATAAGGGTAAGGGTTTTAGAGTAAACCCTTTTACCCAATTTAAAAACCAATTCAAAATCTTTTTGTTTTTTTAACCTATAGTCCAAGGTTAACACTTCCTTTATTATGCTGAAAGTTTATGACGACCTTTGTTACGACGACGTTTTAGTACGTTTCTACCGTTTTTCGTTTTCATTCTTTTTCTAAAACCGTGTACCTTACTTCTTTGTCTCTTTTTTGGTTGATACGTTTGTTTCATTTTAATTTTCTCCTATCTATTTATTGTAAATAAATACTTATTCTTTATTTTTGCCTTATTATTGTAAAGATTTTTTACCTTTTTGTCAATTATTTTATACCCTATTAATTGTTTATTCTTACAGGTAATACTAAATAAATATAATCTTCTTTACCAACTGCAGTAATTACGCAAGGGTCAATAGGACTATTTAAGTGTAAAGTAATAAATTCTTCGTTTATAATTTTGATATATTCACCAATATATTTGCCGTTAAACGCAATTAACATATCTTTACCTGTTAAGTTAATTGGAACGTTGTCAAAAACGTTACCAACTTCTGATTTAGCAAGTACTGACATAACGTTTTCTTTAATATCAAACCTAATTACGTTAAACCTTTCACTTCTTGTTACTATTGAAGCCCTTTCAATACTATTTAAAAAATCACTCTTTTTAACAGTAACACTATTTTCAAAACTTGTAGGTAAAATATGGTTGTATTTTACAAATTCCCCTTCAATTAGCCTTGAATATATAACAGTATTATCAACTTGTAAATATAAATTATTGTTTTGAATATAAATAGTAATTTCATCTTCATTATTTTCAATAAGTCTTACTATTTCATTTAAAGTCCTTGCCGGAACTACAGCCTTAAAGTCTCCACTTGCTTCTACTTGCTTTTTAACGACAGCCATTCTATACCCGTCTAATGCAACTGTTGTTAAAGTGCCGTTTTCAACATTAAATAAACAACCCTTTAAAATTGGCCTACTATCGTCAGAAGAACAAGCAACAACCGTCCTTTCCACAACTTCCTTAAATTGTGCACCGTTTAACTTAAAAAAGTTTTCCTTATCTTCCATTTTAATTTTAGGAAAAGTTTCTGCATTAAATACTTGAAGTTCACTTTCACTATCGTTATATTTAATTTTTAAGCCTGCATCATAAAGCCTTGAAAGTTCTACTTGTTCACTTTCTAATTTTTTAACGATATCAACGAAGTATTTACCAACTACAACTGTTTCCCCTTCTTCAATAACGTCAGCCTTAATTTTTTTCTCAATAGTAATTTCTAAGTCTGTAGCAACAAGTGTTAAACAATCGTTTTCTGCTACAATTTTTATACCTTCTAAAACCGGATTGGTTGATTTTACGGCAAGCGCTTTACTTACCTTTAACACTGCATCAGATAAATCTAAACCGTCGCAAATAACTTTCATTTTTCACTCCTAAAAAACTAAAAATAATTTTCAAAATTGTATTTACTTTGTTTAATAAGTATGCTACAATCTATAAACAATTTTTTACTTTTTTCTTTATTGTTTATATAATATATATTATTATATTATAAATATAGTAAAAAATCAAGGGTTTTTTTAACTACAATTTATTTAAAAAATTACTTTTTTAGTTTAATAATTTAGTTGTTTTTATAATCGTATTTTTTGTGCTAATTTTACCTTTCGATGATAGTATATATTGTTTTATTTATTATTAAAAAATTATATATTCTTATTCTTCTTCTGTTCTATTAAAAAGTTGAAAAGGTAAAATTTATTAGAAAATATATAGTAAAATTATAGTTTATAAAATGTTAAATATAGGTTAGTAAGTAGTTAATAAAAAAATAATTGTTAATTTCTTTTTGGTGTGGTATAATTACAGTATGGAAAAGATTTTTTTAGATTATAATATCAAATTAAATAGTGAACAGGTAAAATCGTTTGATATTTACTACGAAAGTTTAATAGAATTTAATAAAAAATTTAATTTAACGGCAATTACTGAAAAAGAAGAAGTTTATAAAAAACATTTTTTAGATAGTGTTATTAACAGTGAAAAAATAAAAAGTGGAAAACTTATTGACGTTGGTAGTGGTGGTGGTTTTCCAGCCCTTCCAATCAAGATAATGAATAGTAATTTAGACGTTACTATGCTTGAAGCAACGGGAAAGAAATGCACCTTTTTAACGGAAGTTATAAACAGGCTTTCATTAAGTAATACACAAGTTATTAACAACCGTGCTGAAGAACTTGCAAAAGATAGTAAGTATCGTGAGCAGTTTGACTTTTGTACAGCCCGTGCAGTGGCAAGGTTAAATACTCTTTTAGAGTATACTTTGCCGTTTGTGAAGGTGGGTGGAAAGTTTATTGCTTTTAAAGGAGATGCTACGGAAGAAATAAAGGAAAGTGCAAATGCGTTAAAGGTGTTAGGCGGTGAAATTGAAGATATATATGAGTTTGATTTTTACGGGGCAAAACGCACTATAATTACTATAAAAAAGGTTAATAATACTCCATTAAAATACCCAAGGGGTAGGGGGTTAGAAAGAAAATCACCGTTATAAAGGAAGTTATGCAAGAAAAAAAAGTTTGGAACGATTGTATGGAAGGGTTATTATATTACACCCCAGACGAAGTCGTGTTTGATAAGAAAAAAACGTGTTGCTTTAGTGGACATAGAAAATTTAATATAAAAAATATTAGTTTAAGGACGATAGGGCATCATCTTTTAGACCTTGTTGATAACCGTGGATACGATACTTTTTTAGTTGGTGGGGCAATAGGGTTTGATACCTTTGCTTTTACTATTTTAGAAAAATTACGCCTAAGTAGAAATATAAAAATTGTGCTTTGTGCACCTTGCAGAAACCAAGAAAAACCTTGGTCCAAAAAACAAAAACAAGAATATCGTTACGTTTGTGAAAACGTTGATAAAATAGTGTTAGTAAAAGAATATTATGACGAAAAATGTATGCACAAAAGAAACGATTATATGGTGGAAAATTCTACTGAAATTATAGTGTATAAACGCCATAATTTTGGTGGCACTTATTACACTTTAGACAAAGCCGAAAGAGAAAGAATAAATATATTTAAGGTATAAAGGAAAATATGGAAAATATCGCAACAATAATTATTGGTATTGCGTGTATTATAATTGGTATTTCAAATAGAAAAGGAAATTTAAATTTAATACACTCTTACCACAGAAAAAGGGTATCAGAAGAAGATAAATTGCCGTTTGGAAAGTTAGTAGGGCTTGGTATGATAATTATAGGCATATCATTAATTATTTCAGGTGTTATACTAATTGTGGGTACAATAAAACAAATACAACTTCTTAACTACGTTGGCGTTGCTATAACTATTATAGGTTTTGTAGTAGGTTTAGGTATAAGTTTTTATGCAATGAAAAAATACAATAAAGGCATTTTTTAATTATAAAAGTTTAACAAAAAAGGTTAGCAATAAAGTGCTAACCTTTTATTTTTTCTATATTTATTTAATAATAAAAAATATTACGCTGTTTTTTTCTCTTTATTAAACAGGGTTACTATTAAACCTATTACGCCAATGCTTGCCCAAAGTAGAAGTACCACTTCCCAACCAACCATTTTTGAAATAGAAGCAAACAAGAAGTTTGCCAATGCTGCAAAGATATAGCCCGTGCAATCTAACACGCCGTTTGCACTTGAAGCACGCCCCGTTTTGCCTAAACTTGGTATATAAATACTCCAAAGCATTGCAGAAGTTAAACTAATTGACATAAGTGCAAGAATTATAAGAATAACGCTTACTAACCTATTGTCTATAAACTGCATTAGGATAAAGAAAAATGCTGATAGTGAAAAGCCAATTCTCATTAACGGTAGTGGGCGTTCCCCCGTAGCGTTAAAAATCATAAGTGCAATAAAAGGCGTACAAGAACGGCAGATAGAAATAACAGAGAATATAAGTTTACTTGCCGTTTGGTCATAACCTAAATGGTTTGCTAAAAAAGTAGGTAGCCAGAAAGAGATAGAAGTAACTGCTACTTCAATAAGCGCTGCAATAGCCATATAGAAAACAAAGTTTTCAATCTTAAATACTTCAAAAATAGAAGAAAAACTTTTACTTTTAATAGGCTTAAAGGAAAGATATTGCTTTTTTTCCATACTTGATAGCACTAAGAAAGAGAATAAAACCATTAAAAAGGCAACGCCACCAGAAACAATAAAAGCATAATTTACAGGTAAAGCAAGAGAGAAAAGTGAAGCGATAAGTGGGCCTGTAAAGGATGCGATTGAGAAGAATACGCAAATTAGACGTGCGTGGCGTGGCTCTGTATTTTCAGAAATAATTTTCATTAACGGGCCACGTACCATAGAAAGCCCAAAACCTAAAATAGCAAAGCAAATAATTCTAAGTGCTTGTACAGATATAAACGGAAAGATTATAGTTGCAATGCTACCAATCCCGATGCCAACAAAA
The DNA here is from genome assembly GCA_045631625.1 of Christensenellaceae bacterium. GTDB lineage: Bacteria > Bacillota > Clostridia > Christensenellales > Borkfalkiaceae > UBA1259. Next base: position 7,050 of record JAZQVG010000109.1, read on the forward strand.
ATCATCCACCTTGGCGAAAAAATATCACCTAAAAAGCCGTTTACTAACTGTCCACCTGCATAAAAAATCATATAGGTAGAAGAAAGCACGCCGATACTAATTTCAGTAAAATTACCCGTTGAAATCAAGTCGGGCGTAGTGACTGATAAAATATTACGTAAATAATAGTTTACAACGTACGTACCAATACAAACAATGCCAATTATTAAGGCAAGCCATTTTGCACTAATTCTTTTTTCGTTTTGCATATTTATAATCCTTAAAAAAATATTAACAAATTCTAACCGACCACACTATAACACAGACGGAAAACAAAAGCAACCAAAACCACACCAAAAAATAAATTTATTTATTTTAAATAAAAAAAACACCTTGCAAACGTGCAAAGTGTTTAATATTCCGTTCTACCTAATAAATAATCTATTGAAACGTCAAAAAGGTCGGCTAAAATAACAAGACTTTCAAGTGAAGGCTCTGCAACCCCTTTTTCATACCTAATGTATGACGGTTGCCTTATGCTTAATTTATCGGCAACTTGTCGTTGCGTCAGTTTATTCAATTTTCTTTGTTCAATAAGCCTTTCACAAAAAATTTTCATATCCCACCTTTTTCTATTGACAATTATAGCAAAAGGCTATATAATTTATTCAAAATATAGCGTAACGCTATCAAAAAAGGAGAAAGAAAAATGGACAAGCAAACAAAAGAAATTATAAGAGAAAATGAAGATAAGTTTGAGACTTTTATTAAATTACCAACAATAATTGCAACTATAACAGGTGTTTTATTTTTTATATTGGGATGTATACTCATGACGGGTGAAGAGCCTTATGTTGGAGCAATATGTTGGTTTATCGGGGGAATTTTTACAGTGTTATATTATTATATAAGCAAGATAGCCTTATCGCCAACAATATTAAAAGTTCTCTATTTAAGAGAGATTTGTGAAAATTCAAAAGAAAAAGAAGAAAAGAAAGAAGAAACTAAAGAATAATAAAAAAACAAAATAAAAAAGCGTGGTAAATTTTACCACGCTTTTAGTTTTAATTAAGTTTAGTCTTTTTTAGCAAGGTTTTTGTAAGTTTCGTATCTTTCTTTTGCACTTTCTTCCGTCCTTGCAAACAAGTCGTTAGCAACGTCTTCGCCTTGAGTTTTGATAAGTGAAGTATACCTTGTTTCGTTCTTCAAGAAAGATTGATAATCGCCCGTAGGTTCTTTACTATCTAAAGTAAATTCGCCTGTAGTTGGGTTATATCTATATAAGTGCCAGTAACCACATTCAACGGCAGCCTTACTTTCAAGTTGAGAGTTAGACATATTGATACCGTGGTTGATACAAGGCGCATAACAGATAATTAGAGATGGGCCGTGGTATGCTTCTGCTTCGCTTAACGCTTTTAATAATTGTGCAGAATTTGCACCCATAGAACATTGTGCAACGTATACGTAGCCGTAAGATTTAGCAATCATACCCAAGTCTTTCTTCTTAACTCTCTTACCTGCAGAAGCGAATTTAGCAACTGCACCGATGTTAGTAGACTTAGATGCTTGGCCACCCGTGTTAGAGTAAACTTCAGTATCTAATACTAAGATATTTACGTCTTCGCCACTTGCGATAACGTGGTCTAAACCACCGTAACCGATATCGTAAGCCCAACCGTCGCCACCGAAAATCCAAATAGACTTTTTAGATAAGCAGTCTTTATCTTCAACAACTGCTTTTGCTTCAGCCAAATTAGAATTTTCAATAGCACTTAATAATTCTTTAGAAGCTTTTTTGCTTGCTTCTCTATCGTCAAACGCTTCAACCCAAGCATCGCATAATGCTTTTACGCTTGCATCTGCATTGCCAAGTGCAATAACCTTATCTTTTAACGCTTTTCTTCTGGTTGTGTAAGCCAAATTCATACCGTAACCAAATTCTGCGTTATCTTCAAATAAAGAGTTAGCCCAAGCAGGACCTTTACCAGCCTTATTCGTCGTGTATGGACAAGTTGGAGAAGAGCCACCGTAAATTGAAGAACAACCGGTTGCGTTAGCAATAACCATATCTTCACCAAATAATTGTGTTACAACTTTAACGTAAGGTGTTTCGCCACAGCCTGCACAAGCACCAGAGAACTCAAAGAGTGGGGTGCAGAATTGACAGCCCTTAACAGTTTCTTTCTTAAATTTAGAAGTGTCTTGGTCTGGTAATTCAACTGCAAATTCCCAATTCTTATCTTCGCCATTTTCAAGTGATTTAGCAAGTGGAACCATTTTTATTGCACCACCGTCTTTAACAGGACATACCGTAGCACAAACGCCACAACCCATACAGTCAAGTGGAGAAACTTGCATTCTATATTCTAAACCAGGTAAGCCGATTGCAGCCTTAGTTGCAAACGTTTCAGGTTTAGATTCGCCTGCTTTAACAAGTGCAGGTCTGATACAAGCGTGTGGACAAACGAAAGAACAACTACCACATTGTACGCACTTAGTTAAGTCAATTTCAGGTACTAACACGGCAACGCCACGTTTTTCAAACTTAGTTGTACCCGTTGGAACAGAGCCGTCTGCATTAAATTGAGAAGATTTAAGTTCGTCACCCTTTAAGTAAAGGATAGGCTTAATAATTTCTTGGAAATATTTGTCTTCGTGGCCCTTAACCATTTCAGCACCGGTAGTAGCAGTTTTCCAACTTGCAGGTACGTCAATTTTGATTAAGTTGTCGCCAGCAGCGCTATCAATAGCGTCATAGTTCATTTGAACAACGGCATCACCCTTTCTACCGAAAGATTTTTTAGCCATATATTTCATATATTCAACTGCTTTGTCGTAAGGCATAATTTGTGGGTTAACTCTAAAGAAAGCAGATTGAAGTATAGTATTTGTTCTACCCTTTAAGCCTAAGCCTGCTGCAATTTTAATAGCGTCTATAACGTAAAGATTGATATTTTTATTAGCGATATCTTGTTTTACCTTTGCTGGTAAGAATTCTTCCAACGCTTCGATAGTAGTAGCGTTAGTATTGATTAAGAAAGTACCACCTTCCTTAATATCGCCCGTCATATCATAACGTGTAATGTATGAAGGATTTGAGCATTGTACGAAGTCTGCACTATCGATTAGGTATTCACTTTGGATTGGTGTATCGCCAAAACGTAAGTGTGATACAGTTATACCACCAGACTTTTTAGAATCGTAGAAGAAGTATGCTTGTGCGTGCTTATCAGTATGGTCACCGATAATCTTAATAGAGTTTTTATTAGCACCAACAGTACCGTCGCTACCTAAGCCGTAGAACTTACAAGAAGTTGAGCCCTTAGGTGCAGCGTCTAATTTTTCACTAAAGTCAAGTGAAGTATTAGTCACGTCTTCGTAAATACCGATTGTAAAGTGGTTCTTTGGCTCAGCAAGTTCTAAGTTTTTAAATACTGCCAATACCATTGATGGTGTAAATTCTTTAGAACCTAAACCGTATCTACCACCGTAAAC
>JAZQVG010000110.1:0-18184 GCA_045631625.1 Christensenellaceae bacterium
TGTTTGGGTATGTAACAAATGTGGTAAGATTCACGTTATCGGTAGTAAGAAAGAACTCAAAGAATTATGTGGAATTGAAGGGGATATTGAACTACACCGTCCGTATATCGACAATTGCACCTTCGGTTGTGATTGTGGTGGAACCTTTATCCGTGAAAAAGAGGTTATGGACTGTTGGTTTGACTCTGGTTCAATGCCATTTGCACAATTACACTATCCGTTTGAAAATAAAGAGTTGTTTGAAAGTCATTTCCCTGCAGACTTTATTTCTGAAGCGATTGACCAAACACGTGGTTGGTTTTATACCTTAATTGCAATTTCAACCCTTTTATTTGATAAAGCGCCATTTAAAAACTGTATTGTTTTAGGGCACGTTAACGATAAAAACGGTATTAAAATGAGTAAGCATAAGGGTAACGTTGTTGACCCTTGGTCAATCTTAGATAAGCAAGGTGCAGACGCAGTAAGGTGGTATTTCTATACAGGTTCAGCACCATGGCTTCCATCAAGATTCTATGAAGAAGCAGTATCTGAAGCACAAAGAAAGTTTATGGGTACTTTCTGGAATACTTATGCTTTCTTCGTTTTATATGCCGATATTGATAAGTATAATCCGGCAGACTACGACGTTAAAAAGTGTAAACTTTCTTTGATGGACAAGTGGGTCCTTTCTAAACTTAATACTTTAATTAAAACTGTTGACGAAGGCTTAAATTCTTACAATATTTTTGATAGTGCAAGGGCATTACAAGCGTTTACTGACGATTTATCTAATTGGTACGTTAGACGTGGTAGAGAACGTTATTGGGGACACGATATGGACGATGATAAAATTGCAGCATATACAACCCTTTACACCATTCTTGTTACGCTTGCTAAACTTTCAGCACCTTTCGTACCGTTTATGACGGAATCTATCTATCAAAACTTAGTTCCAAACTTCTATAAAGACGCACCTAAGTCTATACATTTATGCGATTTCCCTGTTTACGATGAAAGTGCAGTTGATAAAGTTTTAGAAGACGGTATGCAAAACGTACTTGATATAGTTGTATTGGGTCGTGCTTGTAGGAACGCTTCAAATATTAAAAATAGACAACCTTTACAAAAACTTTTCGTATGTAGCGAAAGAAAGACGGAACTTACTGAAGGTTTGCTTGAAATTGCTAAAGACGAGTTGAACGTAAAGGAAATTGAATATTTAGTAGACGCTTCAAGGTTTGTTTCTTATAAAATTAAGCCACAATTAAAGACTTTAGGTCCAAAATACGGTGCAAAACTTGGCAAAATTAAGGCTTTCTTAGATACTTGTGATACGGCAAAAGTTGTAGCAACTGTAAAGGCTGGCGAAATTTATAAGGCAGAATTTGACGGCGACACCTTTGAATTTGCACTTGAAGACTTACAAATCTTTAGTGAAAGTGCCGTAGGCTTTACTGCAATGAGTGATAAAGGTTTAACTACCGTATTAGATACCAACGTTACTGAAGAATTAAAGGCAGAAGGTGTTTTAAGAGAATTAATTTCAAAAATTCAATCTATGAGAAAGGAAGCAGATTTCGAAGTAGTAGATAGAATTAACGTTTACTATCAAACAAATGACGCTGAAATTGAAAAAGCAATGAAAAGTTGCGAAATCAAAGAAGTTGTACTTGCTGACGCAGTTATTAATGGCGAAGGCGTAGGATTTACTAAAGAACTTGATATTAACGGTAATAAATGTGTTATAACCGTTAGCAAGGTGAAATAAATGAAAGTTGCCGAGTGGAAAGATTTTTCTGTAATAGCAACGGGGGATGGGTATAAGTTAGAACGTTGGAAAGACGTTGTATTGCTTCGCCCAGACCCACAAGTTATTTGGAAAAGTTCTTTCGATATGGATAATTATAAGGGATTATCAGCAAAATACGTCCGTAGTGACACGGGTGGTGGACGTTGGCTTTTTAAGGGCAAAATGCCTGAAGAGTGGAAGGTAAGTTATCGTGATTTAACTTTTAAAGTTAAACCAATGGGTTTTAAACATACTGGTTTGTTTCCAGAACAAGCCGTTAATTGGGACTTAATGGATAAACTTATAAAGGAAGCAGATAGAGAGATAAACGTACTTAACCTTTTTGCTTATACGGGTGGTGCTACCGTTGCTTGTGCTAAAGCGGGTGCAAAAGTGTGCCACGTGGACTCTGCAAAAGCGATGGTGGAACGTGCTGGAGAAAATTGCAGGCTTTCTGGTGTAGACAATACAAAAGTTCGTTATATAATTGACGATTGCAAGAAATTTGTTGAAAGGGAAATAAGGCGTGGCAAGAGATATGACGCCGTTATTATGGACCCACCAAGTTATGGTAGGGGGCCCAACGGTGAAATGTGGAAACTTGAAAGCGAGTTGTTTTCTTTAGTAGAACTTTGCACTAAAGTTTTAAGCGATAATCCTTTATTTTTCTTGATAAACAGTTATACGACGGGGCTTCAACCACAAGTAATGAAAAACATTTTAGAAATTTTAGTTAAACGTGGTAGGGGTGGATATACCGACGCATACGAAGTAGGGTTAAAAACTGAAGAAGACGGGGTGGTGTTGCCTTGTGGAAATTCAGGTATTTGGATAAACGGTTAATATTATGGAAGATTTGATAATTTTATACGAAGACAATCATATAATTGTGGTATTAAAACCACAAAACGTGCCTTCTTGTGAAGACGAAAGTAAAGATAAAGATATGCTTACTATGATAAAAGAGTATATCAAAGTCACTTACAACAAGCCGGGTAACGTTTATCTTGGTTTAGTGCATAGGTTGGACCGTCCTACGGGTGGCGTTATGGTTTTTGCAAAAAGTTCTAAGGCTGCTGCAAGACTTTCTGAGCAAATGAAGGAAGGCGATTTTGAAAAGCGTTATTTTGCCGTTACTATGGGTATACCTAAGGAAGAAAAAGCAACTTTAACGCATTATTTAAAGAAAAATGCCGTAAATAATATGGTTTACGTTTGTCCACCAACGGTTGAAGGGGCAAAACTTGCTGAACTTGATTATAATACCGTTGAAACATTAGACGATTTAGCACTTATTGACGTAAGATTGCATACGGGTAGGTCGCATCAAATTAGGGTGCAATTTAGTTATTTAGGTACACCACTTTTCGGTGATATGAGATATGGTGGAGAAAAGGCTAAAAAAGGGCACCTTGCTTTATGGGCTTATTACTTATCTTTTTCACACCCTATTAGTAAGGAAAAAATGGTTTTCCGTGTTCAACCACCAAAAGATATTAAACCTTGGTGCGATTTTAATACGGAAAAAGCAGTTACTATAATTAAACCAAGTTATTAAAAAATGGAAAAATTTAAGAAAATATTAAAACTATTTTGGACTATGTTCAAAATTGGTCTATTTACCTTTGGTGGTGGCTATGCAATGGTTGCTATTATTCAAAGGGAATTGGTAGAAAAACAAAAAATAATAGATAAAGACGAGTATTTAGATATTCTTGCAATTGCAGAATCGACACCAGGCCCTATTGCCGTAAACACGGCAACTTACGTTGGTTATAACGTAGGCAAGGTTTTGGGTTCGTTTTTTGCAACTTTGGGGGTAGTTTTACCATCTTTTATTATTGTATTTATAATAAGTTTTATATTTGATTGGTTTTTTAATTTACAAATTGTTTCTTTTGCTTTTAAAGGTATACAAGCGTGCGTTGCATTTTTAATCATTTCTGCTGGTATAAAAATGTTTAAGGGGTTAAAAACAAACTTGTTAAACGCAATTTTATTTTTAGCAACGATAATTATTATGACGCTATTTAAGTTGTTTGACGTGGGCTTTTCTACCATTTACTATATACTAATCGGTGGCTTTATCGGGGTAGTGATTTATCTTATTTCACTTGCAATTAAAAGCAAAACGAAAGATAAAAAAGGAGATGGCGAAAAATGATACAAATGCTAATTCTCTTTTTAACCTTTCTAAAAATTGGTGCTTTATCGCTTGGTGGTGGCTATGGTATGATACCACTACTTACTGACGAAGTTGTTTCACACGGGTGGATGACTGAGACGGAAGTTTTAAACTTTATAGCAGTTTCGGAATCTACGCCAGGCCCAATTGCTATAAATATGGCTACTTTTATTGGTACAACGCTTGGTGGAGATGTATTCGCAGGCAGTTTTTTTGGTAAATTACTTGGTGCTTTTTTTGCAACTTTTGGGGTGGTTTTACCATCATTCGTTATAATTTTAGTAATAGTTGCACTAATTAAAAATTTACTAAAATTCAAAGGCGTACAAGCATTTTTGACGGGTGTAAGGCCGGTTGTTACAGGGCTTATTGTGGCAATGGGTATAACAATATTTTTAACAGTTATTTTTTCTATTCAGACGGTAGAAAGTGCTTTTAGTTTTGATTATAAAGCGTTTGCAATTTTTGGCATAATTGCTTTGACGCATATATTATTCAAGAAAATAAAAAAGAAAAGTTTATCGCCAATAATATTGATAATTATATCGGCAATATTAGGTATTGTTTTTTATGGATTGATACCTTAATACAAGAGTCTATCAAAAGTGATAGACTTTTTTAATTTTAAATTTGACAATTTACGATAGGTTTTTATTAAAAATTATAATAAATTATTTTTTAACAATAATATAATTTTACTAATCACACTTTTTGGGGGAATTATGTTATTAGAAAAACTTATTAAGGATTTAGATGTAGTAGAAATTATTGGGAACAAAGATATTGAAATTAGTGAGATAGTTATAGACAGCAATTCGGCAATAAACAACTGTCTTTTCGTGTGTTTAACAGGTGGTAATTTCGATGGGCATAATTACCTAAAGGAAGCAGAAAGATATGGTGCAAAAGCAGTAATAGTAGAAAGAAAATTAGACACTCATTTAACGCAAATTGTAGTAGAAAATTGTAGAAAAGCATTGGCTATAGTTTCACGTGTTTTTTATAATTATCCTGATAAAGATATTAAAATAATTGGCGTAGTTGGTACTAACGGAAAAACAACGACAAGCCATTTAATTTATAAAATATTAAAGTATGCAAACAAAAAAGTTGGGTTAATAGGCACGCTTGGTACTTATTATGACGAAAAATTTTTTGAGCCAAGTCTAACTACACCCGACCCAATAGAACTATATAAAACGCTTGACGATATGCGAAAGTGTAATATTCAATTTGCCGTTATGGAAGTTTCTGCGCACGCTATTTATTTAGAAAAAGTGTATGGTATGAAGTTTGAAATGGCTGTTTTTACAAACTTTTCATTAGACCACTTGGACTTTTTTGACAATTTGGACAAATATAAACAAGCAAAGTTGAAATTTTTTAAGGAAAATAATTTTAATTACGTTATAACAAATTCTGATGACCAAGTTGGTAGGGAAATATTAAATATAAACAAAGACGCTTTTGCTTACGGTATAGATAACCCATCGGACGTATTTGCTTTAGACGTAAATTATAGCGATAGATATAGCGAATTTATTATAAATTTATTTGATTGTATTTTTAGAGTAAAGTTAAATTTAATTGGAGAATTTAACGTCTACAACGCTTTGGCATGTTGCACGGCTTGTGCACTTTTAGGTGAAAAAACACAAGTAATTATTAAGGGGCTTGAAAACGTTAAAGGTGTGGACGGAAGATTAGAAAAAGTGGTTGATAACGGTGTTCAAATATTTATTGACTATGCGCACACTCCAGACGGGCTTGAAAAGGTGTTAAGCACGTTAAAAACGGTGTGCAAAAATCGTTTAATATGTGTTTTTGGTTGTGGAGGAAATAGGGATGTTAGTAAACGTAAAGTTATGGGCGAAATTAGCGGGAAATTAGCCGATTTTACGGTAATTACAAGCGATAATCCTAGGTATGAGGAGCCTATGGATATAATAAGTGAGATAGAAAAAGGGGTGCTAAACGTCACTAAAAAATACGTTATCGTTCAAGACAGAAAAGAAGGTATTAAATATGCACTTAATTATGCAAAAAAAGACGATATAGTGCTTATTGCTGGCAAAGGCAGTGAGCAATACCAAGAAATTTTCGGTATAAAAAAGATTTATAATGACAAAGATACCGTTATGGAAATATTAAACGGAGACATAAATTGAAATTATACTTATTAGCAATAATTTTGTCGATTGTATTAACTTTTTTATGTGGATTGTTTGCAATACCAATGCTTAAAAAAGTTAAGGCAGGACAAACAGTGTTAAAATACGTAAAGACGCACAAAGGAAAAAACGGAACGCCTACAATGGGCGGTCTGTTTTTTATTTTGCCTGCAATTTTTATCTTCTATTTGATGGGTGGCGAAGGTGGTAGAATGGCACTTTTAGCCGTAACCATTGGTTTTTCTTTTATGTGTGTTGGCTTCATTGATGATTACTTAAAAATAAAATATAAGAAAAACGAAGGGCTTAAAGCATATCAAAAAATATTGTTTCAAAGTGGTATAGCGTTATTATCTGGCATATTTTCTTATCGTAATGGAATAACATATTTTTATATACCTTTTTTTAAAACTAGCGTCAATCTTGGTTGGTGGACCATTCCCCTTGCTTTTTTTATTTTTATTGCCATAACTAACAGCGTAAATTTAACTGATGGGATTGACGGTTTGGCAAGTAGCGTAAGCGTTGTGTATTTAATATTCATTTGCCTTTTAATTATTTGCGAAAGCAAAATTTTTGAATTTATGTATCTTCGCCCAGAAGAGTATGAAAAACTGATTTTACTATCTTGTTCTTTAATAGGCGGTATTTTAGGGTTTTTAATTTTTAATACCAACAAAGCAAAGGTGTTTATGGGCGATACGGGTTCGCTTGCTTTAGGTGGATTTATAGGTGCAATAAGTATATTTTCTTCTAATAGTTTTTTTATACCTTTGCTTGGTATTGCTTTCGTATTTTCAAGCGTATCTGTAATAATACAAGTTATACACTTTAAGAGAACGAAAGAACGCGTTTTCTTAATGTCACCATATCATCATCATTTGCAGATGAAAGGGTATACGGAAGGTCAAATTTGTTTTTATTATTCACTTGCTACTTGCATAATAGGTATATTGCTTATCATATTTTATTTATGAGGTGAAAGATGTTGGTAAACTGTCAAAAATTTTTAATATTAGGAATATCAAAGAGTGGTTATTCTGCTTGTGATTATTTGCTAAAAAACAATTGTATTTGTTACATATATGAAGAACATAATAGTCCGTCAATTAAAAGCAGGTTGGACGATTTAATTAGCCGTGGTGCAATATTTGTTACGAAAGAAGGTATTGACGAAGTGTTAAGATACGTAGACGTATTAGTTGTAAGTCCAGGTGTGCCTATAAATCATGAAGTGCCTATAAAGGCAAAAGGTAGAAACATAAAAATTATAAGCGAATTAGAGTTTGGTTTTAACTGTCTAATGCCTATTATAGTTGGGGTGACGGGGACTAATGGTAAAACCACTACCGTATCTTTGATAGACTCTATAATAAAAGAAGGTGGTAAAAATAGTTTTGCAGTTGGAAATATAGGCTGTCCTGTTACTCAACGTGTAGACGAAATAACAAGTAAAAGTATATGCGTAACTGAAATTTCCTCCTTTCAATTAGAAAGCACCTTAAATTTTAGACCAGATATCGCTTGCGTATTAAATATTGCTGAAGACCATTTAGAACGCCATTATACAATGGAAAATTATATATTTTTAAAGAAGAGATTATTAAGTAATTTGACTGAAAGTGAATATGCAGTTTTAAACTTTGATGATGAGATAGTTAAAAACTTTCAAGTGGGGCTAAAGTCAAAGGTAATATGGGTTTCTACTAAAGAAGTAGTAGATGGTGCTTATAAAAAAGATGGAAATTTATATTACAAAAATATAGAGATTATATCTGTTAATGAATTAAAATTAAAAGGCGAACATAACGAGCAAAATACCTTGTTTGCAATAGCCGTATGTAAACTGTTAGGGATAGACGACGAAACTATAAAAAATGCCCTTAAAAACTTTAACGGTGTACCACATAGAATTGAACTAATTGCTGAAAAGAACGGTGTTAAAATTTATAACGATTCTAAAGCAACTAATACGGCTTCAACCATTAGCGCAATTGACTGTATGTCGGGCGAAACGGTGCTTATTTTAGGGGGAAGTGAAAAGGGAGAAGACTATATAAAACTTTTTGAAAAAATAAAAAAAAGCGATATAAAACAAGTAATATTAACGGGCGATTCTAGATACAATATGCTTAAAAGTGCCAAAACCGTAGGTGTTGACAATATTACTTTTACGGGCGATTTTGAGCAAGCGGTAAAAATTGCTTTTATGTTTTGTAAAAGTGGCTCTAATTTATTGTTAAGTCCTGCGTGTGCAAGTTTTGATAGGTTTAACGGTTTTGAAGAACGTGGTAATTTTTTTAAGAAAATTATTGGGGAATTAAATTGATTAAAGGGCTAGAGAAAAAGAAAAATAATAACCCCGATTACATATTACTTATAGCAGTTGTTTTGCTTGCCATAATCGGCACGGTTTTTATTTATTCTGCAAGTAATTATTCTGCTAAAGCGACTTATAAAGATGAATGGTATTTTGTAAAGAAACAATCAATTGGTATAGCACTAGGGATAGTTGCGATGACTGTGACAAGTTTTTATGATTACAAAAAACTTAAAAAACTGGTGATACCTTTTGTAGTTATTACGTTTATTTTGTTAATTTTAGTTTTTATACCGGGTATTGGTGTAGAAATGTACGGTGCAAGGCGTTGGATAAAACTTGGTTTTTTTACTTTGCAACCATCAGAATTAGCAAAGTTTTCACTTATTCTTTTTTCTGCCGTATACGTTAGTAATAATCCGGAAAAGAAAAATTCTTTTTTAGGAATTTTGCCTATTTTAGCGTTCGGTGGCGTGACATGCTTGCTTATAATTTTAGAGCCAAATATGTCTATAACCGTCTGCGTTGGTGCGCTTATGCTAACAATTTTATTTGCATCAGGCGTAAAATTAAAACATCTATCTTTTATCGTTTTGCCTGCCTTGGTTTTAGGTGCTATTTTAATTGTAATAGAACCTTATAGGTTTGACCGGTTGCTTGCTTTTATAAACCCTTGGTCTAACCCTAAAGGGGAAGGCTACCAATTACTACAATCTTTATATGCGCTAGGTTCGGGTGGGTGGTTTGGAGTAGGGCTTTTTAATTCTAGACAAAAGTACGCTTTTTTACCTTTTGCTGAATCTGATTTCATACTGTCCGTAATTGGCGAAGAAATAGGGTTTATAGGCTTAATATTTTTCTTTATACTATTAGGATTTATAATCTACAGGGGATTAAAAATAGCATCTAAATCTAAAAATTTATTTGGCTACGTTTTGGCTGTTGGTATAACGATGATTTTTGGGATACAAGTAGTTATAAATGCGCTAGTTGTCACGGGTAGCATTCCACCAACGGGTTTGCCTTTACCGTTAGTTTCAAGTGGCAATACTTCAATTATTATTTTTATGGCTGAAATGGGTGTGCTTTTTAATATTTCAAAAAGCAATGCGTTAACTTTTTAATATAAAACGCCATAATATGTTAATATCTTAAAATATTGGAGATATTATGGGCAAATTTATAATACACGGTGGAAAATCACTTTACGGCTCGGTAAAAATAGAACGTTCTAAAAATGCAGTTTTACCTATGCTTGCAGGTGCGCTTTTAACTGAAGAACAAGTTTTTATAGAAGATTGCCCTAAAATTGCCGACGTAATTAGTATGACTAAAATACTAAATGCTTTAGGGGTGAAAACGACCTTTTGTAGAGATGGTTTGTTGGTGGATTCTTCTTCGTTAAATAGTTATACTTTGCCAAGCGATTTATCAAAAGAGTTGCGTTCATCTATTTTTTTGATGGGCGCTTTAATTTCAAGGACTAAAAAAACGGTTGTTGCCTTGCCAGGTGGCTGTAATATAGGATTGAGACCAATAGACATACATTTAACTTCTTTAAGTAAGATGGGTGTTGAGTTCACCTGCCTTGAAGAAGGTTTTTTTTGCTATGCAGAAAAATTAAATAGTGCTTCTATAAACTTTCCGTACCCGTCTGTTGGGGCTACGGAAAACGTTATAATGGCTTCAGTTTTATGTGATGGTATAACTACTATTAACGGTGTTGCAAAAGAACCGGAAATTGTAGATTTTATCAATTTTTTAAATAGTATGGGCGCTAAGATTTACGGTGGGGGAAGTGATACTATAATTATTCACGGTGTTAAAAAATTACACGGTACTAGTTATAAGCCAATGTATGATAGAATTGAAGCCGGCACGTATCTATTTGCAGGTCTTATTGCCGGTTGTAAAATGGAAATTATTGGCGTAGATTATAAAAATATTTTGGCTTTTAAAAATAAATTTTTAAATAGTACTTGTAAAATAGTAGGAAGTAATGATATAATAAATATTAATAGTGGGGAAGAAAGGTTTGCTTTTTCTGTCGTGACTGGGCCTTACCCACAATTTCCAACAGATTTGCAACCTCAGGTTTTGGCTTATTTAACTGTTGCTAACGGCGTTTCTACTGTAAAAGAAATGGTGTTTGAAAATAGGTTTAAACACGCTATTGAATTAAATAAGATGGGTGCAAATATTAAAGTTGAAAATAATACGGCATTTATAAATGGTGTAAGTTCGCTTAAGGGTGCAAAAGTTAAGGCAAGTGATTTACGTGCAGGGGCTGCGCTTGTACTTGCAGGGCTTAAAGCAGAAGGAAAGACGGAAGTTTTAGATGTTTTCCATATTGAAAGGGGATATCTAAATATGGAAGTAAAACTTAAAAACTTGGGTGTAGATATTAAAAAGGTAGAAAAGTAAGGAAAAGTATGAAGGCAAAGAAAGTTTATATTTTTATAATTTTAGCATTGTTTATAGTTGCTTTGTTTTCGTGTACTTATTTTTTGTTTAAGATTAGCAAAATTGATATTTCTTTTGCCATAAACGAAAACACAGACGTAAGTGAAATTACGGACAACCTTGAAGATTTTAAGGATAAAAATTTATTGTTTTTTGATTTAGAAGAAGTAGAAGAAACTGTAAAAAAATACGATTATTTTGAACTTATAAGCGTAAAAAAAGTTTTCCCTGCAACTATTAAGGTTGAAATAAAAGAACGTAGGGAAACTTACAGTTTACAAACGGAAGATAGTGTTTATATTTTATCTCAAAACGGTTACGTGTTTAACGCATACGATAAAGAAAATTACACAAAAGATGAAAGCCTTAATTTAATTGAATTAAAATTTAGTGGCATTTTCGTTACATCGTCATCGGCTAAAAGTTTTATAGATACGGACAACCAAGATTTTATAACTTTAGTGTTTAAGATGACGGAGAGTATTGAACTTTCTGATTGTATTAAGGAAGTTAAGGTTGTAAACGCCGTTGAAAAACAAGACGTTGTATTTATAACTAAAACAGGTGTTACTTTAGTTGTTTTTGAAGCGCTTGACGATGGGCTAAAAAAGATAGAAAAGCAATTTGAAAGGTACGAAGGTTTAAGTGATTTGGAAAAATCATACGGAAGTATTTATATTACTAAAAACGAACAAACAGGCGAAATTGGTGCAACGTGGTCTCCTAGAGAATACGAAGGTTAAGAGGTGCTTATGCAAAAGAAACAAGTGGCCGTTTTAGATATCGGTTCATCAAAAATTACAGCAGTCGTTGGAGAAAGGGGTGTAAATAAAACCTTTATTATAAAAGGTAGGCGTAGTTTTGAATACGATGGGTTTGCTGAAGGCATATTTTTTGACGTAAACGGGCTAAAAAAAGTTGTAAGTTCAGCCGTTGAATTTATAAAAAAATCAATGCGCCAATCAATAAGCGTTTTATACGTTGGCGTGCCGGGTGAATTTACTACCGTTACGGTAAAAGATGCACAAATAGCCTTTTCTAAAAAGAAAAAGATTACGGAAGTGGATGTGGATGCTTTATTTGATTCTGCATTTGTTGCTTCTACGGCTGGCGTGCTTATCAACCGTTCCGCTATTAGATACGAATTGGATGATTATAGAAGGCTTGCTAACCCTTTAGGTTTTACAAGTGAAATATTAAAGGGTAAACTTACTTTTATAGTTTGTCAAAATTATTTTATTGATACTTTCAAAGGTATATTTTCTGAGTGTGGCGTTAATCAAGTTGAGTACGTTTCATCTGCACTTGCTGAAGCAATGTATTTAATTGAAGCAGAAACACGTGATAGAATTGCTATGCTTTTAGACGTAGGTTATATTACAAGTACCTTTTCACTTATTCAAGGGGACGGGATTTTATATCAATCGGCTTTCTCTTACGGTGGTGGCTACATTACTGCGTCTATTTCAGAAAAATATTCTCTTGACTTTGACGTGGCTGAAGAACTAAAACGTAAAGTAAACTTGTGCAAGGTTGCGCAAAGTGAATATGAGTCAATTGCAACTGAAAGTGGCGATTACTATAGTGCTGACGGGCTTATAAAGGTAGTTAGAAATAGTTTAGATTTGCTTTGTGAAAAGGTTAGCAATGCTATTGAAGAATCAGGATACGTTATACCTGAATACGTGCCACTTTTTATTACGGGTGGTGGAATTGCATATTTACGTGGGGCTAAAGGTCAAATTGCTAATAGACTTGGTGTGCAAGTAGAAGTTATTGCACCAAAGGTTCCACTTATGGACAACCCAACGGAATCTTCATTGTTGTCTCTTATTGATTTGTCGTTAGAAAATAATTAGACAAATGATTAAATAAAAAATACAATTTTTAGGAGGAACTTACATGTTCGGCGAACAGGCATTTAAAAATAGTGCAGTTATAAAGGTAATAGGCGTAGGTGGTGGCGGTGGAAATGCCGTTAATAGTATGATTGCGTCAAATATCTCAAGCGCCCAATTTATTTCAGTTAATACTGATAATCAAGC
The DNA here is from genome assembly GCA_045631625.1 of Christensenellaceae bacterium. Taxonomy (GTDB): domain Bacteria; phylum Bacillota; class Clostridia; order Christensenellales; family Borkfalkiaceae; genus UBA1259. The sequence continues at coordinate 12,956 of JAZQVG010000110.1, forward strand.
ATTAATGCAATCAAAAGCAGACACAGTTTTACAAATTGGTGAAAAACTTACAAAAGGTTTAGGCGCTGGTAGTGACCCTATTATTGGTGAACAAGCGGCAGAAGAAAGCAAAGAAGCCATCGCTAAATTATTAGAAGGCACGGACCTTTTATTTATCGCTGCCGGTATGGGTGGTGGTACTGGTACGGGTGCTGCACCTGTAATTGCTAAAATTGCAAGGGAAATGAATATTTTAACTGTTGCAGTTGTTACAAAACCTTTCAAGTTTGAAGGTAAGCCAAGAAATGAAAACGCCGTTAAGGGTATTGCAAATTTAAGAAAATACGTTGATACTTTAGTTATTATTCCTAACGATAAACTTTTACAATTCTTACCAAAACATATAAGTTTGATTGAAGCTTTTAAGGTTGCAGACGATATGTTAAAACAAGGTATCGTAGGTATCGTTGAAATTATTGATACATCATCATTTATTAACCTTGACTTTGCCGACGTTAAGACGGTTATTGAAAAGCAAGGTCTTGCACATATGGGTATTGGTAGGGCTAAAGGCGAAAATAGAGTGTTAGAAGCAGTAAGGCAAGCAGTGTCAAGTCCATTGCTTGAAACTACTATTGAAGGTGCTAAGGCTATCATTATCAACATTACCGGTGGACTTGATATGGAACTTAACGAAATAAACGACGCATCTACTTTAGTACAAGGTATTATTGACGAGTCTGCAAATATTATTTGGGGTGCAACTATTGACGAAAAGATGAGTGATGAAATTAAAATCACAATTATCGCAACGGGTTTTTTAGCGTCAAATGATTTTGAAGATAAGGGTGCTGAAGCGTCTTCTAATATCATTTCATTGTTTGAAGAAAAAAAACAAGAAATGGTAAGGGAAGTTGAAGAAGTTAAGGTTGAAATTCAAGAACCAGTAGAAACGTTAGAAGTTAAACCTGAAGTTCAACCTATCGAAGAAAAGGAAGAAACTTTAGAAGCCGAAAGTAAAAAGGAAATCCCTGCTTTTATGAAAAAGTTATTTGGTAAAAAATAATTTTTATTAAAATCAAAAGCCATCTTAGGGTGGCTTTTTTTGATGTAAAATTTAGCAATAAATTAAATTTAAAGTATAGACATTAACTTAAAAAAATGTTAAAATGAATGAAAGTAAATTTTATATAAGTGACTTATGAGAATTAGAAGAAAAAAGCACCTTTTAGAAAGGTTGGATGGGCTAAAAAAATACATAATGGTTTTAGACGAAAGTATAAAAAACGTTAACGATGCTATTAAGGTTAAAAGTTATTTAGATTATAATAGCATATTTGGTAACGATAACCCTTTAGAATTAGAAATTGGCTGTGGTAAGGGTAATTTTATTTCTACTATTGCGTCTAACAATAAGGGTGTTAATTTTATCGCAGTTGAAATGTTGCAAAATATTGTTGTAATGGCTGCTGAAAAAGTTAAGGAAAAAGGGCTTAAAAACGTTATATTTTTCAATAGTGGGGCAGAATATTTGCCAAGATATATAAAAGATGAAAGTATAAGTAATATTTACTTAAACTTTTCACCACCATTTCCAAAAGATGGGCAAGAAGGTAAAAGGCTTACTTCAAAACGCTTTGTTAACTACTATAAAGATTTTTTAGTTAAAGGTGGAAAGGTTTATCAAAAAACTGACGATAAAGATTTTTTTGAGTTTTCTAAAAATTCATTGAAAGAAAACGGATTTGAAGTTAGCGATTTAACAGAAGAATATAACGAAGGTAAAATCTCATCTACTTTAACGGAATATGAAGAAAAGTTTAAGAATTTGGGTATGAAAATTTACTATTTGGAAGCTAAGAAAATATAAATAAGGGAAAGTATGGAAAAAAATAAAATTGTTGCATTATGCTATGACTTTGATAAGACGTTGTCGCCATTTAATATGCAAGAACAAGGCTTTATACAAGACTTAGGGCTTGATATAAATGTTTTTTGGGAAGAAGTAAAAGATTTTTCAACAAAAAACCAAGTTGAAGGAAACCTTGCCTATATGTATAAGATGGTGCAAAAAGTAGGGAAGTCTTTTACTAAAGAAACGCTTAAAAAATATGGCGAAAAAATTAAACTTTTTGACGGTGTCGACGGTTGGTATGATAGAATAAATGCTTATGCTTTAAGTTTAGGGATAAAAGTAGAGCATTATATTATTTCTTCTGGTATTAAAGAAATGATAGAAGGTACTAATATTGCCAAGAACGGTTGTTTAAAAGAAATATACGCAAGTTCATTTTATTATGACGAAAATGGTGTTGCTGTTTGGCCGTCACAAGTTGTAAACTATACAAATAAAACGCAGTTTTTGTTTAGGATTGAAAAGGGAGTGTTAGATGCGTTGGACGACGCCGTTAACGATAAATTTATGCCAGACGAAAAAAGGATACCGTTTAGTAATATTATTTATATTGGCGATAGTGATACTGACGTGCCATGTATGAGTTTAGTTAAGCGTTTAGGTGGTAATTCTATTGGGGTTTATAATAAAGAGACGCTTGATAAGAGCAAAATTATTAAGATGATTAAGGATGAAAGGATTTCTTCTTTCGCCCCTGCCGATTATACTGAAAATAGTGAACTTGATAAAACTATAAAAAACATATTAAAACAAATTTAAAAATAAAAAGCATCGTTAAGGTGCTTTTTTTGTATAAAAAATAATTTTATTGGTAATAAACTTTTTGGAGATAAAAAAATAAAGGAGAGATATGGTAATAAACTCCAAAAAAGCCATATTAAGAAAAATGAAACTAAACCAAAAAGAAAACCAACTTGTTACAGAACTTAAAAATCAAGAGCAACTTTGTATTAAGAAATATGATTTTTATGCTAAACAAGCAACCGACCCAGAACTAAAGAAACTTTTTAAGACGTTATTAAAGCAAGAACAAGCACACTACGATATGTTGCAAAATTTAATTGACGGCAATATACCAAAAATTACTAATCGTAAGCCGTTAGCAAAGAATTTTGAACCACAAAAAACTCATAACGGTACGAAAGAGCAAGTAGAATTTGATAAGTTTTTATGTACTGACTTAATCACTACTGAAAAGTACGTTGCAACCGACTATAACAATGATTTATTCTATTTTGTTTCACCTGAAGTAAGAAACGTGTTAAATGCAATTATGACGGATGAGCAAAACCACGCAGAAATGATTTGGAAGTATAAAGAAGCCAATAAAATGACTGCATAATAAATAAAAATAGATAAAATTAAGCCCACCATATTTTGTGAAAAGCGATATGTAGTGGGCTTATTTTTTATAAATTAAAGAATATTAGTTTTTATTTTTTCTTTTTTTCATTTTATAAAGTTCTTCAGTTGCAAGTCTTGCTTTTGTAACGGAAACATCTTGTTTTGGGAAACAAAAATATGAAAACTCATTGTCGCCAATACCTATTACGTCGCCTATTTCATACCAATAATAATCGGAATATAAAGTATGAGAGAAAGTTGGCGATTGGTTATATTCAAGTTTTCCGTCAGCACCCGTTAAATGAAAACCGTTTAAATCGTGGGTTAAGCGTCCTTTACCTATTTTGTAAATACCGTTTAAGTTTACCTGAACGGCGATATCAACTTCTGCATCTAAAAGATATGTGCCGTCTTCAAGTTCTTTTTTTACACATTCTCTTTGCCAAGTATACCAGTCAGGAATATGGCTAAATTCCGTTTGTCCATCTTTTGCTAAAAGTTGTCCGTATTCGTCCATAATATAAGTTTTACCACAAGAGTGGCAGGTAAGTTCAATACCTTTGCCTTCCATTTGGCATTCTTCTTTACAATGTGGGCATTTGTATAAAATCCTATGCAAGCCGTCTGCACGGAAAGGAACGTCGATAGAAATTTTATTGTCCCTTTGCCAAGCAAAATTGTCGAAAGAAAAAGATTCGTCTAATAAAGCGTCAAGTTCTTCAACAGATTTTTCCTTTATTTCTTCAGGTGTTGCAATACATTTAACGTGCGCACTAACTTTAACGTCACGTATTTGCAACATATTATATAACGGGTCACGATGGAAAGCGCCTTGCGAAATAACCGTCACTACAGGTACGCCTAAACGTTTAAATAAAATGCCAAGCCCCCTAGGTAGTGTGGTTGTGCGACCGTCAAAAGAGTACCCTGCTTCTGGGTACATTAAAACACTAGTCTTATTTTTATATAGCATATATTTTATATCGTTAATTAGCGTTATATCTGCTACGTATTTATGTGTTGGTGTGCAACCAAGCCTACGCATAAGTTTCCCTAAAAACCCGGTCATCCCATCAACAGAAGACACTATGCCCAATCTTTTTGGATAAAATATACCAAACGCAATTTTCATATCAGTAAAACTTGAGTGGTTCATCAAAATAAGGCAAGGTTTATTTTTAACTAATCCCATACGTTCAGTAGTGTATGAAAATTTAATTTTCTTTAACGTTGGCAAAGAAGCAATTTTAACAATTGTGGATAGTATAAAACTTGGCTTCAACGGTTTTTTGTGTTTTAGGCGAGGAAGTTTTAAAACTTCTTCGTAAGATAACTCACTTGTTTTAATTTTCATTGCTTTTCCCTTTTTACGACTAATCGTATTTATAAACTTATATATATTATATTGTTTTTTTAAGATAATATCAAGTATATATTTTTAACTTGAAAAAAATTTACGTATGTGTTATCATAAATAAAAAAGTTAAGGTAGTACTAAAAATGAAATTTATTTTTGCATCTGATTCTTTTAAGGGCAGTCTTTCTCAATCTTGTATTTCATCAATTTTGACAGAAGTGGCAAATAATACGTTTGAAAATCCGGAGTGTGTTTCGCTTTGTATTTCTGATGGTGGAGAAGGGGCATTAGATTCTATTATTGAAGTGACTAATGGTAAATTTCTTACTGCTAAAGTATCTAACCCTTTATTTGAAAAGATAGACGCTAGATATGGCTTTTTTGACGATACTGCCGTTATTTCTATGAGTGAAGCGTCTGGTTTAACGCTAATTTCAGCAGAAAAAAGAAATCCGCTTTATACTTCTACTTATGGCACGGGAGAATTAATAAAACAAGCAATAGATAATGGCTTTAAAAAAATAGTTATAACTATTGGTGGAAGTGCTACTAACGACGGTGGTATGGGTGCACTTATTGCGTTAGGTGGTAAGTTTTATCTTAAAAACGGCGAACTTGCTAAAGGCGTAGGTAG
>JAZQVG010000111.1:0-10742 GCA_045631625.1 Christensenellaceae bacterium
TCAGACCCTATGTACCCATATCAAAAACACAACTTGCGTGAAGGTGTAGTTGATTATAACATATTGAGCAAGAAAGCGTTCGGCAGACCAAGAAGTGGGTATAGAAATAGCGAATATTCAAAGATATGCGAATACATACAGTTCAATGTATGCACACCGATAGACGTTGCAAGTGGTAGTAAAAGCAAAGCAACACCAATACAGAAGAGATTGTACATAACAAAATCTGCACAATCTGGTCTAAGGGATTAAAGAAACAAAGGAGAGCCAATAAAGGTGGTGATTTTCTATTCGGATAAAATCGTCTAAGTAGATGAGTGTCCTGCCAGAATGAGTCGCCTAAATAGGTGTCGTTCTATCCAGAACAAGTCGCCACCTTTATTGGCTTTCCAAAGGAGTAGAAATGAAAACAAAAAATCGTTATAAAATATTAGTTGATGGTGAATATAAATTTGTATCTGATGAAGAAAAAGATACAGGTGAAATTGTAGAATCACGAGTGTTTTTATACCCAAAACGTGGAAAAATCTTGCGTAAAGAAAATGGTGAAGAAATACAAGATGGTTTATGGATTGAACACACAAGCGGAATACAAAGAATACAAAGAATAAAAGAATATAAAAGTGTTGAATTGGATTAAAGCATTATTATCTGATATAAATGGACAGCCGTCAACAAGATTACACTTGGCGTGGGGTATGTTTATTGCTTTAATTATTTCATTGATTTTGAAAGCAAGTGATGGCACAATAGGTTTAATCATAGGGGGAATCACTGCGTTGGCTGGGCTTTCTGTGGTTGATAAAAAAAGGGAGTGACGAATGAAAGAAATCTGGAAACAATGTTGGGCAGAGTTTGTAATTTGGTTTAGCGACCAATGGTCATACGCTTGGGAATTATTAAAAGTTTCAATTATCAGTTTAGTGAAGGCAATTTTTGAGTGGTTAAAGACCATCATCGGTGGTTTATTTGCAGGGTTATGGAAATTGTTTATAAAGCCTGTTGGCAAATATACTTGTGATAAAATAGTTGAATGGATTAAAAAGATATAATGAGCAATGGAATCGTTAAAATTGTTTTTCTGGTTGGCATTATCGGGGCTTGTGGCTATTTGGCTTACAGGCTGGGTATTTCTAATTGCCGAGAAGATATTGCGAACGAAAGAAACGAGATTCAACAAGTGGTTCAAGAATCTGATAGAAACATCACAGAAAAGGTATTGGGTGCTGGTCATCTTGCTAACCTTACCTTCTTGTGCGAAACCTATAAGCGTGCAGATTAAACCTGTATGTCCGCCAATGTTACGTGAAGCGACATATAAGGCAATGCAGGCAGATGAAGTTGCGGATTATCGTATAGCAGTGGAGAAATGTCGTGTATTTTAGTGAACAAGAAATGTTTTGCAAGTACGACCCAAAGACATTACCTGATGGGATTATAAGCAACCTGATGGAATTGCGTGATAGATTGAATCAGTTAGGGTTTAAGCCTGCAAGGGTATTTACTTGTACGTATCGCAATCCAGAGCATAATGCACGTGTAGGCGGTGCGAAGAAATCAAGTCATTTGACAGGTTGTGCGTGCGATATAGCGGACAGCGATGGTTTATTAAAAGATTATCTGCGTACCAATCCAGAGTTATTAGAAGAATGCGATTTATATGCAGAAGATTTTGATAGCACGAAAGGGTGGGTGCATTTGACAACACTTGCCCCAAAGAGTGGCAGACGAATATTCAAACCATAGGAGAACAAATATGCCATTAGATAAATTGATTAAAATGTCAAAACAGGTTACAGAGCCTTGTATTTGGGCAAACCGTATGTTATCAATCGGATTGTTGATATCAATTGCAATGAACGCAATCTTTTTAATCACACTGTTATACACATAAAGAACTGCTATGAATATAGAAAATCGTGCAACAAAGGTTATGTTAAAATGTATGCCTGCATTTATGGCAGAAGAATTGATTGACTTGTACAAGATAAAGAAACCGTACAAAGAGATATTGATAGCGACCTGTGTAAAAGATATGCCACAGTTTGAAGCGATGAAACACTTAGCGGAACAGGGAATAAATCTTGGGTACAGAACATTTTTAAGAAAGCAGGCGAAAGCGTTAGAGATGTTTAGGGTTGCCCACATACATTATAAAAACCGTTGATTTTAAGAGTTCGGCACTATATAATACTCCTTGGTGCTAGCCCAGATTTGTCATCTGGGCATTTTTTTGTCATATTTTTGACACAATTCTGACACAAATTTGGCACAATCGTGGAATTTTATTGGCATTAAATTGGCAAGAATTTGCAGATATTTCATCACATAATAGTATCAGACAATAGGTGGTCTATTGTCGTAACCAAGGAGTAAAATTATGCAAATCAAAACACAAGACGGAATGGCAAATGTTTCATCTGCTGGTGTCGGTGGTGCAGGCTTAGGTTTGGGCATTGCTGGTACAGCGTTGGGCTTGCTGAATGGTAACGGTGGAAACGTACTGGGCGGATTGTTCGGTGGTGGAAATCAAACAATGACATTGATGTCAGAACTGGCAAAAGAAAAAGCAGAACGCTTTGCTGAAAAAACTGGTTCTGAAATTTACAATGCTATGTTTGCACAATACAAAGAATTGGCACAGGCTACAACCAACATTGATAAACGTGTATCTGCGTTAGAAGTTGCAGGTCCATTACGTGAACAATTGTTGAATCAACGTATTGACTGTTGCTGCAATTCTATGAGTGCTGGCTTGTCTGCGTTGCAAAATGTTGTTGCGAACATCACAAAGATTGTTGTTCCAAATTCAAGCATCTGCCCAGGGTGGGGTGATGTTACAATAACACCAGCGACAGCACCTGCAACAACTGCATAAGGGGTTGACCGATGACCGAGGTTGATATCAAGCAACAGGAATTAGATTTAGCAGAACAGCAAATGCTTACCGACATATTCGGTGGTTATACGCCTGATAAATTTGTATTGCGTGTTGGGTTTTTCAAATATGATTTAAGTCCAAAGGTACAGAAAATACTGAACGACTTTGAGAATATTGCGAAGCCTATGATGAACGAGCAAGGACAGATTGATTTATCACAGTTGCGTAAATATGTGGCTATTGACTATATCAATATTCCTGACGGATTATATCGTCCGATAGAATTGTACCGCAAGATTCAACCTTTGGTCGCTGGTCTAAAAGATTATATCATAGGAGTTATATAATGACACACGAAGAAAGAATTGCGTTCCGTATGAAACTGGAACACAAAGCAAAGGCTTTAATGGACAGACTGGAAAAAGCCTGTGCAGACACAACGCCAATTACTTGGCAAGAAATGATGTGGTCGGCTGATATAATGAAAGATTTATCATCAGTTGAAAAGAATTTGGCAAAGGCACATCACTTAGAAAGCGAACACCCGATACACGATGAAAAGAAGTATTAAAAAAGTCTTGAAAAACATAGCAAGTTCTGTTATCATTCTGAATAGAAAGGTAGCAGGGCTTGTTATGCAAGGATTAAAAAAGATTTGGAAGGAATATCAATGGGTGTTTGCCCTAGTTGCTTTGCTATACGGAATATTCTTATTTTATTATAATTCAACACAAGCGACCCCAGCCAGAGTTACAGCACTAGAACAAAAGTTTAATTCACATATTGCGGAAACAGATGTAAGATTTAAGAAGATTGAAACCGACCAGAATGACATAAAGTTGACATTGGCAGAATTAAATACCAAGATGGACATATCATTGCTAGACTTGTCAATAATGAAAGGTTATATAACAGGGGAAGCACATCACAAATAGGGGGTTGCAATGGCACATACTTGTTTCTTGTCTGGAATAGAAATACCGAAAGGGAAATACAGCAGGGAACATTTAGCACCGAGAAGCAAAGTACCACCTGAAATATCACAACAAGCCGATAACATAAAACCATCTATAAAGATATTCAATTACATTAAAGGCGACAGATTTTTATGTCAGTGGGAAGAACAGAAGTACGGTTTAGTATTTTATGCGTATAACAATTGGAAATTAAAGCCGATAGATAAACAATTATTGCGACAGGCATTAAATGGTATGCCAAAGATAGATGCCTGCGAGCATTGTATATGTAACATTTACAAAGAATATTGCATAAAGCAGAGATAATTTTTTCAAAAAATAAATTAAAAAGTCCTAGTTTTCTGGGATTTTTTTTATTTGATTTTATTTTTTTATGTGTTATAATTGAATCATAGCGAAACAAAAGGAGATGATGCTATGAATTACGAACCTTTAACATTTATCTGGTCAGTATGTTTAATTATGTCAGTTGTTGCGTATTTTATGGGTGCAGGCAAAAAATCATTGATTCCATTGGGTGTTGCATTAGGTTATACAGCAATGTGGTTGATGTGTGCATTTTTGGTTGTATTTATAGGCTAAGATATGAAGAACATAACATTGACATTGAGAGTATCGCCCGACAGGGCGGTACAAATCTTAAACCGCCTGTATGGGTGTGGTGAGATGTCCAGAGATAAATACATTAAAAGATTATCAGAAATCGGTTTAGAAAAGGCGAAACAGGAAGAAGATAGGGGAATACACCTTGAACGATTGATTGCCAATTCTGGTCGGTTTTACAAAAGAAAAACCCCACGTTAGATATGACTTGGAGATGACGACGTGGGGTGGAGAAAAAACGTAGTCTGCCGATGGTCAACTACGGAATATATTATACACAATACTGAATAAAAAGCAAGCGAAAAAAATAGTTGGCTTTTTTGAAATATAGTGTATAATTGGAAACAAGGACAGAGAAAAAGAAAAATTTATGGGGGTTTAATTACTCTCTGTTCCTTATATAACCCCCACCAATTTTGAAAGAAAGGAACAGCAATGACTTACACATTTGATATAGAAATAGCAAAAGAATATGGTGTAAATGAAGCCATATTGATTACAAATCTGCAATTTTGGATTAAAAAGAATCAGGCAAACGAAAAGAACTATTATGAAGGTCATTATTGGACATATAATAGTATAAAGGCTTGGCAAAAGTTATTTCCATTTTGGACAGAAAAAACTATACGAACGATATTAAATCATTTGATTGAAAAAGGTGTTATAATAACAGGCAATTATAATCAGTCAAAATATGACAGAACATTATGGTATGCCTTTGCAGATGAATCCATATGGCTAAACGGTAAAATCCATTCGCCCGAAAGGGAAAATGGAACAGCCGAAAAGGGTGAACCTATACCAGATGATAATACAGATAATAAAACAGATAGTATATATATACACGCAACAAAAAAATCTTATGGTGAATTTGGAAAGGTAAAATTGACCGATGAAGAATATAACAAGTTAAAAGATAGTTATGGTAAAGATTTAGATGTTGCAATTGGAATACTTGACGATTATCTTGCAAGCAAGGGTAGAAAATATGCATCACATTATGCTGTTATGAAAAAAAATCGCTGGGTGTGGGAAGAAACAATGAAAAAATCAATAAATAATTTTAATGAATTTGATGGTTTTCACGGAATATAGGAGATGAACAATGGATTACGCAATAAAATATGTTGAATTGATAGCAGATATGTATAATTTGTCTGATACAATAAAAGACAAAATACTAACCAATGCACAATTAGTCAATGAAGAATTAAAATATTACACTTGGAATGATATAAAATGGGCGGTTGAATTATATTATGCAAAGAAAAATGATAAAACATACCCGAAATTGTCGCAAATAACCGCCATATTAAATGCAAATGGGAAAAAAGGCGATATATACACCCCAGAATCAATAAAACGCCCTAGCACAGGAATAAATATGATTAAATTTGTATTTGAAGATGTGTGCCGTAAGTTATTTGAACAAGGGATTGTATTCAATGACTATTTTGATAGAATTGAAGGCTTGAAATTTGGAAATAGAAGCATATTGAAAGATGGTCGCATTTGGAATCGTGAATGGGATTGGGAAGATGGCGTTGCGTTGGCAAAGCAGAATTACCCACAGGAATTTTTGAAATTCAAGAAACTGAGTAAATATGAAGAATTTGCTTTGGCATATAAACTTGGGTGTGTAAAATGCGATTAGTAAAATTGGCACAACCTGATGATTTGGGATTTGTGGAAATAACACATACATATAAGGTGAGAGATATGAATAAATACAGAAACAAGAAAATGGTCTTAAATGGCAAGACTTATGATTCAAAGAAAGAAATGTTGCGTGCAATTCAATTAAAGCAGATGGAAAAAATGGGTATGATAAGTGATTTGCAGGAACAGGTAAGATTTACCCTGCAAGAACCGTTTGTAAATAATTGTGGGAAGAAAATCAGGGGGATTTTCTATGTTGCGGACTTTGTGTACAACGAAAATGGAAAACAGATTGTTGAAGATTGCAAGGGAATCAGGACAGATGTGTTTAAGATAAAGCACAAAATGTTTGAAAAACGTTACCCAGAAAAATTTTTTAGATTTTCATAAAAAAATAGTTGGCTTTTATAAAAAAATTTGTTATAATTGAAACGTCAAACAAAGGAGATGACAATGAGCAAATGCAAAAAAATAAATAATTTTTCTGATTATTATATAACTGATAATGGTTATGTGTATTCTAGAAAAGAATATAAAAATCCATCTGGAAGAATAAAAAAAATAAAAAATAATTTATTAAATACAGGTTATTTAAGGGTTAGTTTGTGTAAAAACAATACGGTTTATTCAAAAGACATTCACAGATTAGTTGCAGAAGCGTTTATACCTAACCCAGAGAATAAACCACAAGTGAATCATAAAAATGGCAATAAAACAGATAATCGTGCTGATAATTTAGAATGGGTTTCTTGTAAAGAAAATATAAATCATTCGTTTGATATTTTGAAAAGAAAACCCAACCGTTCAAAACCAGTTTTTCAATTATTAAATAGTGTTAAAATAAAAGAGTTTGAAAGTATTACACAGGCAAGTAATTCAACTGGTTTTCTTATTTCTAGTATTATAAGAAGTTGTAAAACTGGGAAAATGTGTGGTGGTTTTAATTGGCAATATAAATAAGGAGAAAAAAGATGCGTTTATATGAAATACAAGAACAGTTAGCACAAATTGATGCTATTTTGGAAAACAATACAGATGCAGAAACACAAGAAATCTTGGAATCTGCGAAACAGGAAGTATTGGCAGTTGCTGGTGAAAAGATGGAATCTATTTTAGATTTTGTTGCTGAATTGAAAGCAAAGGCAGATTTTCTGAAAAATGAAGAAGCAAGATTAGCACAGAAACGTAAATCATTAGAAAAGAAAACAGATTGGTTGAAAGACCTGATGTTTGGTTATATGAAATCACAGAACCTGCAAAAAGCGGAATTTGGCACTTGGAATTTATCTATTGCCAAAACACCTGCAAAGGTTATAATAACAGACGATGCGGTTGAATTATTGCCAGATTCATTATGCAGAATAACACGAATTGCAGATAAAACAGCAATTAAACAGGCTATGGGTGATGACAATGAATTATCTATTGAAATAGATGGAAGATTGGTTGTTGTTGCACAAATGGCGGAACAAGGCGAAACAATTAGAATCAAATAAGGAGAAAAAATATGTTTAGATTATTAAAAGCCGATGAAATTGAAGTAAAGGTCAAACAGGTAAAAGAAAATGGGTCTGTGTTCTTGTTATACAAGACCGCCCGTACCGATATGGATTTGTTAGATGAAACAGTCGGTCCGATGAATTGGCAATCAAATTATAAGGTTGTAAATGATAATTTGTATGCTGGTATTGGTATTCACGATGAAGAATTAGGTTGGGTTTGGAAAGAAGATTGTGGGATTGAATCACGTCCTGATGGTGATGGCAATGAAAAGAAAGGCGAAGCCAGTGATGCGTTCAAGCGTGCAGGGTTCAAATGGGGGATTGGTCGTGAATTATATACATCGCCATTTATCTGGATTAGTTCAGATGTATTGCCTGTAAAATGTGTAAATAATAAATACTATTTGAAAGATGCATTTGCAAAATTGTCTGTATCAAAGATTGATTATACAGATAGAAAAATAGCATTATTGGAATTGGTAGATGAAAAAGGGCGTGTTGTTTATACCTTTCCAAAGGGCAATAAAACACCTGTAAGAGTTGCACCTATGTCAGAACAAACACCTATGTCAGAACCAAAACCTTTAAGGGGAGATGTACAACGTATGATTGATACAGTAAATTCTGTTGATGGTTTGCGTAATATCTTTGCTTTGTATAAAGATGAGTGTGATGAACAGGTATTATTGCAGGCTTGTCAGGAAAAGAAGAAAGAGATGGGGTGGGCATAAGTCTGCCCCCAATTTTTAGGAAAGGGGAAATAAATGAGAGCAGAATTAAAAGATTGTTTTATTTTATGTATAGCATTTGAAATAAACAAGGTTAGAAAAATACCGCTTGAAGAGTTTTATCGGCAGGGGTATTGGATTACAGAGATATTTGGCGATAAGTGTTATTTAGTTAAAAAACTGGTACATAATCGTGGAAGTATTTATTTTACAAGTCAGATGAGATTTTGTCAATTGACAGAAAAGGGCAGAAAATTTGTGGAACAATATGCCGAAAAGCAATATAAACGATATAAAGGTTTTTTAGAAAAGAAAGGCAGTCAAAAGCCTTGGGAGTTTTGCAAATGAAGAACACGATATATAATACCCAGCAGTGGGAATTACACAAAGCCCAGATAGAACAGATGATTGCAGACAAGATTCCTGTAAGTCTATCGTATGAAAAAGCCAGTAAAGAAAAGACAAAAAAACAGATTGGATTCTTTTTTGCAGCGTTATGCGACCAGATAACGGCATATTTGCGTGATTGTGGGTTTAATGTGGACAATAATGACACAAAATATGGATTGTATTCACAGGTAAGTCAGATTGTGCCAGAGATGTGTGTTGATACGATATTTGGCAATGCACAGCGAATATTGCATATAAGTGATATGGACAGGGCGGTTATGAGTAAATTCATAGATGGTGTATTTCAGGTAATAGATAACAATCCGATGTATTCAGGATTAAAATTGACACCAGATGTGCGTTATAATTGGGCATTTCATCTGGAAAGCGATGATATAAATTATTGCAGGCAGGTTACATACCCACAGCACGATGAATCATATTTGGATTATATCAGGGAACAGCCTTGTATTATATGTGGTATTCAGCATCGGTCAGAAGCCCATCACCTTAAAGATATGGAATTATGTGGTATGGCACAAAAAGCCCCCGATGCGTATGCGTTGCCGTTATGCCATAAATGTCATATGAATATTGCCCACAATACAGGATTTAAGGACAGCCTGCGGTGGATTCCAATAGATTTGAAAGATTTTTGCAGAATCTGTTACAATCGCTGGAAAAATAATTTGTAAAAAAATTAAAAAAATAGTTGTTTTTATAAAAAATTTTGTTATAATGTAGTTATAACAAACAAGGAGATGACAAAATGGTATCAATAAAACAAGGGCAATATAACTATAAAAATGTTGAACAATTAAAGGAATTTATTGGTCAACGTGTATCTATGTGTGAAAGACAAGATAATCACGGTAGCCGTAGAAGTGGCTTTGTTACCCGTAATAATTACATCTGCGAAAATGTTAAAATTCGTTATGATGTTCGTTATTGTGATAATACAGAATATGTAGCGGTAACCTTTGTATTGCGTAAAGATGAAAATGCAAAACGTCGTGTATTCGTTACTTGGTTTTTTGATAAATAAAAAGGGAGATGACAATGAGTTTATTAAAACAAATAATTACAAGTGAATTAAACAAAAGACTGGAACGTGAAGCAACCAGTGAAGATATCATCGGTGCTATTGAATATATTGATGAATGGTTAGATGGTACATTTGAACCTGCATTATCTGATATAGAAGAAGCATTAAATGGTTACAGACACGACAAATATAGCCAGTGTGAAATCTGTGGTAAATATTACAGACCAGATGATTTAGAAGAACATTTTTATAAACAAGTATGCCCTGATATGTTTTGTAAAAAACAGGCACAGGAAGATTATGAATTTGACCCACACAAAGAATGGGGGACATATTGATGAAAAAAATAACAATCAGTCTAGAAGAATATGAATATCTGTTAGGTTGTAAAAAACGTGCAGAAACTTTAAGAAAGAATCAGAGAAAATATGATGAATCTAAAAAGAGAAAAGAACAGCGGAAAAGACGTACAGAAGAAATAAGAAAAAGCATAAGGGGTTAAAAATGGGATTGACAAGTATATTTATTATTTTGAAATTAGTTGGTGTTATTGATTGGTCTTGGTTATGGGTATTATCACCGATATGGATTAGTATTCTTGTTGCATTATTTATATGTAGTTGGGGGGAAGAATAATGAGATGGCGTGGCTATTTATACATCAACGGCAGTAAGACATGCGATGGTATTATATCTAGCAAAGACAAGTTTGCTATAATGCAGTATGTTATGACAATGGTTGATGACAATGACGATTTTAGAGTAGTGGTACAGAAAGTAAAGGACAACAAATGAACAAAGACAGATTTAAGTTTAGAGTGTGGAATAAAGAAGAAAAAAAGATGTATTATGATGCCCAAAATACATACGATTATATGACAGGAGAACCAATTATCTTTGCTGAAAGTTTTGGTTGTCTTTTGAATAATGATGAAGAGTGGGAAGTTGAACAATGCAC
>JAZQVG010000112.1:0-5274 GCA_045631625.1 Christensenellaceae bacterium
CGTGCTAAAAAGACTACCTTACGCTCTTGCACCATTCGTACTTTCTATGTTCGTAATAGTGCTTTCACTAAACAAGTGTGGTTTTACGGAAATGATTGCAGGACTACTTTCCAACACGAAAGATAGCATATTCCTTTTCGGCTTTACCTCCTTCCTTAGTGCTAACGTATTTAACAATATACCGATGAGCGTACTCTTTTCCGACGTACTTTCCTTCGTTACGCTTGAAGGCACTGCGCTCAAAGGCGCACTTTATGCATCCATCGTTGGCTCAAACGTAGGTGCATACCTTTCCCCCGTAGGCGCACTTGCAGGCATTATGTGGCTAAACATTCTAAAACGCAACGGCCACCCCTTGTCCTTCGTACACTTTATGGGATACGGCGTGCTAATTTCCATACCGATAATGATAATCGCCATTGCCTGTTTGCATTTGAGTATTTTGTTTATATAAAAGAACAAGCACCATTGGGTGCTTGTTTTATTTTTACAATTCTTTTTTAAATATGCTACTCAAAATTTTCCAATCGTCGGAGTGTATATCGTCGTTATAATTATCGGTGCAGATACAAAGTTCTTCGCTTTGCTTATCGTAACGAACGAAGCCGCCTTTAAGTCCATATTTTGTAAGATACGCCTTCAATACGTCAAACTTCTTCGGCGAGAAAATATCAATGTCTTCGCTTGCGCCCGTTTTATCAAAACCGCCTTTTGTTTCGACAATCCAAACTTCGCCTTTTACCGATACTATATAATCGGGATAGAAAAGTTTTTGATGGTTTGCGTTATCAAGATAAACGATAGAAAAATATTCGTCGCCCTTGTCTCCGTTTTTGTATACCCAATCAACAGTAGAACACTTTTCGCAAAACTTTTCAAACTTTCTTTCAGACGAAGAGCGCGGCTCGGCAGACATTAAATATTCGCCGTAAACGTTCTTTTCGCTAATAGTTTGCACCTTGCTTTGTAAGTCATATGTAAATAAAGTTGACTGCGGGATCGTAAATGGTTTTTCCGATACCATATCAAGCGTAAGAGATAACTGACTTAATTGCACCGCCATTGCTTCACGACATAAGCGGCGTAAAAAGTCAAAATTGTTGATTACAAAAGCATATAATTCTCTCGGTGGAAGCGCAAGAATTTTTTCCCGATACTCAAACCTTTCGCCAAAGAGTTTTCCTATAATGGTATTCATATAATTATACGACATACCGATTTCTAAACCAATGCGACCTACACGGTTATGATATTCACGTCCGTGTGTAGTGGTAGAAATAGGTTCGGTAATTTTTATAGCGTTTAACTTGTCCTTTTCAGAAAGTTCCGCAAATACTACTACGCTACCTGATAAAGTGTATCTTATGACATTTTTAGAAAACACGAAACCTTTACTTTCTAAACGTGTTTTATATTCTTGCTTATTCCCCGTGAGCGCAAATTCTTTTTTAATATACTGTGCAATAGCAGTCAACGCTTTGCGCGGATCACGTAAATCCGTAATCATAGTACGTTGCTGTTTAGTAAGCGTAAACGTCTTGTATTCATTTTTCAAGAACAAGGTTTTTGCTTCCAATGCCGACTTACCAAGACTTGCTTTTACACCCTGCGTAAACTTGCCGTCAAACGTGTAAAGATAGCAACTGTCAAGCAAATCATTTTCATAGTGTTTTGCTTCGGGCATACGACGAATACGACCTATCGTTTGAATTTCAAACGTTTCGTCCATATTTTCACGTAATTTTACAAGGATATGCGCACGGGGGCAATCCCAACCCGTTGCAACGGCTTGTTTCATAACAACGGCAACGCTTTCGGCATTATTGTTGGAAATTCCGTCAACGTTTTCGTGCCTACCCGAAAGCCATATTGCAAGCGTTTCCGCTTCCGTTGTAACGCCTTTACTTTCAAACCACTTTTCAACCGTGACGCAAAGAGCGTCAGAGTTATTCGGCAACTGCACCACGATTAAAGGATTTATATCAAGTTCACGTTGCAAGAAAAGGGAACGCAATTCTTGTTGCTTTGCATACGCTTTTTCTAAAAGATAATGCGTTTGATTATCCGTATCAATAACTTGTGGGAAGTTTTCGTTAATTACAAGCAACTTTTTAATAAGACCTTCTGCAATAACGTCTTCTTCGCTAACTTCGATAAGTTTTGCCGTTTTACTTACAAGGGGCGTAGCCGAACAGCGTATAATTTTATCCGTTTTGAAAAGTTGTATAATCGCATCAGATTTTTCGGTAAAGTTTTGGTGGCTTTCGTCAATGATAATCTTAAAAGTTATGCCGTTGTTAAAAGCCTTGTCTATCCACTCTAAAAAGTTAGTGCGCTCGCTGTCTTTCAAGGCGTTGTTGCCTTTTTTAGTGAGTTTTTCCCAATTTATAAAACAGCAATCGTTTTCACTAAAACCACTCGTCATAACGTCGGCAAGTAATTTCGTTTGCGCATTATGGATATATTTATCCATTTTTGCCTTGCTTTGTTCTTCCAAGTTTCCCTTGCCGGGGGTAAGCCAAACAAAAACCGTTTTAGCGTGTCCTTTTATGTATTCGTCCATAAAATGCGTTAAGATTATGGTTTTACCGCTACCCGTAGGACTTTTAAGGACAATTTCTCGGCAAGGCTCGTCAATACGCTCCAACAAACTTTTTATTGCTCTTAATTGAAAATTCGCTAAATTTATCGCCATAATTAAGTCTCCAAATCCCTATAATAGTAATCGGGAATAACGTTTACCGTAATACCGCATTTTTTGAAAATCTTTTCTTGTTCTTCGCTTGGTAAAACGTCGTGTCCGAGATAGATAGTTTTACAATTTTCGGGGATAGCGTTTGCAAAACCATCAAGTTCTTCTTCGGTAAGCAATATTGCAATTTCATTGTTGCCGTTAAAGTTTATACCGTTTTCAAGTTCCACAAGTTCTTTTACGTGCTTCAAAAGTTCGTCGGCATATTCGTAATAAAGTTTGTCAGAAATAGGTACGAAATCAACCTTGAAATATTTAAGGCTTGCATTTCCTTCCTTATTAATAACATTTTTCAATCTTTCATATGTCACATTGCGACATATATTATTTTCATTATTTGTACATAAAATAAATTTACGTTTTCCGCCATCTTGATTATTAAGATTTACAACTGCGTGTCCTGTACTTCCCGACCCTGCAAAGAAGTCAAGAACTGTTGCAGAGTTATCTAAATGATAATCAATAAACTGTTTTATCATTTTTATCGGCTTCTTTCCACTACCGAATGGAACTCCTCCTTCACTACGAATATTACCAAAATCTGGGGAAAAATCAAAAACTGTTAATATTGGCAATTCTCTTTTAGGAACTTTTCCACTATTGAATTCGGCAACTTTTTCAAGAGGAACTCCGCTATACATTTTTCCTTTCGTTGCCGTTGCTTTTGCTGGACCTGTGTAGTACCTATATCCAAGACCATCATCTCCACGGCCAATAACTTTATATAAACAACCTAATCCATCTACATTTATTCTAGGTTCAACAACCGTCTGAAAAACCTTTCCATAACTCATTGTTGTATATATGCTACCTGTTACCCAAGTTTCTTTTAATCCTTCAATACACCCCTGTATTTTTTCAATTTTCCATTCGTTAGGTTTATATACAACAACTTCTTGGTTATTTACAGTAAACTTTGTTCCGCAGTCAAGTTCTGTTATTCTATAACAAAATTTTTCTAATCCATATTCAACAGTTTCTCGCTTAGGATGAAATTGTAATGAATTTTTTGCATAAAACAAAACATATTCCATTAAGGGCTTAAAAGGTTTTTCTTCGTTCAAACTCTTATCTGCATATCTTACTTGTATATGAAAAGTTGAAAGATAATTAAAATCACCAAAAATTTCATCACATAAAGCCTTTAATGTTGAATATTCATTATCATCTATTGAAATGCATATAAATCCTTTTTCGCTTAACAAAGTTTTTGCTATTTCTAACCTTTTAGCAATAAAGGAAGCCCATTTAGAATGTCTAAAACCGTCATCTACTGAAACAAAAACATCGTCGTAAACAAAGTCTTTATTGCCTGTATTGTAAGGTGGGTCTATATAAATTAAATCGATTTTGCTTTTATGCGTTTTTTCCAAGAGTTTAAGGCTTGCCAAATTGTCGCCTTCAATAAGAAAATTTATTTGTCCGCCGTTATCAATAAAAAGGCTTTCGTCTTCCACTAAAACGGGAAGATTATTTTCAAGCGTTTCGTCTATGCTTTCACGGTGTTCTTCAAAAACAAGCCCGTATTTTTTACCCTTAATATCCTTTTCAATTTCAGCAATATACGTAAGTAATTGTGCCGTATTTTCGTCCTGCTCGGCAGTAGCAATATACGTTTTAATAGCCTTAATCTTTTCAACGAGTTTTTCACGTCTTTCCTTTGATACGTTTGTAGACATAAACACCCCTTTTCTTTTACTTTGGCTTTATTATAGTCAGTTATTAACTGACTGTCAAGTATTAACTTACTGCGATGGATATAATAAAACTATGGAATTTACGAAAAGATTTAATGAAATATTGGAAATTTGTGGAAAAACGCAAAACCAAATCGCAAATGAAATACACGTAAAAAAACAGTGTGTTTCAGATTATAAACACGGAAAAAGCGTACCTTCTTTGGAAACTTTGTATTTGTTGTGCAAATGTTTAGACGTTTCTGCAGATTATCTTTTAGGTTTGGATGATAAAAAATTTTAGGAAAAGAAAAAAGAGCCGTTAATCGGCTCTTTAATTTTTACTATTTGCTTTGCTCATATTTTTCTCTTACGGCTATTGCAAGTTGATCGGCGCAAGAAGTGCTCTTAAAGCCACATTTATTGCCCTTTAGTTTGTTTTCAATCTCTTCAACGGTCATTCCGTCAACGAGTTTGGAAATGGCCTTTAAATTGCCGTTACAGCCCCCTAAAAAGGATACGTTGCTCACAACGTTACCTTCTAAATCAAAACTAATACTCATTGCGCATACGCCTTTTGTTTTGTAAACGTGTTTCATATTACTCTCCTGTTTATGCACGACTTTGTCGTGATGATATGCACCCTATGGGTGATGAGATACGGCTTTGCCGATGATATGCACGACCATGTCGTGATTATATACACCCTTTGGGTGATGATATACCATCGCTCACGCAATGGATAAAAAAGAAAAAGAACGAACTTGGTGTTCGTTCTCTTCTTTTTGGTGGAGACAATAGGACTTGAACCTATGACATCTTGCTTGTAAGGCAAGCGCTCTCCCA
>JAZQVG010000113.1:0-4874 GCA_045631625.1 Christensenellaceae bacterium
CTGTGCAACAAATTCTGTCATAGTAGATGTATATTCAGATAACGTGTCCATATGCTTCGGTATGCCGTTTGATACTAACGCACCATCTTCTAAATACGCATATACTGTTTCATTGCCTTCCGCTTTCCAACTGCTCGCCCAAAAGAAATAGTTTTGTCCATCTTTGGTGTGTTTACGGCAGTGCATTTTAGTTACATAATCCGCAACATTATAACCAAAATTCTTGGTTTCTTTCACATTTACAAATTCGCTGATGTCGCCTGCTTCATAACGTTCCAAATCGCCATCATTGTAATCTGCGTGATACCCACTTGCATTATACCCATAATACCAACCAACCGCATTAAAGCAAGTTGCATAGCCAACTGGATTGTCGCCACAGTCATACCACAAACCAATATTTGGGTCTTCGTCTAACAATTCTTGAACATCTGCGTAATTTGCACGTGTATAGAAATACGCCCAACGTCTTTCATCTTCAACAGGCAAACTTGAATCTACTACAAAACGCCAACAATACAAACGCATATCTGTCTTTATACGCATATCGTTCATAACGCTAAATTTAGACAATTGTCTGTATTTATAATCCTGCTCATCAACTTCATAATTGAAATTCTTATTCGTCTTGAATCTGGAAATCGTTATATACAGGTCATACATCTTGTCCAACAAATCCTGCTTGCTCAGGTTTAATGTTACGATAATGTCGCTGTAACGACCTTTCCACTCTTCATATTTCAAACGTCTTTCATTTGCTTCTTTTTCTGTTTTAATCTGGTCAATGTCAACCGATGCCAATTGTGGCACGCCAACACCTGTCGGACGATTTTGTAATTCTTCAATCGCTGTCGCAACCGCTTTGTTTTCAACTGGGTTTGTTGATTCTTTATCTAAATCCGCATCAACTGCAATTGCACGTTCGTGATTTGCTAAATAAATCCAATGTTCCCCATCATAGAACCACATATCAGATACTTTTACATCTTCGGTTGTTACCGCAAAACCTGTTGATGAATATGTCGGACCATCTGGCATATAGTTTACGCCACCTTCGCCTGCAACAGAACCGATGATGAAATAGTTACCTACTTGATATTCAAAGCCTTCGTCCAAATATCTTGCATTGTGGGTGTCGCAATCCCAGATAGCCAAGAATTGACCGATTGCAGACAATGAATCAATCTGTGCCTGCAAACTTGCATCTCCTGCATCAATTGCTTTTTCTAACCGTTTTGTAGATGTTGAAAAATCTTGCTCTAAATCTTGTATTCCACTATGAATATTTTGTAATTCAGTATTCAAATCTGTCTGGTCTGAAAGACTACCAGTAATGTCGCCCCAGTTGACTTCGGATATACCACCGCCACTCTTAGCCCAACGCAATTCACCTGCTTGTTCATCGTACACCAACGTGAAACCTTCTGCTGGTGGCTCAGATGATAATCTTTCAGGTGGTATTACGCCATTTTCTCTGATAACTGTATAATCTCTGAATTGTAATGTAAGGTCTTGTGTGTTTTCGCCTTGCCCCAATTGCACAGATTCTTCCCCTGTTGCCATTGCATTATGCCCAATTGCAACTGCATACTTATTTCCTGCTGCTGCGTTTGGACCAATCACAACTTGGTCGTGGGACAATGCTTGTGCATTATAACCAATTGCAACAGACCATTGGCTCTTTACTTTCGCATTATAACCAATGGCGATACTATAACTTGAATTTGAATCTACAATCGCCTTTGTTCCTAACGCAATGGCATAATCTGAAATAGTTCTTGATTCAGGACCTATAACAATCTGGTCTGTGCCACCGAATTTATAAACGTATGCCATAGGACCAATCGCAATGCTTCGTTTACCACTTGCCCCTGCATTATTACCAATCGCAACCGCATCTACATAAGTTGCCTGTGCATTACCACCAATTGCCATAGCCGTATCAACAGTAGCATTATTTTGAATTGCTCTCTGCCACGATACATCTGTACCGTCTGTCATCAAGAATTTGCCTGCGTTGTCGGTTTGGTCTGGGTATTCTGCACTACCGCCACCAGAAGCGACATCTGCCCAATACAATTTCTTTCCATCATTCGTTAGAAATTTCCCTGCATTCAAAGAAACTTGCGGAACAGGCTGTTCTAATTCAATAACAATCGCTGATTCAGGACCTTGTTGCCACGTCGCTTGTTCAACAGAAGAAACAACAGGGTGAAATGTATCATTTATAGTGTCATAAAATCCTGCTTCATCTGTTGTTTTTGATTTTACAGGTATGAAATTATGAATCAATACAGGTGTGCCGTCTGTGTTTTCATAGACTTCAAATGATGAAATCTTACCTGCATACTGTGTTCTATAACTCCAATCAGAACCACTAGGGTTTGAACTATAACCTACCCAAGCACCAAACAAGACCATCTTCGCAGGAAACACATCAGGGTAAGGATTAAATTCTAAAAGTGTCGCACCATCTAATTCAACCGATGTCTTATTGTATGACACATTATGCCACGCAAGTTCGTCCATTGCACCAGCGGTGTACATTTTTCCAGCAAAATTACCATCGTCTGTGTACCCTATTGCTATACTTTTTACACCATCTTGTACTTCAATACGAATTGCTCTGCTAGGTGCACTCGTAACATTTCCAGCCAAATAACCAAACAATGTTGAAAAACTTTTATCAATATTTGTCGGTTGAAATCTTGCTTTATATTCATAATTCGGATTGTCTAAAACACCTGTATCAACATATATATCACCAGTTGATTCAATGTATTCAATCTGTTTATAATCGTCATTTTCAAACGGTTGTGATAATACAAGACCTTCACCTGCTGTATAATCATTTACTTTTTCCCAAGATGTATTAGAACCATCAGTCATTAAAAACTTGCCGTTATTGCCTGTCTGGTCTGGCAATTTTACATCTTCCAAATCTGCTTGCGTTATATAACCACTATCATTTTCTAATTGGCTTACTTGTGTTGGAATATCTGTTTTATCTGCCTTGCCGTCAATCAATGCTGTCTGTGCAGTTATCTGTGCTTCAATCGCAGCCAAAAATCCGTCTATCTCATCTTTCGTATAACCTAAATCACCACCGCCTGTCTGCAAATCTGTCCACGTTGTCAAATCATCAGACAATATATATACTTTCTTCTCAGCAACCACATAAACCGCCATACCTGCTTCACGTCTGTCCGCAGTTATTACATCTCTTTCCGCTGTGTCGGCAACCGAACGCCAACCGCCCTTGCCAAACTTAGCCAAATGCGTTGCAAACGTATCTTCCGTAGTAAATGGAACTATTGAACCTGCAAGATTTGTTCCCGATAACTCTGCCATTATAAAACCTCCACTGCTATTGCAGACCCTGTCTGTATATTATTTACACGATATATATTATAACTCTGTGAATACCCCTGTGCATTGACTACACTGCGTGTTTCAACAGTCATATCACTAAATGATAATCCGCCAACCTTGAATTTAATGCCAGAACAATAGTCTGTGCGAATTACTAGATAAAAATATTTACCGCCTGAACAATCAAATGTTCTTGACTGCGTGCGTGATGTTGATAATTCACTAGATAAACCTAAGATGTCCGCATCTGTCAAACTTGTTTTTGCACTAACGCCCCAATATCTCTTAGGCATAAATGATACACTTGTTGATGATGTCGCTGTGTTTTTACCATCACCACCTACAATCTTAAACGTTGTGTTTGTTGTTATAGGTTTGTTATATACGTATGACCTTGTTTCTGGGTCTAATTCACCAATGCCTTGGTCAATACTTTGATTTGTAATCTTTTTGTTCCACGTCCAAGACAAATTCACTGTTGATACAGTTGAACCTATTTCATACGAACCGCCACCAGATAAACGAACACTTGGTGCAGTATATAATAATACGTCCATCGCATCTTGTAAATTTTCCATATCTGGGTATTCTTGATTTTCATATCTTACATTGTCCGCCCATAAATCACCACCCAGACCGCCAATATAATCTAAATCATTCCAATATGTAACGCCATCGCCAACTTTCATACGGCTTGTGTCGCTTTCGTGTCCAATTTCACCCTTTTGCAACAATGGATTCTTTTCTGTCCATATCTCAGCAGTAAATGACGGAAAACGCAACCTGCGATAACGACCATCAGGACCTTGAACATTTGTTCCAACGGTCATAGGGTATTCAATATCAATATATTTACGTGCCATTTTATAACCTTTGTCCGAACCAATCTTCAATATCATCTTCTGATATAATCAATTCGTCCCTTTCATTATCTGTTTCTATCTTAGCCATTAAATCAACTTCCGCTTCACATTGCTTTATTAAAGCATTTGTCCATTCAGGCTTTAATTCACTTTGGTTGTTTTTAATCTTAAAGTTATTTATAACTTGTTTTATTATCGTTGTGATATAATTCAAGTCTAAATAACCTTTCTTTTCAAAAAAAGTTTTCATCAAAGATAACTTTAACTTGACAATAATGTCTTGAACGCTATCTCTGTGTTGTGTTTTTAACCTTTTTTGTTGTTTTTTGTACGATACTAATACCAGATTTTGCAGGTCGTTTTTTACCACCGTTTGTTGACTGTCTTGCTGATGATTTATTCGTATTTGAAATGTCATCTTGTATAACTTCTCTCGCCTTATCTTGTATTTGTTCCTGTGGTACTTTTTCCAAGATTTCATAATCATCATCAAGAATATCGTCTAACCCATAAGGTAAAACTTTTTGCATAACCTGTTGTGCTTCTTTTACCATTTTCACATCAGGCACATCTTCCTTGACTACATAATCAGTTTGCACTGTTTCTTTGTCTTTTTCAAGTGTTTTTCTTCGTGAATCA
>JAZQVG010000114.1:0-6474 GCA_045631625.1 Christensenellaceae bacterium
CAAATCAACATTATATTTTTCGCCAAGTATTTTCAATGCCTTAGTAGTTGAAACACCTTCAGCTAATTTGGTAAATTTCTCACCTTTTATAAATTGTATACCAAAACGCCTATTATTTGAGTGGTCTGAAAACAACGTCGTTTCATAATCACCAAGATGACATAAGCCATAAGCAGATAATTCATTTCCACCCATAGCCTTAATAAGCCTTGCAACTTCTCTAGCGCCCCTTGCCATTAACGGGCCTTTTAGAGTTGAATTTCCACTGCCGTCAAGCATACCTGCCGCTATACCTAAAACGTTTTTAGCCGCCGCACCAATTTCACTGCCGATTATATCGTCTCCATAGTAAAATCTAATTAAATCGCTTCTAAAAGAATCTGCTAAATGCTTTACTAAATCTTTATTATAACCGTCTATTACCATACAGTTTGGTAAGCCTTTTGTAAAGTCTTGTATATGACCTGGGCCCACCCAAACGGCTACCTTTTCTTTATCGATACCACTTTCTATCATTACTTCAGTTAGGCGCTTACCCGTTTCGTTTTCAACGCCTTTCATACAAAGCACAAACGTCTTATTTTTTACGTCAAACTTTGTAATCTTTTGCATAAAATCTCTAAGCCCTTGCGAACTAATAGAAATAATAATAGTATCTGCATGCGATAATGCTTCTTCAATATTACAAGTAAGTTTTATTTTCTTGTCAAACTTAACGTATTCATTTTGTCTGGTATTTTTTAGCACGTCAAAAGAATAATGCCCTTCATTGCCCCATACTAAAACGTCGTGCGAATAACTATTCAAATACCAAGCGATAAATGAGCCCCACCTACCGCAACCAAAAACAGTAACTTTCATAACTAAATTTGTTTTCTATCTACAAATGCCCTTGCTAAACTAACTTCATCTGCATATTCAATATCAGTACCTATAGGAATACCGTGTGCAAGCCTTGTAACCTTTATACCAAGTGGTTTAATTAAACTTGTAATGTACATAGCAGTTGCTTCACCTTCAACGTCAGGGTTAGTTGCCATAATAACTTCACTTACACCACCTTCGTTAATCCTTTTAAGCAAGCCACCAATATTTATATCGTTTGGGCCAATACCGTCAAGTGGTGAGATTGTGCCGTGTAAAACGTGATATACGCCGTCAAACTCATTAAGTTTTTCTATTGCAATAACGTCTTTAGGTTCTTTAACCACACAAATGGTATCTTTACTACGTATTTTACAAATATCACAAATATCGCTTTCAGAAAAATTGCCACAAACCTTACAATAATGTACGTTATCTTTAACGTTCATTATAGCATCAGAAAAAGACTTTGCTTCTTCCCTTGACATATTAACTATCTTATAAGCAAAACGTTGTGCAGTTTTAGCACCAACACCTGGCAATTTAGAAAACTCAT
Organism: Christensenellaceae bacterium; assembly: GCA_045631625.1. Classification (GTDB taxonomy): domain Bacteria; phylum Bacillota; class Clostridia; order Christensenellales; family Borkfalkiaceae; genus UBA1259. The sequence continues at coordinate 1,421 of JAZQVG010000114.1, forward strand.
TAATAAGTTTTCCAATAGGTTCAATAAAAACTTTCATAATTATAGGCCTATATTACCAAAAGCACCCATCTTGGTATTATAAACTTCGTCAGCCTTTTTATAACCATCGTTAAGTGCTGCAACTATTAAATCCTCAAGCATAGTTAAATCGTCCATATCAACGGCATTTGGGTTAATTTCAATGCCTTGTACAACCTTTTTAGCCGTCATTGAAACCTTTACTAAACCACTACCACTAACACCTTCAACGATAGTTTCTTCAAGTTGTGCTTGTGCTTTTTGCATTTCTTCTTGCATCTTTTGTGCTTGTCTCATTATATTTTGCATTTGGTTTCCACCAAATCCACCAAATCCACCTTTATACATAATTATCTCCTTTTACTTTATAATAACTATATCGCTACCGAATATTTTTTTAATTTCATCGGCTGCTTCATCTATTTTACTTTGTTTTACTTTGTCTTTATCCATTACGATTTTAACTTCAAAATCATACTCGTCAAGTGCTTCTTTTAGCCTTTCAGTAGCGTTTTTATCTTGTAATAATTCAAAATCGTTTTGGTTAAACGTGGTAATTGTTAAAATTTCGCCTTTAATATCAAACTCAACACCTTGAAGCACGTTCCAAATTAGTTCACTTTTAACAACCTCTCGCATATTGTATAAGAGTTTACCCTTTATATAATTAACCTTTTCGCCTTGTAAAGATAGTTTAGCACTCTTTTTTTGTTCGGTTTGTGGTTCACTTACCGCTTTTTCTTTATTTTCGTTAGAAATATTTTTTTCAATAGCACCTTTATTAACGTTTACTAAAATATTTCCACTTGAAATTTTATCTTCTAATTCTTTTATTCTAGCAATTAAAGCATCAAAGTTATAATCGTTTTCAAGTTTACAAGCCTTTAGCGAAACACACTCTAATACTATAGATTGATGTTTTGAATATCTCATCAAGTTTTCTGCACTTGAATAAATATCTAAAATCCTAAGCAACCTATCTGTTGTACATAACGAAGCCAAATCAACTAAATTATTAAAATTATTTTCAGGTATTGACAAAATACTTTTTGCATTAGAGCAAGTTTTAACAACAATTAAATCACGTATGAAAGATACTATATCTTTTAGTAATGCGCCCATAACTTTACCAACTAATGTAAAATTATTTATTTCACCCAAAACTTCACCAACGTCACCAACAACAACGTTTTTAATAAATTTAGCCAATAAATCAAAATTGGTTGAACCTAAGATATCCGTTACGTCTTTATAAGTTAAAACACCATCATCAATAGAAAGTGCAATTTCAGCGATAGAAAGTGCATCACGTATACTACCTTCCCCTGCCTTTGCTATAGCAAAAATGGCTTCTTTTTCGTATTTTTTACCTTCTTCATCAAAAATTTTACTAATAAGTTCAGCAATTTTCTCTGTTGAAATTATCTTAAAATCAAAACGCATACATCTTGATAAAATAGTTGCAGGAATTTTATGCACTTCAGTAGTAGCCAAGATAAATATAGCGTGCTTAGGTGGTTCTTCAAGAGTTTTTAATAATGCGTTAAACGCAGGTGTTGACAACATATGAACTTCGTCAATAATATATACCTTGTATTTACAACTTACAGGTGGATATTGCACCTTTTCTTTTAAATCTCTTATTTCGTTTACACCGTTGTTTGATGCTGCGTCAATTTCTATTACGTCTACGTTTGAAGGGTCGCTTAATGCTATACAACTACTACATTTTCCACAAGGCGAACCATTTATGGGCTGTTTACAATTTATTGCTTTTGCAAATATTTTTGCAGCAGAAGTTTTACCAGTACCCCTTGTACCTGTAAAAAGGTATGCATGGCCAAGCCTATCAAACTTAATTTGATTTAATAGCGTTTTAACAATATGTTCTTGTCCTATTAAACTGTCAAAATTAGACGGCCTATATTTTCTATATAATGCTAAATATGACATATTTACCCCCCCTTTTTACTTTATAATTCCCTTTATTTTTTTACGTATTCTTTGTATAGCGTTATCTATAGTCTTTGAGTTTTTATCTATCTTTTTGCCAATATCTGCATAGGTATAGCCTTGCAAGTAATAAGCCAAAATTGAATTTTCTAACGGCGATAAAGATTGATAAATTTTATCCTTAAGTTCCGTTTCTGCTTCTTTATTTATATAGGTTTCTTCTGGGCTTAATTCGTCTGCTATCGCATACTCGTTCTTATCAATATCAAACTCACCATCATTAGATAAAGAAACGTAGTCTTTTAGTGGCATATTTTTATATCTATTAGCACCTTTTATTGCAGAAAGAATACTAGATTTAATACAAATATAAGCAAAAGATTTAAAAGGCGCATCAAAATTGTAATTAGTGATAGCCTTTACAAGCCCAATCATGCCTTCTTGTATAAGGTCATCAATATCTCCACCAACTAAATAATATGAACGAGATAATTTAGTAACCATACCTTTATACTTAGAAAGTATATATTCAAAGACCACTAAATCTTTTTCTTTAGCCAATTTAACTAATTCTTCATCAGTTTTTTTATCAAAATTATTTATCAATTACGTTGCCTCAACGCTTCATAAACTGCAATACCACATGCAACAGAAGCATTTAATGAATTTATTTTACCGTACATTGGTATAGAAATTATACCATCGCACTTTTCTTTTGTAAGTTTTTTAACGCCACTATCTTCACCACCGATAACAAGTGCAATCTTACCCCTTAAATCAACATCGTAAACACTTTGTCCACCTGCTTCTGCACCAAAAACCCAATAACCATTTTCTTTAAGTTTATCAATTGCATTATTAACGTTTGTCACCCTTGCGACTTTAACGTGGTTTAATGCACCAGCAGATACTCTCATAACAGTATCGTTTACTTGTGCGGAACGGTCCTTACTAATTATAATACCGTCAACACCGGCACATTCAGCCACCCTAATAATACTACCTAAATTATGTGGGTCCATAATTTCATTTAAGATAAGCACAAAACCGTCTTTATCACAAGTGGCATCTAAGACATCTTCTAAATCAAAATATTCATAATTAGAAACGTATGCAATAAAACCCTGGCTTCTTTTGCTTTCGCTTTCCTTTTCTATAACGTATTTATCAACAACTTGCAATTTCACTCTTTTAGAACGAATAGTGTTTATAAGCCTTTTACTTGCATCGTCTTTCAAATCTTTTTGAACTAAAACTTTATCAATTTCTTTATCTGTTTTTAATAGTTCATAAACAGCATTTCTACCTTCAACTTTCATAATCTTTACCTTCGTTTAATAAATAGTTTAATCTTTTAATATCTCCAATTAGGTATAAATATCCAATTACGGCTTCAAAACCTGTTGATGCGTTATATTCTGCAACGGAAGCACTTTTTGACTTAGTGCTTTTTTTTGCATTTCTACCCCTTTTGAAAATTGCCAATTCTTCTTCATTAAAAAGTGGTATTATTGTATTAACAAAATCAGCCTGTGCAGTTGCCTTAACAACAGCCGTTGCTTTTTTATTTAATTCCCCCGTCTTACAATCGGAAGTAAAAGTCAATTTTTCTCTTATGAACAAGGAATAAACGGCATCACCAACAAATGCTAGCACTATTGGGTTAAGATTCTTTGCCTTGCCTTGCTCCATTTTTTCGCCTAAATTAAACAATTCAACACTACCCTATTTTAATAATATACTTATTATACAATATTTAAAGAAAAAAAACAATAAAAAAGTCCAATTCTGTTTGGACTCTTTTTATATTTATGTTATTAATAATTATAATTAAAGGTTGGTGAAACTAAATACTCTACAATTCCCTTAAAAATCGCATAAGCAAGTGCGTCTTGATACTCGTCAGTAATCAAAAGCGCTTCGTCATCTGGATTAGATAAGAAGCCACATTCTGCTATGATGGATGGATAATCGCTACAATTAAGTAAGTAATAATCTCCCGTCAATGCTGAACACGACCTTGACGCTTCTTCCATAGTATTAAAAGAATTTTGCACGCTTAACGCTAATTTTTTTCCATCAACGTCGTTAGCCTTATAAAAAACTTGTGCACCACGTCTTGAAGAAAGTGAATATTTATTCAAATGTATGCTAACTACAAGGTTTGGTTTAGCATCTAAAATAATTTCTTTTCTTTTTTGCATATCTTTTTTCTTTCTATTTTGCGTTGCCAACCCATACAAACCTGCCTCAGAACTTCTTGTTAAAACAACAAGCATACCGGCATCACTTAACTTTCTTTCAAGTTTTTTTACTATTTTAAGGTTAATTTCACTTTCAGACACATTTGTTAAAACACCAGAAACCCCAACGTCAATCCCTCCATGTCCTGCATCAAGAACTACTTTTACTTTTCCTGGAACGTCAACGGCAGGTTTAATAATAAGCATACTAAAACAAAAAACAAACGTTAAAGCAGTTATCAATAATACGGAAATTATAACTAAGTTTTTTTTCTTAAAATTACCCATAAAACACACTAAAATTACTGGAAAATTAAAAAGTTATTAACTTATTAACAATTTATATCAGTCAAATTGTTAATAACTTTTTATTTATTTATATTTTTAAATGTAATTTTTTATGACAAAAAATCAATTATTAAAATAAAAAAACACCTTTTTAAAGGTGCTTTCTTATATGTTTTTTATCAATACTGCCATTGTCTCGATATGTTTGGTTTGTGGAAACATATCGTAAGGGCGTACACTTTCAACGTTATATCTTAAATTTTTACTATTTGTTTTAACAAGTTCACCATCTTTATATTCTAACGTACCAACAAGCAAGCCAACATCTCTTGCAAGCGTTGAAGGATTACAAGATACGTACACTAATTTATCAATATCACTCTTAATAATAGCATCTATAACCTTAGTATCACAACCTTTTCTTGGCGGGTCAAGAACTAAGAAAATTTTACTACCTTCTGCTTTTTCTTTTTCAATAATATTAGGCAAGATGTCTTCAACTTTAGCCAAATGATTTATCATTTTATCGCTTAATGAATTAGATTTTGCTAA